>CAYUAG010000021.1:0-32025 GCA_964442615.1 uncultured bacterium
CTTATATGCATTGGAGGGCGAACAAAGAATACCTTGATCATTTCTTGTTTTTGTGGTGGAAAAATTAACTGAAATAGGCTCAATTCCCTTTAATGTGGTTCCTATCTTAGAAAGAATAAAAACAATAGCTGATGGCTTATCTTCTTTTTCATCCTTTTCCTGTTTATCTTCCTCTTTCTCTTCTGTGTCTTTTTGGGTTGACCGCCTCCTCCGGGTTTGAGGCTGTCGAATTGTTTTCCTCTTCTCTTCTTTTTCAAAAATACCAACAAATTTCTCAGGACTAAATTTTCCACTGATGGTAAATCCAGAGTTCACTCCTGCACTTTTACTGGCAGTTGTTCTTTGAATATTGTTTTGCCATCTATAATTTGCATTATATTTAAAAGAAGGTGAAAACCAGGAAAATAATGTAGGAGAAAAATTAGTCTGGAATCTCTGCTGATAATCCAACCGTTCCGGTGATATTGATAATATTTTTACCCATGGTTTTTCACGCATATTAAAGCTCTGTGAGTTTGAGTAATCAACAGATAAATTATCTATGGGTTTTAAATTTAAAGAAAAATCGTTATTAAAGGTTGCATTTTCTGAAGATTTCGGAACTCCCTCTCTATTTTCCGAATCCTTCTCAGTATCAATTCCATTAATTTTGAAAGTAAAATTTGAAAAGGGATAATATATTTTAAAATCAGCAATTTTCCCCAAAAATCCTTTTGTACCCAGCCATATAAATGGTTTGAAACTATATTTTTTATTAATTGATACATTATAACTGAAATTTCCATTATAACTTATTGATCTGGAAAACCGGATCTGAGAACTGCGACTATCAGAACGTCGATAATTAAGCTGGGCACTAATTGGATCAAGAAAATACCTGCCAAAAAAATTTCGTGCTTTTTTCTTTTTGGAAAACGAAACACTGAGACCTTTGTTTTCATTTTCAGTTTGGATTTCATATACTTGCTGAGAAGTCATAATTTTTTCATCTACAATGATATCGCTTCCAGGCATATATTTTGGAGTAGAAAGTAATGTACCGTAATTGGCTCTAATGGGAATATTCAAACCCCAGGAAACCGGTAAAAATCTATCTGCATTGAAACTGAAATTTACAGAATAACTTTCTGTGTTCGAACCACTCCCAAACCTTTCATTTACAGTATGAAAATCCGCATCCTTTTTATCATAGGAACCATTAATACTACAAAAATCACCAATTTTTATACTGGATGTTGCCCGGATTGCCATCCCTTTTTCCTTTCTTACATTGGACAAACGCAATTCATTCACCCATATTTCTCCATTAAAATAGGTTTTGGTTCTATTGGTTATACCTGTTCTAAGCCACCGTACCTTAGTTATAGTGGGATTACCTACTATCTTCACCTCATGACCATTTTCCAAAATTACACTGCTGGTATCCTGATCAGTTTCCCGTTCAAGTTTTAACATACTGAATACTTCCAAAGGTAAATCAATGGTATTTCTTTCATCCCAATCCTGATACACAGGATATTTTATTTCATAATAATTTTCATTTTTTGTATCTGAACCGATTTGAATATAAAAATCTACCGGACAACTATCAGGAGGAAAAGAAGTAAACACATTATCTCCCCCATGCAAAAACATCTTTAATCTCTTGTAATGAATTAAATCTACTGGTTGATACAGTGTTTTTTGGGCAACCGCAGTTCTATTAGGCGGTAGATCATTCAGCTTCAGCACTAAGGCTTGCTCTCTGGAATGGATTTTCCGTACAGGATCATACTCTCCCTTAACTCCTTTGGGTGGTATATATTCATCTTTATTTTCATCCGTATTATACACTTTAATAACCAATGTGGAATCATCTGTCACCCCATAATTTGTGGTATCATCAGGTTGGTAAATACCTTTAAATCTCCATTCATTTCCCACCAAACTGATCTGGGCTATTTGTACCCGAGTGTAGGAATCTACACTGTCAATCCATACTCGAATATACTTAATTCTTGACCATTGCGGATTTCCCACCATGGTATCAGGTTCATTCAAACGAAGCTGATATTTACGCCATCCTTTTCCTTCTGCACCATATCCATCAATTAAACTTGTATCCGGGCTGTTTTCATCAAGGGAAAATGCAAAGGAATAGTAACTGTTGGTTAAATCAGAGGTTGAATTTCCATTTAAGTCCTCACTATCCGGTATTTTAACACTTAACTTATCTTTACTATTTTCTGTACCAGTATTTTTTATAATATCTTTTATATATTCACTTTCTGGTTGATAATCCCAATTATCATAACTCCAGGGTTCATCTCGAGATTTATCGCCACTATTATTCAGATCCCAAAAATCATAGGGAGATGCTCTTCCATCTGTTATAACTGCAGGTTCATGAGGATGAAAAAGTTGTTCCGGATCATCACCCCAGATTCCATCTATACCTGTATCTTCATCATCCGGCTGTAGAATTTCATCTCGTAAGCCAGCTTTTAACTTGTCTTCAGTGTCCAGCTTTCCATTGGGAATAACATCTTCTGAAATACAGCCTAAATCGATATGTATTTTCCCAGGAGGATATCCTTCCATTGATTTTATCCATACTTCCAGAAAGCGGCTTTTTATCTGATTGGCATAACCTGAAGGAAGTGCTTTTTGAAGACCTCCCCAACATTTTCGTTTTTGCTCATCTGTATTCAAAGTATCGATGGGGTGAAACCGAATTTCAAGCACATCTTTAGCTCCGGCAGTCCCTCCCATTTGATTACTTATTTCTTTATTAGGCCAAACATCATGAACATCAATTTTTCTATAAGGATTTACCCACTCTATATAACCTCGCTTGTTAAGCTCAGCTTTTTCGTTTTCCTTTCCTGTGACAGGTTGAGCACAATGGTTCCAAGAAACTCCATTTATATTCATTATATTTTCAAGTTTAGCCCCCTCAAAATCATCTAAATATGCAACTCCATTTTTATCTCCTGTGCTCCGGTTATTAAGGGAATTCGGGTTGGGAATTACCTGGGCTATTTCACCCTCAAAGGATATCCTGGAATCACCAGACACAGTAAGTAAAGGTATATAATTAAAGGCTTTAGTAAGGAATTTATTTTTCAAGTCAACTAAGGTATTAAGATCCCATACTAAATTAGAAAATGGAGTTTCCTTGCCAATATTAATCCGTCTGTCAACTGTTTGAAGACTCCGGTAAAGTAAGATTCCACCTATAAAAGCACGACTATCCTCCTTTTCCCATAAATTATATTCAGCTCTTGTACCTAACAACATCTTCTTGTCAATAGAAAACATTTCTTGTAATTCATAGGTTGCTTCCAGATTAGCATTTGCATCAGTAGCTCCCTCCTTGGTAATGGTAAGCATTCCAGACCGATAATCAATATTATAATCTACTCCTTTCTCAAGCTGTGCTCCATTAAGGGTAACTTTTTCTGAACCCTCAATAACATTTATGCCAAGCTGATAAGTAGATTTTAGTCGTGATAAGGCTGAAGATTTCACCTCTATGTAAAAATTACTTTTATTTACGATTTCTGATTGATTTGTAGGATCAACATAATAAAAATTTGCCCACTGATTCTGAGGCAATTTAGACTCAGAAAGAGTATCCGGAGAAAATGGGGTGAGATCTGGAAACATTAACTCTCCTCTATCAAGATTAATAATATTTGGATTTCCAAAATCAATATTCCCATCCGGAGTTGAAGCCCCTGTCTCATTTTTTCTGTCTAGTCCAAAAATCTCCAGATAACTCTTGGATTGTGATTCTCCTTCAGGTGTGGTTGAATCAAGCGGATTACCTGAAGGAGTTTTAAAATAAATTTTTAAATCAAAATCTTCTTGGTTTATATCTTGAGTATTTCCTAAATTGTATACATTCTTCCATTCAAGATTCCAGGTATTTAAATCCGGGGTGGGATTTTTTGGTTTTATGATCTTGAATATCTTCTTTCCAGGAAAATTGCCAGTCTCATCCGGTAAAGTACCAAACTCATTTCCAGACGTGTCCTTGAAGGTAACTGCCAGAACCTCATTATCTTGAAGAGTTCGATTCATTCTAATATACCCAATTTTTTTATCCAAAAAATAATCTTCATTGGGTTCCATACGTAAAAAATACCCCTCATAACTATCATTGATTTCTCCGGAAGTATCAGGATTATCAGGATCAATTACTGCCCAGGCATGAAAAGCATCCTCATCACTTTGATAAGTTTGACCTGACTTGTATATCTCAATCCTGGTTATTACATTATCCGGATCATATTCATGAAGTCCATCATCATCAACCTGGGGATACATTTCACGATACCGATCATGTAAAAAGAAATAGGTATTTCGAACATAAGTATAATCTTGAATCTGAATTGCCCCCTCTTCCTTGCCACCAGTTAAAGACAATTTTTTCTTTTGTCCTTTTTCCATACTGGCTATGGTAGTGATATTAAGATTACCTAACTTAAGTCTGGCCTTAATGCCAAACAGCCCGGAATTTTGAGCACTAAAGGTTACAAACTTAGTCCCTGGAAGTGATAAAGACACATTACCAGCATCTATACTTTGGAGAATCGCATCTTCATCTCCTCGATATTGTACTTTCAATGCATTTTGAAATTCAAAAGGACGCTCACTATCCTGATCAACAAAAACTGATACATTTTCCCCTATCTTTCCTTCCACCTTAAATCGCTGTGTCTGCTTCATGTTAAAACTACCAGTGGGAGCTCGATTAGTGGCAGTCATTACTTCTTGACGTTTTTCATGTCTATAGGTACCATCAATAGTAATATTGCCAGTAACATTCAGACTTAAGGTTTCTCCCCCAAATAATCTTTTAAAGGTTCTACTTTTAATTTTAGGACTTTCAATTGTTAAACCACCTGGCTCCACTCTTTCTTCCCTAGGTAGATAGTTTTCACTAAAATACAATCTTTTCGCAAAATAAGTCTCAAGCCTTAAACGTTGATTAATATACTTCTCTAAGGTTAAACGCCGGGGTATAAGCACATCTCTATCATCAAAGGTGAATTGTATAGTAACATACTGTCCTGTTGAATCAATAAACACTTCTCTTTTAAAGAAACGGGGATAGGTCAGAGGTCTCTTAGATAGGGGCAAAGCAAAAGAATAGCTTACTTGTCTACTAGTAAGAGGTGGAAAATTCTTTTCTGGTTCAGGTATATGTAATCCTATCTGAGCTTTTATAAAAGTTGGATTTAAGAAAAAATAAATAGTTAACAGATAAGAAAAAAAAGAAATCCAATATGATTTAAACCTAAACATAGATTACCTATATTCCCAACACTGATTTTATTAATACCTATTAACGTCACTTAAAATAGATATTATTCTTAATATACTTTTTACCAGTATCAAAATTCTATAGGCAACCCATTGTTTATTATTTTCAACTATTTAAATAAAGATAAATTTTATTATTTGAAATTGCAAGAAAAAAATTCATCTTTTTTAAAAAATGTTATTCTTCCAACTCTTTGAACTTACCGGCCTTTTTTGTATACAGATTTATTATAATCATCCCAAGTATGAGATGCACACCAAGCATATACCAGATGTATTGGGGATGTCCTGTATTACGAAAATATCCATATAAAGATGTAAAAATTACTCCACTGAGCGCTCCTCCAATTCCTATAGATAGAAAATTAGTGCCCATGTAAAGGCCTGCCTTCTCTTTTGGTGCCAGCCAAGTAATATACTCCTGAATTCGAGGTGAAGAGACCATTTCACCTACTGCAAAAAACAGAATGCCCAAAAAAATCCAGGCAGGATGAATTATGTAAGCTACACCCAGAAATGCATAACCACCAGCCATTATTAATAGACCTGCTGAAAAGGTAGGTATAGGTTTGAATTTTTCAGCTATTCTGGAAACAAAAATCTGACAGACCATGATAATCCAGCCGGAATGAGCAATTGTTTCGCCTAAAATTCTCCTGTTTCCATCCTCCCCGACTCTGGAAAGAAAATTTGCTAGACTTTGACCAAAAAGACTTTTTATGGTTATATAGAGACTGACTGTATCAAGGTTACGATCTACATACATAGCAGCAAGATTAAAAAATGCCCAGAAAGGAAGCCAGAAAAACAGACCTATTAAAATTAAAAAAACTAAAAATTTCATATCAGAAAACACAATACCCATATCTTTAAACTTCTTTTTCAAAGTAATACCTTCTGTTTTCCTTTCAGGTTCTTTATAAAAAAGTATGGTAATGAAAAGCATTAATCCAACCGCACCGGCGCCAGCAAGAAAGGCATTGTTCCAGGAAATCGCACGCAGTCGTCCCATAACCACTGGCCCTAAAGAAGCTCCAACATTAACCATAGCATAGAAAATCCCAAACCCCAGGGTTTTGTTTGTTTTGTCAGAAACAACTCTGACTGTTCCGGAAATAAGTGGTTTAAAAATCCCAGCGGCAAGACCAATGCTCAGCATAGTAAGAGCAATACCTGAAAAAGATTTTGTTAATATTAATAGAAGAATTGAAGGTAGATAGGCAAGATAGGAGACAATGAGAATTTTTTTAAAGCCAAATCGATCTGCAAAAGTACCGGAAAATACTGGTATTACATAGGAAAAAAAGAGAAAAATTGATTGGATTATTCCTAGCTCACCCTTGGAAAAACCTAAATGCTCCATATAAATTCCAAACCCTAGATAGATACCATAATAAGCAAATCGTTCAAGTATTTCAATGGAATTTGCCACCCAGAAAACACCGGGAAAAGGGGTACGTTTTTTCATTGTGTCTCTCCTTTCATTGTAATATGTAAGATTAATGAATTAATTATTTATACAAACATAATAAGGATTTTCTATGATCAAAATCTAATCTTAAGGTAGAGGTGTTAAATTAGCAGAGTTATTCAAGAAATTTAAACTGTATCAATTATTTCTTCAGAGATTTAGTTTTCAAACCTAATAAGAATCCAATTATTTTTCTCTCGATTCTCAGTGAACTCTACGTTTATTAAATATCATTAAAATCTCCTTTCTTATTCCGGTAATTTCAAACCTGCTGCTTCATAGAGATCCCTTATTTTCGAAAAATAGGGACGGAGCTCATAAACAAATTCTACTTCCTCCGGATATATAAGATATTTCTCAAGTACACCCGGACCACAACTTCCATTACCCAAACCTAATTGTTTGCAGTCAATACAAAAGATTATCTCATCCCTTGGTTTTAATTCGTGGATATGGTCAGCTCTATTCAAGTCTTTGGCTGTAAAATTCAAAGCAGAAAAAGATAAAGGCTTTTCAGCAACCATGAGTAAACCATTTCCATATTCATTTGTTAGTGCTACCCATCGTACTTCTTCTCTGTTCCCGGTCTCCTGGGGTCTTACATAAGGTACATAAAACTTATCAACTTTCTTTTTATATAATCCTACCGGACTGCCTGTTTTTCGATCAGGATAATTTTCATAGGGACCGCGTCCCAACCAGTAAATTTGGTTATACTCTTTCTTTATAACCATTCTGACACCAATCTTGGGAAGAACTGGTAACTCTCCGTAGGGTGCAACCTTGTTTTGTACTCTTATACATCCGTTAGAAAAAATTTGATATTCTACCTTATGAATAAATCCTGCTGAATTTTTCCCTCTACAGTTAAACCTAACTGATACCTTGACTCTATTATGATCTTTCTGAAAATGAAAATTTTCAACTTCATGGATTAATGAATCAAGACCTATTTCTTTCCACTTCCTGGCAAGGTATTTATTATTATCTGTAGGTGAGCGGTAAACGTTTAGCAAAGGGCCTGATAACGAACCTGTTTTGGAAATTATTTTTTCTTTTCCATACTCTATTTCTTCAATTATTCCTTCTGTTTTATCAAATACAAGCCTAAAATCTTTTCCTTTAAGGCTAAGCTTAATATCGAACTCTCTGAGGAGTATATCAGAATCCTTTTTTAAAACCATTCGTTCTGCTGCAGGAACCTGATAAGGAATCTTGAACTGCTCATGTGCTACTTGAAATCCCTTGTCAGCCCATAGGATTTTATCCTTCAAACAAAAACTGAAATCTATCCAGTATTCGGCACCCGGCTTGAGTTCCGGTTTTGTAAAAGGAATATAGAGTAATTCTGATGAACCAGGAGGAATATCAAGATCATTAATGATCCCTGTCTGAATTTCTTTTCCATCTTCCCGTATAGACCAGTAACAATAAAATTGATCAAGATTAGTAAAAAAATATTTATTTTTTATAACAAACTCATTTTTATTATATCGTGGAATAATCTCTATATTCTGATATACCTTTTTTACTTCCCACAGTTTTGGAGGTATACTGCGATCAGGAAAAACCAGCCCATTAATACAAAAATTTCCATCATTAGGATGATTGCCGAAATCTCCTCCATAGGCCCAGAAATCCTTTCCATCTTTCGATTGCTTTCTCAAGCCCTGATCAACCCAGTCCCATATCGATCCTCCCTGAAGAAATCTATTGGATTCTATTACTTCCCAGTACTCCTTAAGATTCCCCACACTGTTACCCATGGCATGAGCATATTCACACATAATAAGGGGCCTATTCCTGCCCACTACTGCATATTCTTTTAAATGCCAAATTCTAGAATACATGGGACAGACAATATCTGTATGAGGTCTCTGGCCAGCTCTTTCATAATGAACCGGCCTGGAAGGATCACGGTAGTGAATCCATTCACTTGCTTTTTGAAATGTGGTTCCATCCCCGGCCTCATTACCCAGAGACCAGATGATAACAGAAGCATGGTTTTTATCTCTCTCCACCATACGTTTAATACGGTCAATATGAGCCAGCTGCCATTCCATTTTATTAGCAAACGTTTGTTCCGGTTTATAACCCATACCGTGAGATTCAATATTTGCCTCATCAATAACATATAATCCATAAAGATCACAGAGTTCATACCATTTAGGAACATTGGGGTAGTGGCTGGTTCTAACTGTGTTAATGTTGAATCTCTTCATTAATGTGATATCTTTTATCATGGATTCAATACTCACATAGTGGCCGCTATCAGGATCATGTTCATGTCTGTTCACTCCTTTAATATAAATCGGTTTTCCATTAACCAGCAATTGACCTTCTCTGATCTCAACTTCCCGAAATCCGATTTTGCAGCTTTCTATCTCAAGTATATCTTCATATTCATCTGTTAAAGTCAGGATAAGAGTATAAAGATGTGGTGTCTCAGCTGTCCATTTCAAGGGATTGATAATTTTTTCCTTCATCTTTATAATAGATTCATTATCAGGTTCTATATAAATACTTCTTCCTGTCATCAATGCTTTGGGTTCTACCCTGTTGCCAAAAGGATCGATTAAAGAAACCTCGACAGTTATATTAGAAGCAGCAGTCTTTCTTTTATTGGTTACCCGGCATACTACTTCTAATTCTGCATCCTGGTATGAATTATCAAGATCAGTCCTGACCTCAAAATCTCTGATATGAATGTGGGGAACAGAAAAGAGATAAACATCTCTGAAAATTCCACTTAAACGCCAGAAATCCTGACATTCAAGATATGATCCGTCTGACCATCTGAAAACCTTAACTGCCAGCATATTTTCCCCATGTTCTAGATAAGAGGTGAGATTGAACTCTGCCGGAGTTCTACTTCCCTGACTGTATCCGACCATTTTCCCATTAAGCCAGAGATAGAAGGCAGATTCCACTCCCTCAAAATGAATGTAGGTTTCTCTGTTTTCCCATTCTTCCGAAATGCTAAAAGTTGTTCTATAACAGCCTACTGGATTATAGTCATTTTGAATATACGGTGGATTCTTTTTAAAGGGATATCGAACATTCAAGTAAATCGGTTTTCCATACCCCTGAAGCTGCCAGTTTGAAGGTACAGGAATGTCATTCCAGGGAGAGGAATCATACTCTTTTTTATAAAAGTCTCCTGGAGTCTGATCAGGATTGGGTGACCAATGAAATCTCCATACTCCATTTAAACTCTGGTAGAAAAATGACTCCTCTTTTATACAGTTGACAGCCTTTGATCTTGATTTGTAAGGAATCAAGGTTGCATGAGGCAACTCTTTATTTCTCTCAATTACTTGTGGATTTTCCCAATCATTGACTTTATAATTTTCATAAGAAAAACTATTATTTAAAAAAATGAAAAAAGGGATAGTATAAATTAAATACTTACTCAAACCACTACCTTTCATATATACTCTCCTTGTGATAAAATTTTACTTTTAAAAAATAACTCTCTCAGTTATATCTCTTAGTTTTCGGGCATAACTATAAAACTCCTGCAATTTCATTTTCTTGATAAATACAAATCCCCGGGTTGCACGAATCAAAGGGCTTGTATGCTCATTAAAAAATTCCCTGCCCAGACAGGTCTTTAACATTTGATATTGTTCAACCTGAATCTTCTGAGCAAAATCAGAAAAATTACCGTTATACTCATAACTTGGGAAGGAGGCATCCTTCTGGGAAACAAACGAATTTAAAAAAGCATTCTTCATAATTGCCAGCATATTTAAAGAGACAGGTATAAAAAGATTCACTTCTGAAGGATGAAACCTGTACCAGACGTTTCTGTATCCCCATATTTCAATAGTGGATTTGCTGCTTTCTTTTTCATATTTTTGCAAGGCCTCTGCCATAGTCTGAAGTATTTTGTAATGAGTATCAGGACCACTTCCTTCAGGATCAAAAGCAATGGAAACAACATCAGGTTGAGTATTATGAAGAAGTTGAAGAACAGGAGTCACATCCCGTTGATAGGTCGGCTCTTCAGTAAATATATCACCTGTATAAAATCCTAGACGGAGATGTTTTACCGATTTATTATTAAAACCAAGGTATCCCCATAAGCAATCAGCTTCCCATTCCCGTATCATTCCCTTTAATTTCTGTATATGGGGGATATCCTTTTTACCAGCATATTGAGTTTTAAAATAATTTATCAGCTCATCAATCCTGTTCTGCAAGTTCTCCACATTTTCATCTTCAAATATCTCAATAAAATTCCTTAACAGACGCCGAGCTTCACCATTTAATTTTTTATCATCACTATTGGAAGCCACCCCGTCTAAATACTGCCACACATCTCTATTTCTTCCCTGTATGTTGGAAGAAGTAAAATAACCATTGTCAAGTAAATCCTGAAATTCCTCAGAGCTGATAAAACGTCTCAAATTTTCTAACATACCTAAAGCATATTTATTTGTTACTGCATTGAAACCGGAAGTCATATAGGCGAAGACATGACTGTTATTACCCTTGCGTATATGTCTTACCACAGCTGGAAAGAATCCCAGCATTATATCATCATGATGAGGTGCTGTATGCATAAATTTTAATCCATCTTTGACTTTAGAACCAGCTGCCAATTTATTTTTTAATGATTTTTCTACTTTGCTCGCAACCTGTTTAGGGCTTAAATTAATTTTTTGGAGTACTATGTTCCCCAATTTATCTTCTAAAAAATCAATCTTTTTTAATGAATTAACAATTTTATTTTTTTTGCAGGCAAGATCAATAACAATTTTTTCGATCTGTTTTTCTGAAACTATCTTCTCGTCTTTTAAATCAATAAACCTGCGTTCAGAAAGCAAAGACGCTGCTCCTCGAGTTACATAGAATCGTGTATTTGGTAATGATTGCAGTGCGGTTGCCGGATAGCGTATAAAAGGTTTTGAATATACAGCATCCCTTACCATTTTTGCCTTGGCCTCACCTGCAGCCATAACTATTACAGTAGCATTAGGATTATAAGTTATGGTGTGCAAACCTATGGTGATTGCAAGCCTGTTCCTTGCTACCTCAATTCCACCAAGATCAGTTGCTGCGGCAGCCTGAGTTTCATAATTCAGTTTTGTTAATCGAGTAGTACTATTGTGGTCACTCCCTGCAACATTGAAGGCTATATGTCCATCAGGACCTATACCACCCAGAAAAAAACCAATTCCTCCAATCTCACAAATCTTTTGCTCATACTCATAACACCAATGATCAATTGATTCCAGTACGCTCTTTTGAATCTCTTCCTGTTTATTTTCTGGATATCTATATCGTAAAGAAAGATCAACCTTATCATCAGGCCAGACATCTTTTAAGGTTAAACCATTTTCAAGGCCGATTTTACTACAATCGATTAACAGAGCCTTTTTAGGGTCTAAACCAAAATTATGTATATAATATTTGTTAACATAGTTATAGAAACTGTTTTGTTGTTCTGGTGATATGGGATAGAACTCATCAATCTGAACAAACCTGAGACTCTTTATATTAGGAACAGTTTGGGGATCTATTCCATTCTCCTCTAACTCTTTCCTGGTTTCTTTATCACCCCAAGAATGTAGATATTTATTTACATATTTAATAAAATGTTCCGGTGTTTTACCTGTTGGTAAGGAGATAACTCCTCCAGGATTATGCTGTACCCATTCTATAAATCTCAAAGCAGCAATTTTTCCCAGTTCAGGAAAATTGTTGATAGTAATAACACCAATCTTTTCAGTTGGGGGATAGATCAACCTATAGCCACTCTGATCAACAAAAATCTGTTCGACTCTGGAATCTAATTTTTCCAATCCTTCAGGCACCATTAACTCCTACAATTTAATTGTATGCTACTCATTGAATTTAATCGTATCTATTCTTGTCCCTTCATCAATATTAATAATATAGCACTTACCCCCCTCTTTTGCAATAGCTTCACCAACTTCTTGAGTTTTTCCTGGTGCATAAGCAAACATACACCCTCCTCCCCCAGAACCATTGATTTTTGCACCATAGGCACCAGCTTTTACTGCGGCTTCTATCATTCTGTTTATCTTTGGGGTTGAAATGCCTAATTCCTCTGCTAAAATCTGATGATGTTTATAAAGAAGCTTTCCAATTTTTTTGTGTTCTATGTGACTAGTGGAGAATATATCTTTTGCATCTCTGGTTACATCTCTATTCTTTATGGTTGCTTTTAAAATATCCAACTGGTAGGTATCCACATTCTTTTTAAACCGATCGATATCTTCATAATTTACTGTATGTAACGAAAAATTTTTATAATTATTTTTTAATTGAAAAACAACCTTCTCTATTCTCTTTTTTACTTTAGAAAGTACAAACTTTGTATTTTTAGGCTCACCTGAATCACCTAAAACAAAAGATTTTAAATCAGCATTTAACTTTTCAATTTTTAATTGAGGATCCCTGGATAAATATATAATCCCTCCTATGGCTGTAGTGTAATGATCCATCACTCCACCAGGCTCACCAAACTCAACCACTTCTGCCTGATGAGCAAGTTTTGCAATCTCCTCTGGATTAATCTGTTGATTTTTTTCACTCATTCTAATGAGCAGATGTACAAAAGCAACAACTAGTGCGGTTGAACTTGAGGTGCCTGAATTTATGGGTATATTTCCGGTTACTTTACAATCCAAACCATTGATTAGTTTAAAACCCTGTCTTTGTACAATATTGACCGCACTTTTTAAATAATCCCTCTCTTTTATGTAAGGTATATTTCTCTCAAGAGAGAATGATTCTTCTTCATTAATGTCAGGAAGATTAAAATTGAAAATTTTATCATTTCTTCTTTTTGCAGAAACTGTTATCCTTCTTGTTATTGCACCTGCAATTACTGGCAGCCCTAGATAATCCTGATGTTCACCAAATAAACAAATTCTACCTGGAGTGGAAACAGAAATCTCATAAGGTTTCTTTGTCATAATTTCTCTATTTATTTTTAAAATAATGATATTTTTGCAATATAAATGGTAAGTAAATAAAACTTATTTAAATCCTTAAATATTATAATAAGATATAATAATAAAAAAGTTTATGATGTCACTAAATCACTTTATTTAAAAATGATTAAATTTCAAAAAAAATCTATTTACTAAAAAATTAAACAACCAACTCTTTCTTTTTTTGTTCTTCTTCAGTAAAAACAATTTTTAATTCTCGTTGAAGCTTTTGTGATTTGGCAAGAGCTTTTAAAAGTTGATCTTCAATTTGCTGATTATTTTCGGGCCTAATATCCCATGCTTTTTTTAAGGTCTCAAAAGTCTGATTGGCTTTATTCATTAAAAATTCTATTAATTCTATCTTTGTTGGTACTCTCTCTTTTAACATGACTCGGGGACCTTTACAAAATCCCATCTTTTTCAACTCATCTTGTGAAACAAAGTCTTTCAAATCTGATGATAGCTGTAATTTGGGTGACTCAAAAAGTCTGAATTTTTCATCTTCTTTAATAATTTCTATTAGTTTTTCATTTGAAAGCTGTGTAGTAACTTCTAAATCTTCTAATAACTTATCTTTAATCCATTCAACTGGCATCATAAAAAAATCCGCCTCTATCAATAGTTCAGTCATTCTTTCTTTAATGCTGTTTTTCATCCTTACATTCATGACAATAAGACCTCCTTTTATAGAATTCAAAACAGTTTTTCATAGGAAGAGACTATAACTTTTACACTTGCATCTTTTAATTTTCGAAAAAATAATTTTACCACAGGTTCATTTTGCAATAAATCAACTAACTGCTCTTCAGGATTTTCTGAATAATAATTTAGTAAAAATTGATATTTATTTAATTTATCTCTGTAAAGAGAAGCACTATACCCTGATTCATGCAGGGAATCAAACATGTCCTTAATATCGGCAAATACCCATGACTGCTTATCTTTATCTATCTCAAATGATATTGAAACCAAATTCATTCTTCTTCACCACATATCTTTATCTAACAACAACTCTAATGTATTGTATTAAAAAAATTCTACAAATTTTATGCCGAAATCACTCATCTAATAATTGAATATTGTGTTCTACCATAGTTCTCGCTTCCTTAACTGCCTCCTCGATTTTATTTTCTATTTCTCCTTTTGCCTGAGCAAAAAAAGGGCTGCCTCCACCTTTTCCTTTTATTATATTTGATGCATGTTCCATAATCTTCTGTAGATCTAAATCCATATCCTTGGACCTTCCCATAAAAAGCATTGGTTCCTGTTTTTTTAAACCAATTATTACTACAATTTTCTCAGTGCTGATTAATTTCTTTAATAATATGGAAATTTCATCACTCTCACGATTTGTGAATACTTTAACTATTGTTTTTATTCCATTTATCAACTTGGCATCATTGAGTAACTCCTTACTTTCAACATCTATAATTCCTTTAAGAAATTTCTTTATTCGTCTTTTCTGAATATTCTGTTTATTCATTATTTTCTCGATATTATCTACTAAATCTAATTCACTGGAAGTCAAGAGGTTAGCAGCATTTTTTAAAATGATATTTTTAGATTGATAGTCTTTTATACTCCGCCACCCACACTTAAAAATCACCCGTTTACCCCCTTTATAATTTTCTGTATTAATAATTTTTATAATACCAATTTCACCTGTCTTTTTTACGTGAGTTCCACAGCAGGCAGTCCATTCAAAATCCTTTATTTCTACAGTTCTTAATCTATCTTTTCCCTGTGGATATTTACGGAGAGTAATATTTTCTAGTTCATCTTTATCTATTACTTTAATGACTATATCCCTGTTTTCCAGTACAATTTGATTTGCTAGATTTTCAATATTTCTTAAATCCTTCTCCGATAAATTTGAAATATCAATATCTATTGTAGAATAACATCTTCCAAGATGAAATCCTATTGTACGCCCACCTTTTAATTTTGAAAAACATTGAGAAAGAATATGCTGTCCACTATGCTGCTGCATATGATCAAACCGCCGATCCCAATCAATATATCCATGTACTATTTTCCCTTTTTCAAGTTCCCTGTCAAGGACATGAATTATCACTTCCTCCACTTCAAATACATTTAAAACGTGTACTCCGCCTAAAACACCTCTATCTGAAGACTGACCACCTGATTCAGGATAGAACAGAGTTTGATCTAAAATAATGTTCCATTTACAATCATCTACGCAGTCTGCAGAAATAATCTTGGCCTCAAATTCTGTTTTATAGGGATCATCATAATACAATCTCTTTGTTTTTTTTGAACTCATAGTACCTATAAATTCATTTCTCAAACTAAAAAAATTTACTAACTGTATTTACGAAATCTATGATCCAGTTAATAATAAAATTTTAATTCTACTAATGCAAAAAAATATAAATAAAATATATATATTTTATTTTAAAAAACCAATTTGATTTAAAAAAAAACTTGACAATGAAATAAATATTTTGTATAATTATGCATTATAATGAATGATAATTCAAAAAATAAACGACTATTTTTATTAAAAAAATTAATATCCAAGTATGGCTTAAGTGATCAAAATCGTATTCTTCATGAACTGAAAAAACATGGTATTATGACAACTCAAGCTACTATCTCCAGAGATTTACAAAAACTTGGTGTTGTAAAAGTTCCCACAGGTACAGGTTTGTATAAATATGAAATTTTTGATAAACTTTCCATAGATATTATATGGGAGCGACTTAAAATATTATTTAATAATTTTGTGACTGATATTCAATCAACTAACAATCTGATTTTAATAAAAACCACTCCTGGCAATGCAAATGGGGTAGCAAGTTTAATTGATAAAATGGAACATGAATATATATTAGGAACAATAGCTGGTGATGATACTATATTAATCGTTGTAAAAGACATCACCCAAAGAAAAAAAGTGGAAGAAAAATTTCAAAACATATTTAATAATTTCTAACTACTGATAATAATCCTTTAAATTTGAACAAACAAATGTATATAAAAAATCAATAGGATATGTTAATGAAAAAAATAATACTTGCTTATTCAGGTGGACTGGATACCTCTGTGATCTTAAAATGGCTAATTGAGCAAAATTTTATAGTTATAGCTTATGTAGCTGATGTGGGCCAAAATGAAAATTTTAAAACTATACAAAATAAGGCATTACAAACAGGTGCAAAAAAAGTGTATATTGAGGATTTAAAAGACGAACTTGTTACTGACTATATTTTTCCTGGTATAAAAGCAAATGCTATTTATGAAGGAAGATATCTTCTGGGTACTTCACTTGCAAGACCCTTGATTGCCAAAAGGCAAATTGAGCTTGCCCATAAAGAAAATGCTCCCTTTGTTTCTCATGGAGCTACAGGTAAAAGGAATGATCAGGTCCGATTTGAATTAAGTTACTTTGCACTTGATCCTTCCATTAAAGTTATTTCACCTTGGAAAAACAGCACTTTTTTATCCCAGTTCAAAGGACGAAGTGATATGATTCAATATGCTCAAAAACATAATATTGAAATTAAGGCTTCTATAGATAAACCTTTTAGCGAAGACGCTAATTTAATACATGTAAGCCACGAATCTGGTATTCTAGAAGATCCCAAAAACTATGCTAATGAAGATATATATAGTCTGACCAAAAGCCCCCAAAATGCACCTGATAAAGAAGTATTTATTGATATACATTTTAAAGATGGGATTCCAATCAAAGTTGTAGATAAAATAAATAAAATTGAAAAAAGCAAACCATATGATTTATTCCAATATCTTAATATAATTGGTTCAAAAAACGGCATTGGGCGAGTTGATTTAGTAGAGAATCGTTATGTTGGTATTAAGAGTCGAGGTGTGTACGAATCACCAGGTATGACTATTCTCAGAGTTGCTCATATGGACATTGAAGGAATTGCTATGGACAGAGAAGTAATGCGACTTAGAGATATGCTTACACCAAAATTTTCTGAAATCGTATATAATGGATACTGGTTTTCTCCAGAAATGGATTTCTTAATGGCAGCTATCAATAAAAGTCAGGAAGTTATTGACGGAATAGTATATCTTTCATTATATAAAGGAAATGTTATAGTACGAGGAAGAGAATCTCCGAGCTCCTTATATGACAAAGAACTTTCCAGTATGGATATAGAAGGAGGTTTTAATCAACAGGATTCTGCTGGATTCATCAATATTAATGCTATACGTTTAAAAGCACATAATGCTATAATGAAAAAACAGGGGAAGAAAGTAACAGATTTTATGAGGAACAGTACGTGAAACTCTGGGAGAAAAGATTTACGAAAAGAAAACATAACTCCCGACTGGAAAAATTCAACAGCTCTATCAGTGATGATGCATTTCTATACAGTGCAGAAATTAAGTCATCCTTAGCTTATGTCAGAGCCCTGTTTAAAGCTTCTATTCTCTCTGAAGATGAATTAAAAAAAATTAAAACCGGGCTGCGATCAGTAAAAAAGCGTATAGAAAATGGTGAATCCCTCTACCAATTTGAAGACATTCATTCTGCAGTAGAACTTCTTTTAATTGATGAAATTGGCATTACCGGTAAAAAACTACATACCGGGAGAAGCAGAAATGAGCAAGTAGTAACAGATGAAAAGATATATTTAAAAACAAAAATTCCATATTTAATCATTCGTTTGAAAAAGATACAAGCATCTACCTTAAAATTAGCCCAAAATCATATTGATATTATTATGCCTGGATATACTCATTTACAACAGGCCCAATGTATATTATTTTCACACTATATTATGTCCCTATTCTGGGTAATTGAAAGGCACATTTCCAGATTGTATGATCTTCTTAAACGTATTGATAAACTACCCTTAGGAAGTGGAGCGCTGGCTGGTTCAACAGTAGCCTTGGATCGTGCCTATATGTCTTTAAATTTGGGTTTTAGTACCTTTACTGAAAATTCTATAGATGCAGTGTCAGATAGAAGTTTCATTCTTGAAATCCTATTTATTCTCTCCATCCTCACTCTTGATTTCAGTAGATATGCGGAGGATTTTATTATCTTTTCTTCCTATGAATTTAATTTTATTACCTTAAGTGATACCATCTCAACTTCCAGCAGTTTAATGCCGCAAAAAAGAAATCCTGATTATCTGGAATTAATACGAGGGAGTGCTGGAAAAATCTCTGCTTATTACCAGGAGTTGTTCTTGATTCTAAAGGGACTCCCCTTTACCTACAATAAAGATTTACAAGGAGATAAAATACCCCTCTATCAGGGTATAGAAAAAACCATTGAGATTGCTGAGGTATTTGATATTGTTTTAAACGAAATTCAAATTAATTCATATTCAACAAAAGAGAAAATCAGTGATTATCTCTTTGCAACTGATCTTGTTGATTACTTAACAGATAAAAGTATACCTTTCCGAAAAGCATATGGTATTGTAAGTGAGATAATTGCATTCACTGAAAAACAAAAAAAAGATTTGTCATCTTTGACCTTAGTTGAATATCGAAAATTTAATAAAAAAATCAATAAGGATGTTTATGATATATTTCACCCTCTGCATTCAATAAAAAAGAAAAAAACTATTGGTTCAACCCATCCTGAAATGGTGAGAGAACAAATAAAACATGCAAAAAAAATATATAAAAAAAAACCACCTCACCTCAATTATTATACCCCAGTAACATCATAAAACCTGATCAATGATTTTAATAACCTCCCTAGAAGATTTAAATCCTTCAAATCGGATAATTTCTTTTCCAAAAGAATCAAAAAAAATTACCGTTGGCATACCATAGATGCTATATTTTTCCCCATACTTTTTAGACTGACTATTACTTTTAGTTAAATCCAGTTTTACACACACAAATTCTGAAAGTCTTTTTCTTACTTCTGGTTCAGACCAGGTCTTCTCATCAAGTTCAATACAGGCAGCACACCAATCAGCAAAAAAATCTAGAATCAAAGGTTTATTATTTTTTGCTGCTAAGGAGAATCCTTTTTCATCATCTGATAACCATAAAGAATCCTGTATATAACTCTTTTCAGGTACTTTAATATTAGAGACTTTGGAATAATTTGTCAAATGGGACAATCCAAAAAATAACAAAATGGTACCTGCAATTACCAAAATTATACCAGAAGATTTTAAAAATTTTTCTCTGAAAGTTGAATCCACACCTAAGGTTGTAAAAGCACCTATAAATGTGCCGGTGAATATTAAAAGGAATGACCACATAATATAATAAATCCATACTGAAAGTATGGATTTTATGAATATAATTGCCAGCACTATCAATATCAGTCCTAATCCCTTTTCGATGATCTGCATCCAGCCTCCTGATTTTGGCAGAGCTTTGATAATACCAGAAAAAGTGCCAATCAATATAAACAAAATCCCAAGACCAACAGCATAGGTAAAAAGCAGACCTACTCCCATGAACAGGGAACCTGACTTGGCAACCCAGGCCAGAATTACAACTAAAATGGGACTGATACAGGGAGAAATAACCAGCCCGGCAACCAGACCAGTCAGAAATGCTCCTAAAAATCCTTTACCCTTTTTGCTTTGTAATTTGGATGCCAGAGAGGGAGGTAGCTGTAAAACAAAAAGACCTACCAGGGAAAGTCCCATTATAAGGAAAATCAAAGAGATGATAATCAAAACAGCAGGGTGAGTGGAAACAGAACCAAATACCATCCCTGTTCTGGCTGCAATAACACCTAAAAAAGAAAAGGTTACTGCTATTCCCAGGACATAAAAGAGGGAAAGAATGAATCCTTTTAATTTCTTTTCCCCTGCCTGAGCTCCAATCACAGCCAGAGTTATAGGAATCATAGGGTACACACAGGGAGTTAAACTGGACAAAACTCCCCCTATAAAAACAATGATAAAAGCAAGAATAGAAGTCTTTTCCAATGCTCTTTGCAATCGATCAGCAATATTTCCTGTATTGTCGGAATCAGCTGGTATTGCACTCTCACTATTTGCCACAATATTTATTTCTGTACTGGTCAGCAATTCCTCAGGAGGATAGCAAACTGATCCATCTTCAGAGCAGGCTTGATATTGTACCGTAATTGGAATTTCCTTTTTTCCAGGAGAGGCATCCTTACTTATCAACACCTCCACCTTCACCTTAATTGTACCGTAATAGATAGTTCCTGTATAGGGATCCTCTTCACCTTGAGGATACTCAGCTTTACCAAATTGAACATCTTGAACTTGACCCGGAACTACTTTAAACATCCCACTACTGTAACCGCTTAGATGATACCCAGAAGCCACTTCACACTCTATCACTAGCTGACCTCTACCTCCTGGAGTAATCTCAGAAGGTTGAACACTACTTTTCAAACTAATATACAGGCCAGATTGAGCAAGTAAAACCGTAGGCATCACTAACAACAGCATCCTGTTGATCATAAAAACCTCAAAGATAATATTAAGAATAAATTAGTAAGAATACTGAATTTAATAAAAAAATTATAATACAAAAAATCATTTTCTGTATTTTCATAAATTTAATCTTGTTTTTTTGCTTTTAATATAATTTTTTAATATTCTGCTCCTAAAGTAAAATAATAGATGGGTCCTGTAAGAGTTTTATGTAAATTTGTAGACCAGGCAATATCATATTTCAACAAGAAAAAACCCATATTAAGACGCATTCCAATTCCAAATCCTCCGTATACATCATTAAATTTAGGTATAAATGAATTTGTTTTCCCAAAAGGTTGCCAAGAACTATTTTTAAACAATTCATTATCTGTCCATGCCGAACCAACATCCATAAATAATGCTCCTCTAATATTTTGAAGACCCAGAGGTAAAGGAAAACCCATAATAAGATACCTTATTAAAGGAAATCTGAATTCAAAATTTGTTAGGATAAATCTATTTCCCATCATTTCATAATAAAGTGCTCCTCTTAACGGTGTCTCAATTGAAGAAAAAAACAGATTGTTAATATCCCATTCAACACTTGAAATCCTAGAATATTTATAATTTACCCAATTCGACATACCTCCAAGAATAAATTGTTGAGGATTATCTCCTCCTGACATCCCACCTGAAAAGCGTAATGCAAATTGATAATTATTCTTAATTCTGATATATTTTCTCCAATCAAAACGTAGAGTCCAAAAATCAAGACCATATTCTTTTCCAAGAGAAGGACTGTAGGCAAAAGAAATATTGGAACGTTTTCCATTTACAGGCCCAGTTATGCCCCAGAGCACTGTATCCGTAGTATATCCCATATTAAGCAGGATAATTCTTCTTCTCATGATATTACCCTTTTCTTGTAGATATTGTCCACTAAATCCATAGTAATCAATAGCTACTAAATCTCTATCAATTCCAACTCCCGTAATTCCAAAATCAATTCTTTTAAATTTGTTCATAGGCCTAGACATAGCAAAAGTCAACCCATACTGGCGATTCCTAATGTATCCCCAGTATAGTTCATTATCCGTTACAAACCAGGTATAATAAGGATAGGAGTAATGAAATACTGAAACACCATAATCTGTTCGTTGAGGTAAATAAAAATACGAAAATTGTAAATTCGAATTTTTTATACTATAAAATAAATCTGCATAAATATTGATTTGATGATTACCAAGTATATCTGAAAATACTAACATTGATTGGCCCTGAAGTCCAAAAAAATTACTATATCCAGTTTGAGCCATTATTGCATCAGGAGAAAATTTAACTTTATATCTATATACTTTATAATCACCTTGTTTATCTTTATACTCCTCTTTATCTAAAAATTTTTCTATTTTTTGTTTTTCAATTTCATTGCTTAAATCGTCGTATCTATGAAATATATAATTCTTAAAACTTTTTTTTGCTCCTTTATATTGTTCTATCTCCCCAATTGTATCCTTTTTTGCAATAATTGTATATTGCTTCTTATTCCTTGTATCCCAAAAAAGAGTATTTTCGAGTTCTATGGTTCCGGTTTTTATATCAGAGGGATTATTTAGCATATAAATATCAAATCCACCGTCAAAAAAAGAGGAAAGTACAAGTCTTGAACCATTCCGTGACCACGAAATCTGTGAAACACCTGTAACCAGGTTTGTTATAGGATAGCTTGATTTTGTTTCTCTGTCATAAAGGAAAATATTGTTGATCCCATTCTTGTTTGAAATATAGGCGATCTTTTTTCCATTTGAAGAAAAAGAGGGAGAAAATTCCTGAAAGTTATTATTTGTATGTCGTACAATCTTTCCACTTCTTACATGTATAGTGTACAATTCATGATTTTTATAATCATGCAACAGCATATTTATATTTTTCTCACTACTATCTAAGTGATTACCTCTATCTGAAATAAAGGCAACCTCCTCCCCATCAGAAGACCAGACTGGATCAAAATCACTAAATATGTCATCAGTCAACTTTTGAAGATCGTGAGTTTTAAGATTATAAATATATAAATCAGATGTACCTTCATTCATACCCATAAAAACAATTCTTTTATTATCCGGAGACCAATCTGGAGAAAATAAACCATCAAGTTTAAAATAATAAGAATTGATCAGCTTTTTTTTATTAATGTCATAGATATTTAAAGCATCTTGAGATCCAGCCTTTGATGTAAAAACAATACGATCTCCTTCGGAAGACCAACCGAATCCAGGTCTGGTCCAATGTAATTGTTCAAACATATCTGACCGATTGCCCTTAATCAATTTCTTTTCCTTTCTTTCTCCATATAAATCCTTTAAATAAATATCAAAATATCCAGATTTATTGGAAAGATAAACAAGTTTATTACCTTTTGGAGAAATACAGGGCGAGTTATTTACAAAACTCTTATCTTTGGTATGATCAGTCAATCGTTTAAACACATCCTCCGGTTCGTCCCGATTTTTTATATCAGGCCAATACATCTTTTGCAAATATTTCTGCCATCTCTCTGACAATTCCTCAGAACTGATACCAATTGATTGTTCCAACGCCTTGTCAACATTTCTCATAAATTTTACTTTATTTAAAAATTCAGCTATTTTCTTTTTCCCATATTTTTTACTAATATAATTAAAAACCGATTGGCCTCCTTTATAATTAAGAAATCCACTTAAATATGATATGGGAGGAATATAGTTATTTAAAGTAGCATCACGCATGTACATATCACTTTCACTATCCCATCCCAGACTCTCATATTCTGCCAGTCCTTCAGCTAACCAAAGAGGTATTTGAAATTGGGCCATACTCATCACCATTGATCCCGATCCCTCACCATATAACATCTGAAATGTAACAGCATGAGTCAATTCATGATGAATAACATGTCTAAAATCTTTATAATTTCCCTGAAAGGGAACAACAACCCGATTTTTAAAGATCTCAGTAAAGCCTCCTACCGATTCTTCAAGTAGGGAATAAGTAGCATTGGTCTGCTGAAAATCATTATGACTATTATAAACAAGTATGGGAATTCTGTCTTGTATTTTATACTTCATATCATTTTGTAAAGCTACATAACTTGATTCTGCAACATCTGCCACAAATTGAGCGAGATGCTGTTCTTCTCCATAAAAATAAACATCTAGATGTTCAGACTGAATGTATCTCCAATTAAAATCTTTATATTGAACTTTATTCTTTCCAAAATTTTGTGACAATATAATATTAGGTATCAGTAATAATAATATTAAAATACCTGAAACTTTTACTTTCATAATGACCTCCGATAAGTAAAAAAATTAAATAGGTGAAAAAAAATATTAAAGATATTAAAACCAAAAAGAGACCTCCATAAAGCAGAGGGCTAAAAAATGGAACGATATGTATTATTATTAATAATTAATGGTTTATTATTATCGTATGATTGAACCTTATAAATTTATTAATTTTTACTAAAATCTTCTCGCTGCTTTTTACTTCCCAAATTTAACTGTTTAAGTATTTTTTTTAATTCTGATTTGCTGATAGATTCAAAATCATATTTATCTGTGTTTAATTCCTTTGATATTTTTAGAAAATTCAAGGAAGGATTTTCTTTGACAATCTGCTTTATCTTCTCCTCTATTGAAAAAGAAGATTCTTGTTCCAGCTCTTTAGAAAGACTACTTTCACTTACTACTGATTCCTCTAAATGAGATTCAGTTTGCGTAACATTAAAACTTTTCAATGCCTCTTCTACTGTATCAAAAGCTTTGAGGATATAATGAAATTCCAATAACTCAAAAACCTCATACACATCAGGTATCATTCTAGCAAGTTTTAAATCTCCACCTCTCTCTCTAATACCCTTTATTTCGCTAATAAAAATACCCCAGCCTGCACTAGATATATAATCAACTTTTTCAAGATCAATTACTACTTGAAAAATTCCTTCTTTTAAAAGAGAATCAAGAGCCCTCTCCAGTTCTGATGAAGTAGTAGTATCAATATACCCCCCCACATTAATTATTGCTACATTATCCTCATCACCTACTTTTTCTACAGAAACCTGTATTCCTTCCATATATGGCTCTCCAAAATATGCAAACAATCAATTTATTCACTAAAAGTTAATAGAAATATATTAAATTGTCAACTTTTTTATGAATTAATTTTAGTATTTAACCTATGCATCTTATCAAAAAACTATTGGGAAAATTATCAACCAATTAAACCAAAAATTAAACTCAATATGAAATTAATTTACCAATAAAAAACTGAAAGGAATATATTATAAAGTTCCAGTCAGTTTAAAGAATCGATCCCATCTAATTTTATGAAATAATCTATATAAAGGAATATCTTTATCAATAGAAAATAATACGATAAGTGGCTCACCAACTATATATTTTTCAGGTAAAAATCCAAAATACCTGCTGTCAAAACTGTTATCTCTATTATCTCCCATTACAAAGTATTGATGGTCTTTAATTCTATATTCATATCTTTCAAGTTTTTTACCATTAATAAAAAAACATTCAATTGGAAATAATTCAATATAGTTCATCCATTGATCACAGTTTTCAGAAGTAAGTTTTATAAGATATTCTCCAGGTACAACTTGTAGGTCACACCCCTCATATATCATAATTTGAAACCACTTATACCACTCATCCCGGTTTAAATCTGTAAATACAATTCTATCCCCAGGTGAAGGAATGCTCACTGGTCCGTAATTATGAATATTGCCTTTAGTTGGCGGATATATCTGTTTTTGATTAAAATTTGAATTTAGAAAAAATTCCATATGTTGGACACCAGTAGCTGTATACAATTTACCATTTACATAGACTTTTTTATTTTTTATGTATACCATATCTCCGCTTACTGCTATACATCTTTTTACCCAGTTTTCTGAAACATCCCTGGGATTTTTGAAAATCACTAAATCACCTTGCTGAGGACGTCGGAGTCCCTGGGTTTTAAAGAAAGGAACTTTAAAACCAATTTTTGTCCAGGGTATTCCTATCCAATCTGGACTTCGCAATCCAAAAACAAACTTATTAGCTAACATAAAATCACCTACAAGGAGAGTGTTTTCCATGGATGGTGTAGGAATAGTAAAGGGGTAAAGAACTGTTGCCCGTATTGTTAATGCAATAAAAATTGTAATAAATAGTGACTTAAAAAATTCTTTCCTTCCATTTTCTGATGTATCAGTAGGTCTCATCTTTTTCCCTCATTAATTTTTTATTTTTATACTCAGACGAAAAAAATTTGTTCCTGGACTTTATTAATATGTAAAACATTATATGAATTATATTTTATCCGATATTAACAACCAAATCCTATTAAGTCTGATGGACGAATCACCGATTTATTTTTTCTGGGATTTATGTGAATACTCAAATTTCAATCCTAAAAGAACAGAAAAATACTAACTAGAATATAAAAATATCTAGATACAATTAACATTATCTCTGGTTTGACTTGAAATCTTCCCTTAATGAGGTCAAATGAAAGTGATAAAAAAGGTTTAGCTTAACTGCATCCCTTTTAAAACCTTTTCCTGTAAGAAATTTTTATATTTCTAAAATGAAAATCTTTTTATATTTTTAATTTCAAGGTATAACTCTACTGATAATTCAGTTGTGGGTTATTCAAAAATTCATACAACCCGATTGCTGTCCAATCACTGTTGTTAAACACAACAGTCTAAAATACTATTTAAGTTAGATCAAAATCATTAATTAAAATATTTCTTAACGTACTTATCCAGTACTGCTGTAACCTCATCCTTACATTCACCACACACTGTGCTAACCTTGGTACGTTCCTGTAAAGTCTTAAAATCTGTTGCTCCTTCCAGTACAGCTTCCTCAATATCATGATCAGTTACATTCATACATTCACAAACAACCTTTGCTTTCTTTTCCTGAATTTTTTCTTGCATACCATTACGTTGGTAATAATCATTTATAGCTGCTCTAAGGGCTTTATCTCCCAGTACAGAGCAGTGAATTTTTCTTGCGGGTAGTCCACCTAACTCTTGTAAAATATCCTTGGGTCTGAGCTTGTAGGCATCTTCGAGTTTCATACCTATAACCATTTCAGAAAGTATGGAAGTGCTGGCAATTGCACTGGCACATCCATAAGTCTTCCATTTACAGTCAGTAATTATACCTTTTTCTTTATCTACTTTTATAACAAAAAGCATTTCATCACCACATTTGATATTACCGGTAATACCCTTTCCGTCATAATCAAATTTTTCTATATTATCCAGTACATTTCTGGGATTAGTAAAATGGTCTTTTACTTTTTCACTGTACACCCAGTCCATGTTTTCCATTTTCTTGTCTCATTCATTTTTTAAAAGTCGACATTTTCCTGAGCTTTTTTATTATTTTTATAAAAGCATCAATCGTATACTCGATTTCTTTTGGGGTGGTATCCCGTCCCAAACTTATACGAATGGAACCATGGGCATACTCCTGAGGTAGACCTGTGGCAAGAATTACATGGGAGGGATCTAAGGAACCTGAAGCACACGCTGAACCTGTGGAAACAGCAATTCCTTCCATATCCAAATATAATAAGACGGCTTCTCCCTCAACACCTTCAAAGGATACATTAAGTGTGCCTGGAATAGAATTTTGGGGATCACCGATAAACCGGACATCAGAAATTGAATCCTTTATTACCTGACGAAGTAAGGCTTTCAGTTTCAGAAGTCTTTCTGCTTCATCAGTCATCTCTTTCTTACGCATTTCCGCCGCTTTGCCCAATCCTACAATGCCTATAGTATTTTCAGTACCTGCTCTCCTGCCATTTTCTTGATGTCCGCCGTGTATCATGGGGCAAAACGGAGTTCCTTTTCTAATATAAAGAGCACCTACTCCCTTGGGACCATATATCTTGTGAGCTGACATGGAAAGAAAATCAAGATCAAGATCTTTCACATCAACAGGTATTTTGCCAACTGCTTGAACCGCATCCGTATGTACTAGTGCACTATATCCTCTGGCAATTCTTGAAATCTCTTTCATATTCTGAATTGTACCGATCTCGTTGTTAGCCATCATAATCGAGACTAGCAGGGTATTCTTACTTATCTTCTTTTTATATTCATTCATATCTATTCTGCCAACTTTATCCACATTCAGATAATGAACTTCAGCTGAATGACCAGAAATACATTTGGAAGTTTCAAGTATACAGGGATGTTCAATTTTTGTGGTGATTACCTGCGGCAAGCCCAATTCAGGTATATTGCAACCGCGTAAAGGACAGGTTGTAAGTGATAAAACAGTGTTATTCGCTTCCGAACCACTACCCACAAAAACAATTTCATCCGGTGAGGCATTGATTAGGGAAGCAACCTGGTTACGTGCCTCCTCAACATATTGTCTTGCTTTCCTACCAAAGCTATGCATACTAGAGGGATTGCCAAACACCTTCATAGTTTCTATCATAGCTTTTTTAACCTCAGGATGAAGAGGAGTGGTTGCATTATGGTCAAGATAAATTCTTTTTTCTCTCATGGTTCCCTCAATTATCAATAAATATCTATGATTACATCTATGTGATCAGTGTATAGGCTAAACCTGCAGTTCTCTTTTTAGATCAAGAATGCGAGTAATATGATCCCGTTCCTCTTTAATTATTTGATTAATAACCTTATGCTCTTTTTTATGAGTAACATTTAAAAGTTCATTATAAAACAGTATTGAATCCTTTTCCAAAGAAAGAGCTATCCTCAGGGCTATTGCAGGATCACTCATTTCCTTTTTCATGGACATACCTTCCTCTTCATCCGGAAATATTTTACGATCTATAAGGGAACGAAAATAGAGTGTCATTTCAGAATCATCATATACACTCTTTTCAGCATTTTTTTCAACTTTACTTAGCATATCGCGGAAAATTTTTTCATGTCTAACCTCTTCATCAAAAAGAAAATGAAAAACCTCCTTAGCTTTATCATTTTGTAGGGATTGAATAACACTGTCATAAAAACTCTTTCCCTTTCTTTCTATCTCCACTGCCATTTGCAGCACTTCACTTCCTGCATATTTCTCAGCCATTTTTTAAACTCCCCTGTTAAAACTATTACAATTGTATACATTTAATTATTTTTAAAAATAAAATCGTCATATTCTCTTTGTAAACGATTTTTATGTTTAAGTTCTTCCCGTGCAAGAATTTGAAAAAGTTTAACAATAGCAGAATTAAAACCTTTCTGGGTAAATTCTGTATATAGTTTCACAGATGATTCTTCCCGTTTCATTGCAAGTATGAGCAAATCCTGATAACTCATATCAGGATGAAATTCCATATCCACAAGAAAATCACTTATTTTCAAGTCAGGAATATCTTTCAAGGTTATCTTTTCAACCTGCTCAGGTTTAAAACTCTCCAGCATACGTATATGTTTTTTTTCCTCTTCAGCCATTTCTATAAATGCTTTTTTCATGCCAGATCTTTTAGTTAAATCAGTGCATTTGTTATAAAATTCTACAGCTTCTTTTTCTTTTTCCAAGGCAAAGTTAATAGTTTCTTTAAAATTTGTTAGTTCCATATTTCCCCTTTCTAATAATTAATTTAAAAATTAAAATCTTTCCGTATAAACATGACAGTATGGTGATTTCCCTGTTTTCTGATAGTAATCTTGGTGATAGGACTCAGCTTCCCAGAATGCGCCTGCCTTACGCAGTTGTGTAACAACCTTATAGCCTTTTTTAGTAAGTATGTCAATCAATTTTCGAGCTATCTTTTTCTGTTCCTCATTTTCATAAAAAATTACTGATTGATACTGTTCTCCTATATCCGGTCCTTGCCCGCTTTCTTGAGTTGGATCGTGTATTTCAAAAAAAAGTTTGGTTAAATTCTCATAAGAAATTTTGGAAGGATCAAAGGTTACTTCTATTGCTTCCACATGACCTGTGGTACCACTGCACACTTCCTGATAGGTTGGATTATCTTTATTCCCTCCTGTATATCCTACCCTGGTAGAAATTACACCCTCTGCTTTTTGAAAAAAATATTCTACTCCCCAAAAACAACCCCCGGCAAAAATTGCTTGCTGGTTTTTTGATTCTCGATCAGGAATGAAATTCAAGGAAATGGAATTAACACAGTGACGAATATTTTTATCAGTAAATCCCTCTCCAGTAAATACATGTCCTAAATGCGCACCACAATTACTGCAGGTAATCTCTACCCGGATACCATCAGCATCCAATTGACGTTTAATTGCTCCTGGAATTTCATCATCAAAACTCGGCCACCCGCATCCAGAATAAAACTTATCTTCTGAATGAAATAAAGGAAAATTACACCGTTTACAAGAATACACCCCCTTTTCATGGTGATTATAGAACTTACCTGAAAAGGGTTTTTCAGTTCCTTTATGGATTATTATCCTTTCTTCTGCTTTAGTTAACTTTCTATATTTCATTTTTTTCTCCTGTGCCTGAGATATTGATATTAATAATGAAATGATTAAGACTAGCTGAAAAACAAAGATGTATTGTTTAGGTTTCATAGATTTTTTACCTTAATAATTTAAGACTTAAAACCATTACCAACATACCTAACATAACACCGATTATAGGTATGTGTTCAATGTCATAGGATTTAGCAACAGGTACCAATTCATCAATAGAAATTGCTACCATAATTCCTGCCACAAAAGCAAGAACCCAGCCCAGCAGGACAGGTGTCAGAAAGGGAAGCAAGATAAGACCAGCAATTCCTGCTCCCACTGGTTCACTAACCCCAGAAAGAAACGACCAAAGGAAAGCTTTCTTGCGGTTGCCAGTCGCTGCATAGATGGGAACTGATACCGCCAATCCTTCAGGAATATTATGTATAGCTATAGCCACTGCAATGGCTATCCCTAAATTTATATTTTCCATAGTGCCCACAAATGTAGCCATCCCTTCAGGAAAGTTATGTATACAAATACCCAGGGCTACCAAAAGGCCGGTACGCATCAAACGGCTGGAAGAATCGATTTTGCCATGATCATGCTGACCGATGTAATCATGGGGAATGAGTAAATCTATAAGGAAAAAAATTATCATTCCCAGGAAAAAACCTGTATATGCCCGAGTAAAACCTATAGTTGTAATACTATCTTTAAGCAGTTCCATAAAGGAGATTAGAATCATCACTCCTCCTGAAAAACCTAGGGTAAATCCCATAAATTTGGGACCTGGTTTTCTTACTGATAGACCGATCAGACTGCCTATGGTTGTTGCAAGCCCTGCAAATGTGGTGAGAAGCAGAGCAATACCAAAATTTGATCGCATAATGTCTCGCTATCCTTTTTAGACCAATATAAATTCACCTCAAATTTTTAAATATTTCTTACTATACAGCAAATACATATTTTATTCTTTTGAAAACATATCCTTTCCAGCGCCACACTCAGGACAAACCCAATCTTCAGGTAAATCTTCAAAGGAAGTGTTTGGTTTAACACCGTTGTCTGGATCACCTTTTACAGGATCATATACATATCCGCATACATCACAAATCCATCTATCCATATTTCCCTCTCCTATAAATTTGTTAAAATTTACAATTCGAGAACATAAAATTTTTCTATGCCCTCTGTAGTTTCATGCCTTTTCTTTGTTTTTTATAAAACTCATGGCATTATTTTTTGTTATGATACTATCTTAATAATTTATTTAACATCCTTTTTCATCTTTACCAATTTTTTGATGTGAATTTTCTCCTCCTGAATCACCTTGTCAACAATTGGTTTTTCCGAAGTTTTAACAATTTCTTTGATCTGATAGAAAAAGAGAAGTGTATCTTTCTCAAACTCGATAGCATATTCAATAACCTCTTTATCATTGTTCGCCTT
>CAYUAG010000021.1:32035-43939 GCA_964442615.1 uncultured bacterium
AATCAAGTTCATCCCAATCAATAGGAATCCCCTGAGCAGACTCTTGGATTCTATCTTTCAATTTAAGATAGGTTTCTTTATGTTTTAATTCTTCTTCAGCCAAATAATTAAAAAGATTCTTTAATTCATCCGATTTGGCTCTTTTCTCTGCTTCAACATAAAACTTATATCCTGTTTCTTCGGTTTGAACAGCCATTTGAATCATTTCCTCTCCTGAAAAAAAGATAGTCATAGTTACCTCCAATATTATTTTTGTTACTCTACATTTTCTTTTGTTATTGTATCAATTGACTCTTTGTCTGTATAAATTTTTTATTTCAGTTTTAATTGCCTCTATATCTCCAAAAACATTCACTCCTGATAATGAACTATTATTGACAAAAAATTTTTAAATAACTGTGGTACCTCAAATGTTTACAATGAGATATAAAAGCAACATCACCCTTAGAATCATATATTCTAACAGCAATTGCAGTTTTATTTCCTGATATTCCATTACCTATAATCACATATTTCATAAACAACCTTGTGACTTTATTTCTCAATGTTGTTCTAGAACCTTTAAAACCGCAAATGAGATATCATCCGTTAGTAATCCTCCAGCAGCATACTGGCGTAATGAAGTGAATATTTTATTAACAATCTCAGTTGAGGATTTGGTACAGACCTCTTGTATAACCCGGATCAAACCTTGCCGTTCAAACATTTCATCTTTCTCATTACATACCTCAGTAAGACCATCTGAAAAAAGTATAATAACATCTCCACTTGAAATAGGAACTTTTACTTCAGAATAAACTAAATTTTTTTCAGCACCAATTAAAAGTTCAGTTATTTCAAGATGTAAATACTCCCCACTTTTTTTAATTATTACAGGTGGTTCATGCCCAGCTGAGGTATAGGTAAGCATCAATTTCTCAGGTTCCAGGACTCCATAGAATGAAGTGATAAATCTACATTCAGATTGACATACAGCAGTAATTTCCCGGTTGAGTGCAGTAATAGTCTCATGTGGTTTTCTGAGGTCAACATCACTCTTAGCAAAACTCCATTTTTCATAAAGCTGATTAATAAACTGTTTAGTAACAGCATTAAGTTTATTAGCTTCTAAACCGTGTCCCATGACATCATAAAGAAAAATGCCCAATGCTGGAGTTGTTCCATTGTGCTTCAAAGTAAAATTTTTAAGATGATCCCCACTGATCAGTTCAGAAGGCAAGGAAACAAGTACCATATCAATAAATGGAATTTGATCAACTCTTTTAAATTCAGGATATTCAGGAATGGGATAACGTATCTCTTCAGAGTCAAGCTTATCATCTTTTTGATAATCTACCAATAATTTTTCTAGTTTATCAATTTCTTTCTGAATAAAACTCCGGTGTTTTCTCTCTTCTTCAGCAAGTTGTATAAAAAGTGATTCTGTTTCTGGATAAACAGCTTTTTGACGTGCTTTAGCATAAAAATTATAGGCTTCTGTCTCTCGTATCAATGCCTCTTTCAAAATATCAATAATTGCTTTTTTCTTACTATTCATGTAACTCTTTCCTGGTATTTAGGATACATGAGAAATCTACTCTTGTCTAATCACTCTAGAAACACAATCCATCTCTATTGATTAACTGATAATACTCATTATAAAAATTTTCCAGATCATTAAATTTATTATAATGATTCTGTTCAAAACCTGCAAGTTGATTATAAAAAATTCCTCCCTTTCCCTCAGGAAAATTTTGAAATTGAATCTTTATAATTTGACTAGCCTCCTATCTGCCTTCAATGTAGATCCAAGGATCGGAATAATTTCTTTATTATGATTTATCTCAAACATCTTCCTTACAATTGTTAGTAAATTACATCACTATTCTTTTAAAATTTAGTATTGACCATCCATTCGAAATTCAGGAATACCAAACCACATGCCAGTATTCTTAACTGAATCCAGTTCCGCTTGAATGAGGTCATAATGAGAATCTTCCCATTCAGCAAGGCTGAGAAACATTTGCCTGGCTTGAGAATCATCCACCTTATCAGCTTGATCCCTAAAAAACTGAGCAGTTTTTCGTTCCAAATCCAAGGCTGTATTCAAGGCATCTATTTCACCCAGTTTTGATTCCCCCTTGGTTCTCATTTGTTTTTCTCTCACTTTTGGAATCAGTAATTCAACTTTTGATTTTGGAATTTGAATATCCTTCCAGGTCCCATTTTTGTTCAAATGCTCCAGTTGTTTTTCCAAAATAACCTGATGTTCTTTCTCATCTTTTGTCAATCGTTGAAACATTCTTTTTCCATTTTCATTTTGGGTTTCCTTGGCAAGACGGATAAAGGTTTCCATTCCGTTAATTTCTACTTCGATTGCAGTCTTAAGTATCTTTTCTAACTCTTTTGCTTGGGTCATATTCCCTCCCTATTCTATTTCACTTATTTAAAACCACATGTGCTATTATTTTCATGTCCTTCAAATTTCTTTATTAACTTACTTTTTATCAAATCTTTAGTTTTCTCATACTCCTTTTGACTTTTTCCCTTGGGATCAGGAATCTCCCATAAAATCATTTTAACTCCGGGAATAAACGGACATTCAACTTCACACCCCATGGTTACTACAATATCCGGTTTGTCTATATCGGCAAATGACTTGGGATAGCCTTCCCATTGTATACCCAATCCCTTCAACAGTGTAAGAACACCTTCATCAACTTTTTCAGCAGGATGAGTACCAGCACTAGAAAAATCAATCCCTGAATCAGAAAACATATCTATAGCCAAAGCTTCAGCTATCTGGCTGCGGCAACTGTTTTCAACACAGGCAAAAGTTACTTTCATTTTTGATTCCTGATTTATTTTTTGTCCTCAACCGAATATCCTACTGCCTTAATTGCTCTCTTTACTCTTTTCAGGTCAACTTTACCATCTATTCCCACTACTTTCGAATCCAAATCAACAACAACTTTATCAATTCCTTCTACTTTTCTTAAAACATTCTCAATAGTCATCTTGCAGTGTTTACAAGTCATATCAGGGACATACATTTCATATTTCATGGTAATATCCCTTTTTTTGGATTGAACTAAACTAATAAAAATAAGAATTAAAAGAACAATACCTGCCAGTATCCTTAGTATTAATGGAAGTTGTTTACCATGAGGGGAAATAAGTCCAATACTACCTCCCAAATTCATCCAGATTAGATTGAAAACTAGTCCTAGAGCAATGGATACCATAATAATTGACATAAGATATACATAAAAAGCTTTCTTTCCCAGTTTGGTTCGCACAAATGAGAGAGTTACTGCATTGGTTGCCGGACCTGCAATCAAAAAGACCAAAGCTGCTCCAGGAGAAAATCCTTTTTGGATAAGGGCAGCAGCAATAGGGATCGATCCTGTAGCACAAACATAGAGAGGAATGGCTATCAGTAACATGACTAAAAAGTGAAGGAAAGGATAAGGCAGAAATTTAAGAAGTACATTTTGAGGGATAGCTGCAGTAAGCACTCCTCCAATAATCACTCCAATGATAAGCCATTTGCCAATATCCTCAGCCAATTCAAAAAATCCGTACCGGAACACCTCTTTAATTCTGAGATATGAAGTCTGGGATGGGTGATGGTGTTGTTTATACTTTTTCTCCTGCTTTTCAGGATTGAATATCCGGTTAAAAACTCCAATTGTAATTCCAGAAAAAAGGGCTGCCACAGGCCGGAATACTGTAAAGAGAGGCCCCATGAGAGAATAGGTTGCGGCAATAGAGTCAACTCCTGTGGTTGGAGTGGAAACCAGAAAGCTTAAAGTTGAACTCTTACTCGCTCCCTCTTTTTGTAAAGACGCTGCTACAGGAATCACACCGCAGGAACACACCGGAAGAGGAATACCAAAGAGAGTGGCTTTGAAAATTGAACCCACACCAGTGCCGCCCAGATGGCGGGAAATAAAGGCCGGTCCCAGAAATACATGTAGAATACCGGCAATCAACATCCCCAAAAGTAAATACGGGGACATTGCCAGCCACAGATTAACCGACTCCTGAATAATATGTATCAATACATCTATCATTAATAATTCTCTGCCCACAATTCAAAATGCTCCTGGGGATGATCGCACACCGGACAGGTCTCTGGCGCTTCAATAGATTCAATGATATGTCCGCAGTTCCGGCATTTCCAGAATACCTTACCATCCTTTTTGAAAACTGTATGATTCCTTACATTGTCAGCAAGCTTCTTGTATCTGGTTTCATGCCTTTTTTCAACCAGTGCTACATTTCTAAATATTCTGGCAATTTCTGTAAATCCTTCTTCTTCTGCGGTTTTAGCAAAAGAGGGATAGAGGTCTGACCACTCCTCATTCTCCCCCTTGGCTGCACATTCAAGATTTTTCAAAGTATCAGAATAGCAGACTGGGTAGCCTGCTTGGATTTCTATTGCTTCATCATTTATTCCATGTTTGATTAACTCTTTCATAAAAAGTTTTGCATGTTCCTTTTCATTTTCAGCTGTTTCCTGGAATATAGCCTCAATTTGTCTGAATCCTTCTTTTCGAGCAGCTGATGCATAATAGGTATATCTCATTCTAGCCTGGGATTCACCTGCAAATGATTTCATTAAGTTTTCAGCAGTTTTACTGCCTTTCAGTTCCATATTTTTTCTCCTTTCTTTTTTCGCTTATTGGCCTATTGGCTTGTTGGCTTGTTGGCCTGTTGGTTTTAGCCCTTGAACTAAAAAACTGTCAATCAACTACTAACTGCCTATCTGCTAATTAGCTAATTTCTAATTGCCAACTGCTAATGACTAACAATTAAATCATCCACCGTGTACAGCATCGGGCTTGCCCGATGCTGTACACGTAACTTGGATGCTCGCCCAAACTGATGCAAAAAAAACGGCTGTACCGATCGGGTACATGTGCTTGTTAACTGATCGCTCCTATTTTTTGAGCTCTCTCACAAGTATGCTGAGATCAGCCGCTTTGTATACCCTTGGCAATGCGGTCGCCAATCTCCTTGTCGATGTTGCGCCAGTATTCGAATGCGCGCTCCAGGACCGGTTCGGACACGCCATTTTTCAGGTGCCCCACCACGTTGGACACCAGCCTGTCGCGCTGCGCGTCATCCATGACCTCTCGTATCAGGGCTCTGGCCTGGCTGAAATCGTCATCATCCTTACGCTTGGTGTAGGCGGCGCGGATGAACTCGCCGCTTGCACTCCAGATGGCCACCTCGGGATATCGCTCAGGGTCAGCCTTAGGACCACCCTTTGAGTTGGGTGCATAGACCGGATCTGAGACGTTTTCAATCCGCATTGCACCGCCCTTGCTGTAGCTGTACACAGGGCTCTTCGGCCGGTTGACCGGGATCTGCTTGTAGTTAACGCCCAGACGTGCCCGGTGTGCGTCTGCATAGGAAACAAGGCGGGCGAGCAGCATCTTGTCCGGGCTCGGACCGATCCCGGGGACGAGGTTGTTCGGTTCGAATGCCGCTTGCTCGATTTCAGCGTGAAAATCGCTTGGATTGCGGTTCAGGGTGAGCCGGCCCACTTCGTGCATGGGGTAATCGCCGTGGGGCCAGACCTTGGTCAGATCAAACGGATTGAACCGGTAGGTCTCGGCCTCTTCAAAAGACATAATCTGCACCTTGAGAGTCCAACTGGGATAATCCTCCCGTTTAATAGCCTCAAACAGATCACGGCGGTGGTAGTCGGTATCCCCGCCGGCGATCCGGTCGGCCTCCTCCTGAGTGAGATACTCGATGCCCTGGTCGGTCTTGAAGTGGTATTTTACCCAGAAACGCTCTCCTTTGGCATTGATCCACATGTAGGTATGGCTTGTGTAGCCGTTCATGTGCCGATAGCTTTTGGGGACTCCGCGATCGCTCATCAGAATAGTGACCTGATGGGCCGATTCAGGAGACATGGTCCAGAAGTCCCACTGCATGTCGTTGTCGCGCAGGCCGCTGTCTGCACGGCGCTTCTGCGAATGGATGAAGTGCTGGAACTTCATGGGATCACGGATGAAGAACACCGGCGTGTTATTCCCTACCATATCGTAGTTGCCCTCGGTGGTGTAGAACTTGAGCGCAAAGCCTCGCACGTCCCGCCAAGTGTCGGGACTGCCGCTCTCACCGGCCACCGTAGAGAACCGGGCCAGTACGTCGGTCTTCGTGCCCGGCTGGAACACGGCCGCTTTTGTGTAGGCACTGACGTCCTGGATCACCTCGAAATGTCCGAAGGCCCCCGAGCCCTTCGCATGGGGCTGGCGGTCCGGAATCATCTCCCGGTTGAAGTTCGCCATCTGCTCAACCAAGTAGTGGTCCTGTAATAGAATCGGGCCGTTGGGCCCTACGGTAAGGGAGAACTCGTCGCTGGATACAGGGATACCCACATCGTTAGTTGTGGGTTTACGGTCGTTTTTTTTCATAACAACACCTCCTTGTTATTATTGGCCTGTTAGCCCGTTAGCTTAAAGGCCTGATGATCTTTTGCTGGTTTATTAATTGTTAAACTGTTAACCAATCAATTGCTAAACTGCTAATGGCTAATCAGCTTTCCCACAATCCATGCACATTACACCATTCCCTGGCTTTAGTAATGTCTTGCTTTTTGATAGGGAACCAGGCTTCCGGTGCATCTCCGACATTAAGTTCGGCTTTGCACACCTTATCCTTGGTATGCACTTCAATAAATTTAATATAATGTTTTTCCTCCATGGGATGAGCAAGGTTCTTACCTACTTTAACAAGTACTCCCTCATCTTTCTCTTCTACATAAGGAACATGTTTTTCTGTGGAAGCATCTTCCGTTTTTGCTTCCAGCTTTTTCATTTCTTCTCCACAGCATACCAATGCAGGAGCACCTTGGTTAAAAATTTCTACTACATTTCCACATATTTCACAGTAGTATATGTCTCTAAGTTTAGTCATAATAACCTCCTTAAAATTTATATTAATCTAATGTTGGTGGAGTAAAGGTTCTGGCTGCAAGTTCTTTATCCAGCATAAGCATTCCATTTCCTTTACCTTCAATCATCTTCAGTTTGTTCAAAATTGTTTCCATGGAACTCTCTTCCTCTACCTGTTCATCAATATACCAGTTGAGAAAACTTTTGGTAGCATGATCATTCTCCTGTATAGCAATATCCATTAATTTATTAATCAATTCAGAAACATACTTTTCATGTTCATAAGCCTTTTCAAAAACTGCAACCGATGAATCAAATTCTGTATCCGGTGAGTCAATCTTCTTTAAATAGACTCGGCCTCCTCGTTCATTTACAAATGTATAAAATTTTATGGCATGAAATCTTTCTTCCTCTGCCTGCATCAGAAAAAAATTTTCAAAACCGCTTAATCCTTCTGAATTAAAATAAGCAGCCATGGAAAGGTAAAGATATTCAGAATAGAACTCTTTGTTAATTTGTTCATTTATAGCATCTTGTATTTTTTGAGAAATCATTTTTCCTCCTTAATTTTTGTAACCCGCATTCACACTTTTTGCTCATGTGGTTCCATAATATTTTCCAGAACGAATTCTTTTACAGGTAACAGTTTCTATTTATCAAGAATGATAACAGTCCCCGCCTTTAAATCTGATATAAGTCTACTGGTAATTCTGACCCTGTAATCCTTTGAATAATTGCTGTCTTGTGATTATTCAATTTCTTTTAAAAGTTGTTTACTAACCTCTTTTAATCCTGATTCATTCGGAATGTACTGCATTTTTATGGGAGTTAACATAGTAAAACCACAATCTTTTAGTATGTTTTCCACAATGCCAACACTTTGCCCACTCCAGCCATAAGAACCAAAAGCTAAACCAATACGTTTCTTAGGTGCGAGTCCTTTCAAATAGGTAAGAAAGGCTGAAACAGTTGGCATAATATTTTTATTCAAAGTTGGAGAACCGATACAAATATACTTTGCTGTTAAAACTTCAGTTATAATATCAGAGATGTGATTATGTTGTAGGTGCAACAAACGGGTCTGATAATCCTTTTCTTCAAAAACATATTGAATGGTCTGTGCGATTTTTTCGGTTGATTTCCACATTGTATCATATATTATCAAAGCTTTTTTTTCAACTTCATTTAAAGACCATTTTTTATAATTTTTTAAAATATCAGCAATATGGGAACGCCAGATAAGACCATGACTGGGACAGACTGTCTGAATATTCAGTTCTGAAACAGCTTCCAAGGCTTTCTGCACCTGCATTCCATAGGGTAGAACAATATTGGCATAATATTTTTGGGCTTCCTGCATAAGAATGTTGAAAGGATACTCATCATCAAAACGTTCCGAAGATGCTATATGCTGTCCAAAGGCATCATTGGAAAAAAGAATCCTCTCTTCTGGACAGTAGCTTACCATGTTGTCCGGCCAATGCACCATAGGAGTCTGAACAAAATGAAGAGTATGTTTACCCAGGTTTAGGGTATCACCTGATGCTACCTTCTTAAAATCACAATCTAAGTTATAATGTTTAGGAAGTCCCTCCACTCCTTTGGAAGAGGCTATCACTTGTGCTTTAGGGCAATATTTCAAAATGTGGGGTAAAGAGCCGGAATGATCCATTTCAATATGGTTCTGAATTATATAGTGGATGTTTACTGGATCAATTATAGCTGAAATTCTTTTTATCTGTTCATCAGCCAAATAATGTTTTACATTATCAATTAGAGTAATTTGTTCATCCATTATAAGATAAGAGTTATAGGTAGATCCGCGTTGAGTAAGATATCCATGAAAATTTCTTAAATTCCAATCAATACCACCCACCCAGTAGACTCCATTTTTTATTTCTATAGATTTCATTGTTCCTCCGATTCTAAAATGTTTGACAAAGAGGGCAATAGTAAGTAGACCGTCCTGCCATTTTAATCCGTTTGATTGCAGTTCCACAATTGCAGCGTTCTTTCTGGTAAACTCTTAAAAAATTCTGAAATTCTCCCTTCTTATCCTCTACTCGGCGATAATCGGACACAGATGTTCCATTATTCTCAATAGCTTGTTTTAATACAATCTTTGTTTGTTTGACAATTTCAACAATCTGCTTTTTAGTAAGAGCTCTCGAAATTTTGCGGGGGTCAATTCTACAACGGTGTAGAATCTCCATGGCATAGATATTGCCTAATCCGGCAATAACATGCTGATTCATGAGTAGATTTTTTATTGGAGCTTTTCTGTTTTTTAATTTTTCTGATAAATAAGAAGGATTCAAACAATCCGAAAGTGACTCTACTCCCATGTTTTCAAATGCAGTGAACTTATCATCAATTTTAAAAATATGAATTTTTCCAAAGGTGCGTACATCATCAAAAAAAATTCTACTTCCGTCAGTAAAAACAATTTCAGCCCTGCAGTGATCAGACATACCCTCAACACAAGGTGCATAAATTAGCTTACCGGTCATGCCCAAATGAATAATGATTTTAAACGCTTCCAAGGTTTTAATAATTATGTATTTTCCCTGCCGCTCTATTTTCCTTACTTCTCCGTATTCTTTACTGTGACAATGAGTAACAATTGTACCTTCCCGGTATTCATCAATCTGATCAATTTGTTTTTTGATGATGTAAAACTCTAAACCATTGACAATTGTTTGAACTTCAGGCAGTTCTGGCATTTACTTCCTCTTCTTTTTTAAACAATCCTTACAAATACCTTTAAAAATAACTTGATGATCAATGACCTTATGTCCTTGAATAGTTTTATTTTTATAACATTTATATTTTTTATCAATATCATATATTTTTTTACATTCAATACATTTAAAATGAATATGATGATTTTGATCATATTCATATCGAATTTCATTTTCAAATAAACTCAATTCTGTTAATACATTATGTTCCACCAGCGTTTTTAGGGTATTATAAACGGTGGTTTTAGAAAGGGTGGGCATATCCTTTATTAAAGCCTGAAATATAGTATCTGCACTGGGATGTTTCCGGTTATTATCCAGATAAGCTAAAATCTTTATCCTTTGCATGGAGGGGGTTATATTTGCAGCTTCCAAAACTTTTTTATAGGTTATCATAATACCTCTTTTGCTTTGAGTTTATAGTTGTAACGATTACAATATAACACATAATACAGTTTTTGTCAAGTATTTTTTGGGGAAACAAGATAAAATTTTATTTGTGGAACAATTCCTTAACTTACAAAACTTCATCCGTCAGGCTGAGTCCTTCGGTTTCCCTCAGGACAGGCTCTGTCGAAGCCTGACCGCAACGATAAATCCTCAACTTAAATCACCTGTCACCTTTCGATGGACTCAGGGGACCGGTCATTTTAAAAATAAATCCTCTATTATCTGTCCGATCCTCTTTTTAAACCCCCAACACAAGTCGAGAAGCCGTATTTACACTGTAAGTCTATAGGTGGATTCCATCTCTAAGATGGAGTCCACCTTAGCAAAAACGATAATCACCCTATAGAATCAGCAAAAGATTTCCCAAAACCAAACTGAGCAAAAAGGATGTGGCAACTGCAGTAGGTACCATACCAGAAACACTGTCCCGAGTATTGCTGCGTATGAAAAAAGAGGTTAGGTTGATATGGGAAGGGAATACCATTCAATTGAAAAGATAATATTCTTATAATTTAACGCCGAGACCGCAGAGAGCACAGAGGATTCACCAGAGTCTTTATTTTAAAAAATTATTTGACTTTTGTAATTATTTTTTTATAATTGATAGTAATAAAGGATCTATTTTTTCTTTATAAAGGGGGATCTTGTGACACGCCATCTTCATCTTATTATTTCAATAAATATTATTATAATAATTACTGCATATAAAAATTTAATAGATATCTAACTGATAAATTATTACCATTGAGGGAAAAATAATTAAAAAATAAAATAGATAAAGAATAAAGGCATAAATAATATAAATTAGATAAAACTGTTTGGTTTTGTTAGTTATGCTAATGTTATAAGTATAAAAATTACGGCAAAATTAATGTCAATAATTAATATCATCCAAAATCGTTTATTAGAACAAAGCCCAGAATCATTTCAGAAACTTGCAGATGCCTATTTAAAGAAAAAAGGATATAAACAAATAAATCCTATTGGTTCGGTAATTGGAACGGATCGTGTTCGAAAAGGTACGCCAGATACTATAGTACCTCTGTCAAATGGGAAATATGTGTTTGCGGAACATACTGTCCAAAATGAGAATATTTTTTCCAAAATCAATGCTGATTTGGATGACTGTATAAATGAAGAAAAAACAGGATTGCCAATAAATAAAATTGAAGAAATTATTTTTTGTTATGTTTCTCGAGAGCAGCTAACAACAATGCAGTGGAATATATTAAGAAATAAATGTGAAGAAAATAAAGTTAATTTAAATATTTTTAGCACATCAACAATCGCTTATGATCTTTACACTGATTATAGAGGACTAGCAAAAGATTTTCTTGGAGTTGAAGTAGACACTGGCCAAATTATCGAGTTGGATGATTTTATAAAGTTATATAATAAAAATAAAACATCAACTCGTCTTGATACAAAATTCCTTTTCCGAGAAGATGAAGTAAAAAAAATATTAAACACTTTAAAAAATGAAGATGTAGTTTTAATTACAGGCAAAGCAGGTGTGGGTAAATCTAGAATTGCTGTTGAATGTTGCAAAAGATTTAAATCAATCAATAGTAATTATAAAGTATATTGTATTTTTAATCGTGGACCAGATTTATTTGAAGATTTACGAATATATTTTAATGAACCTGGGAATTTCCTAATCTTCGTAGATGATGCTAATAGAATTTCATGGTTTGAATATTTAATACAAATTATTCAAAATCAAAATAAAAATCAAAAAATAAAATTAATCGCTACCGTTCGAAATTATGCATTATCAAAAATTAAGGAAATCACTCAACAGTTAGGCATTACAACAGATG
>CAYUAG010000022.1:0-40231 GCA_964442615.1 uncultured bacterium
AATTATGCCATAGTAAATAATACTTAACCAGGATTTTTTCATAATGGGGCAGGTTCCAGTTCTACAACCAATAAATTTATACATTAAGTATCCTAAAATTCCACCAATACAAGCACCTAAAATTATTTCAGTCATTTTTTTCCCTTTCATAAATAAAAAATTATTTTCATGTTTAAAAAGAACTTGTTAAACAATATTGTCGATTTTCTTTTTGATTTCCTCTTTTGGTAATACACCAACAATACGATCTTCTGGAGTTCCATTTTTAAAAATTATTAAGGTTGGGATACCTGTTATACCATAATTTCCAGCAACTGTTGGATGTTCATCTGTATTTAATTTTCCAACTTTTACTTTTCCTTTAAGTTCTTCTGCAAGATTTTCAATAATTGGTGTTAGCATTTGACATGGGGCACACCAGGGGGCCCAAAAATCAACCAATACTGGTTGATCAGAATCGATTACTTCTTTTTTGAAATTTTTTTCGTTTAATGAAAGTAGACTATCCATTATTATCTCCGGTTTTTAATTATTTATGATTAATTTTAAAATTTTTAATACTTTCTGATTAACAATATGATAGCAAATTTTTTTACCTTTTCTTTTTGCTTCCACAATTCCCAAATGCCGTAAAATAGATAAATTTTGAGAAATATTTGGCTGGCTTAATCCCAGGGTTTTTTCAATAGAGGTTACACAAGGTTCACCTTGTGAAATTAAATTAAGAATCCGCAGTCTTTTTTTATTTGATAATGCCTTCATTATATTAATTGCTTTTTCATATTTATCATCTTCCATTTTATTACCTTTCAAATTTTAATTTTCAGTATTCTAACTATTTGTTTTTCAATAACATACAGATTCTTAGTTTCCTTGATTTCTATCCAGACCATTTCTTACAAGTTCAGTATGACTGTTGAACAGTAATTTTTTATTTTCTCCGTTTATTACCCATTTATTGTCTGAATATTTTTATTCTTTTATTCAAATATTCATATATTTACATATTAATATACAAAATTTTTTCCAGGAATGCAAGTATTTTTTTAAAAATTTTAAATTCATTAGAAAATGTGACTAATGCAATAGTTATACTTACTATTTTTTTTAGTGAATTAATGCCCTTAGAAATCAAAGGGTAGTAATTTTCAGTCTGGAAGAGAATAAATTTAAATAAGGGGGGTACGTTAATTAAAAACTGATTTTCTTGTAGAATACAAGCCTGCAAAAAAAAATATAGCATAAAAATTAGGTAAAGTGCTTGTCCATCAGAAAAAGGCAGATAAATTTTTTAAAATATAAGACATGTCAAAAAACTTATAAATGTATGTTACTTTTTTTATTTTAGCAACATTACTTTTTTGGTTTTGGTAATAGATGCAGTTTGTAGTTGGATTATATAAACACCACTGGGGCATTGATAGCCTGCATTGTCTCTACCGTTCCAGTATACATGATAGCTCCCTGCAGTTTGAACATCATCATACAGTTTTTTTACTTTTCTTCCCAGCATATCCATAACTGTCAGTTTAATCCGTGTCTCTTCTGCCAGGTGATAGCCGATATAAGTTTTAGGATTAAAAGGATTTGGGTAGGCGTTATCCAGTTTTGTCTCTATTAGCAGATCATTTAAGGTAATAGAGATGGCTGGATGAACATTTACCTTTCCTTGGATGCTTACATCAGAAATGCGGTAGAAGTAGGTTTTTCCAGAAGTAACATTTTTGTCAATAATTTCATATTCAGTACAGGAAGAGGTATTCCCTTGACTTTTCAGTTCATCATGGGTCAGATAGGAGGCGATCTCTGTGAATTCGCCCTGGTTTTCTTTACGTTCCAGGATAAAACCCAAGTTGTTAACCTCACTCTCAGTTTTCCAGGAGAGGATAACACATCTCTTTTCATAGGATGCAGTAAATATAAAAAGCTCTACCGGAAGGGAACCATCATCATACTGTTCATATGCACCCATATCTATTCTATTATCAGATTCAGGCAAAGGCCTGGGACGTCCGTCTTTGTCAGTGGTAGGAATATCAGGATCAGGATTTTTTGTAAGGGTGCCAGTTCCAAAGCAAGGACTCCCGGATTTCAGTAATAGATTACTGTTAGCATTTTTAAAGAAGGGATTGATGTTGATATTAAGAGAATCATTTGCTCCCCCGCCGTCATCATAAACTTCACCTGATACCCGTACATCGCTGTGGGTTACAGAAGGATTGGAACCACCAGAATTATAAATTTGATCATTTATTCCCCATAAGATACAGTTTCTTAAATTAGGAGGAGAAGTAATATTATATATGCCATCGCCATCACCATAAGATGCACTATTATTGCTGAAGGTGCAGTTATAGAGAGAAGGGGAAGAACTAGAATTATACATACCCCCGCCATTTTGACTGGCTGAATTGTTCAAAAAAATACAATTGATTATAGTGGGTCCAGAATTATCATTGCACATACCTCCACCATAGGTTGCGCTATTATTTTTAATAGTGCAGTTAATCACATCCGGGCTTTGACTATTGTTATAAATTCCCCCGCCTTTATTATTAGGATCGCTTCCATCATTTGCATTTCCAGCCGTAATTGTAAAACCATCAATGGTAGCCCATCTTCCTGTAACTACATGGTAAGCATTATCACTGGTGCTAGGATCATCCTGTTTAAGATCACCACTAAGAATAGTTTTATTAACAGATATTTTTCTTTGGTCCAAGCTGGATTCAGTACCATTAAAACCACCATAGACATCTACATTAACTACTAATAAAAAAGTGGAATTACGGTCATTATCTGTTGCTGTATCAGGGTAATAGGTACCGTCTGCAACCCATATATCATCATTCTCAAATGCGTTTTTTAAAGCATACTGTAAGTTAATGTAGGCATTGGTCCAGTTTGAGCCGTCATTATTACCATTAGCATCAACATCTACAAAAATGGTAGTTTGAGCCTGGAGAACAATAGGTATGATTAAAAGCATGAAAATAATAAATATTTTTTGTTTTTTACTTTTTGTTTTGTGTATCATCAATTATTACTCCCTTTTTTGATTATATACACATTATTATTCTATGTAAAATCAGTTTAAAGAAAAATTTTTTTAATGTCAAGAATAACTCCTGGTATAATTAAACTAGTAATTCTTCATTTAAATTTTTCTTGTCACCTGCGTGAAAATAATAAACTGTAGTAAAATAGTTGCAAAAATTAAACCAGGATAATCATAAATCAGAAGATATTCTTGTTCCATCATTTCTTTTTATTATTCACCTAAATAGGCAGCAATAGGTATGCGTCTGCCGCTACCAAAAGCTTTAGAAGTGATTTTTAAACCTGGAGGTGCTTGTTTTCTTTTGTATTCGTTTTTTTTGATAGATGTTATTACCCATTCAACTGTTTTAGAATCAATACCAGATTCAATTATTTTATTTATCGATTTTTCTTCATGCAAATAATGTTTCAAAATTGTATCGAGAATATTATAAGGAGGCAGGATGTCTTGATCTTTCTGATTGGGTTTTAGTTCTGCAGAAGGAGGTTTGGTAATAATATTTTTGGGAATTATTTCTTTATTACGGTTAATATACTCTGCTAGTCTGTATACATCTGTTTTTAAGACATCTGCAAGCACACTTAATCCACCACTCATATCTCCATACAGGGTACAATATCCAACCGATAGTTCACTTTTATTTCCAGTTGATAGGGTTAAGTAGTTGAATTTATTAGAAAAAGCCATTAGTAAATTACCTCTAATTCGGGCCTGTATGTTTTCTTCGGTTGTATCTTCAGGATAGTTTTCAAAAAATTTTTTTAAAGATGCAATATAAGAATCATATATGTCGATAATTGGTATTATTTTAGTTTTGATTCCTAAATTGGCTGCAAGTTCTAAGGAGTTATCAATGCTGCTTCGGGATGAATAGTGGGAAGGCATTAATAAACCAAGTACATTTTTTTTACCCAAGGCCTTAACAGCCAGCGTAGCAGTTACAGCTGAATCTATACCGCCTGATAGTCCTACCACAGTTTGGAAAAAGCCGCATTTATGCAGATAGTCCCGAATACCAAGAATCAGGGCATCATGGATTGATTGGGGAATATTTTCAGAAGGAAAGGTAATTTTTTTTGAAATTTTATCCAAGTCAATTGTTTTGATTTTTTCTTTAAAAGCAGGAAACAATTCAACAAGATCTGTATTTTTATTAAATACCATGCTTGAACCATCAAAGATCAATTCATCATTACCGCCTACTTGATTGACTAAAATAAATGGTTTTTTATATTTTCTGGAATGATTTTTAAATAATTTATATCTAATCTTTCTTTTTTCTATTGTAAATGGGGAAGCTGAGATATTGATGAAGATTGTAGCACCATTTTCATTAAGTTGTTTAATGGGATCTAATGGGTATTCTGTATCAGGAAGGAGGGAGGAATCATTCCATGCATCTTCGCAAATAGTTATACCAATAAATTCCTCTTTATATTTAAAAATATTAAAATTATTTTCACTTTGAAAGTAACGTGCTTCATCAAAAACATCATAAGTTGGAAGCAGTGACTTATTTTGTTTAAAAATAATTTCACGATTTTTAATTATAAGTCCCGAGTTGTAAAGTCTATTACCAATAGTTTTTGAGGAAGGAGTAATACTTCCAATTAGAATAGCAATATCCGGAAATTTTGCAGAGAGTTTTAGAAGAGTGTTTAAAGCATTTTGATTTTTTTCAATAAAATCATGCTGAGTAAGAAGATCTCCAGGTGGATAACCTGAAATAAATAATTCAGGAAAGATTATTAGATCAGATTTATCATTTTTACTTGTAGTTAGTGATGATTTTATTTTTTTAAGATTTCCTTTGAAATCCCCGATGGTAGGATTTAATTGTGCTATGGTGATTTTCATTTTAGTTTACCTTTAATTAAACATTTTAGGTTGAGATTTTTAGTATTTTAAAAGTGGTTAAAAATTCACCACTATATAACAAAAAGAAATCAAAATATTTGTAAAATTAATTAATGAAAACTGTTATCAAGATATTAAATATTTTTAAAGTTGTTATTTTTTGTTTATCTTTTTGATTTATAAATTTTTACAATTCAGATTAATTAAGCAATCACTTCTTATTTAAGATAAAAATATGGTTAAAGAATGTCAAGTTAAATAATTTTTTATAATAACTTTAAAAATAAAAGGTTATAAAAAATTTTTTTGCAGAAAAATAATTAAATTTTTATATCGGTAAATTTTGCCTCTTAGGGGCTTTGGCATTAAATATGCAACGTCATATAACATATTATAATTATTAAAATAATATTAACAGTTATTGTTTAAAAAGTAATGGTATACAGTTTGCAATAAATTTTATGATTAGGATTTTATAAAAGATTGAGGATATTTTATGAATATAGTACGTAAATCCAAACATTCACGATTATTGATTTTATCAGCATTTATATGGCTTATTTTAGTAGTAATCAATCCTGTTTATTCAGATACTGAAATTCAATTAAAATGGGATGCAACAACAGGTTCAGTGATTGTTTCCTGGAGTCCGAATAGCGAAAGTGATCTTGCCGGATATAGAATTTACTATGGTTTACAATCATCAAATTATTCTAAAGTTGAAAATGCAGGTAATACTACCTCATATTCCATCGGTAATCTTAAGGCTGGACAAACCTATTATTTTGCAGTTACTGCATATGATCAATCTGGAAATCAAAGTGAATATTCTACCGAAGTCCCTTTTAAAGTAATAGATACAGAAGGTCCTGAGATTGTTTCAGTTTTTTGTATAAAAAATGATTTGGTTGTGGTTGAATTTAATGAAAGGCTGGATACTGTTTCTGCTAAAATTGTATCTAATTATTCTATTAATAAGGGGATTGTAGTTCAAACTGCAGAACTTCAATCTGATGAAAAGACTGTTCATTTAAAAACTCTTGCTCATGAAATAGGAGATTATATTTTAACAGTTTCAGAGATTAAAGATGCTGCAGTTCCCTCCAATACTATTAGTCCTGATAATAACAGCATAAGTTATTCCTGGGCAGGAGAAGATACTACCCCTCCATATCTATTAAAACACGAAATAGTATGTGAAGATTTAATCTCCTTGAAGTTTAGCGAATCACTTGCAGATTCAACTATATTTAAAAAATCTAATTATGAATTTGATCCTTCATTAGATATTTACAATATAAGTAGAAATGATTCATGTAATATGATTTCTCTCAGAACTCAAAAACATACCTTAGGTGAAAATTATATCTTGACCATAAGAAATCTTAGAGATGTGGCAGGTAATCTAATAGTTCCAACTAATATTAAATATCTCATGACTTCAGGTGATACCACTGCCCCCAGACTTATAGCTGCCCGGATACAGGAGAACAGAAGAGAACTGATATTGGATTTCAGTGAAAGTCTTGAGAAAACATCTGCAGAGGATATTGAACACTATGTAATATTCCCCCTGGTTGAAATTAATTCTGCCACCTTACATACTTCCAAACAATCAGTAACACTTTCTACTAAAGAACATAATGCAAGCAAGTATACCATTACTGTATATAGTATTAGTGATCTTGCCGTGCCAGCAAATGTGCTCATCTCAGATCAATGTAATTATGAGGTAGTTTTTGATACAACCAGACCTAGTCTTGATACACTTATTGTTAAGACAAAAGAGACACTGGAATTAAGATTTAGCGAAAGATTGGATAAAACTACAGCTCAGAATGAAGCTAATTATATAATAAATCCATCTCTTGGTATTCAGGAAGCAATCCTGGATGCTTCTCAACAAATTGTTTTGCTTTATACACAGGGTCATTCAAACGGAAATTATACATTAAGCATCTCAGGTCTAATGGATTTAGCATCAAATAATATAAATCCTGTCATAGTAAATTACAGCTACCAAGAGCCGGATAGAACCCCACCTCAATTAACAGAAGTAATTCTCCATGGTCTGGATATGCTGGAACTGATTTTTAATGAAACCCTGGAGCGTAATACTGCAGAAGATGTCTTAAATTATTTAATTAATAATAATATTAGTGTACATGGAGCTGCCTTAACCGGTGATTCCTTGAATCATGTGTATCTTTCCACTTCTGAGCATAGTCCTGGTGAAGATTATACAATTACCTTAAACGATATTACTGATAATTCACCTTCGCATAATTCTATAGAACCACATACTCAGAAGAATTATAACTGTCCTTTAATTGACCAAACTTCACCACGATTGGTTTCAGTTGAGCTTCAGGGATTTAATTTTTTAATACTAAAATTCAGCGAAGTACTTGATTTTTCATCAGTCAAAGATACATCAAATTATTCCATAAAACCATCCTTAAAGGTAAAGGAGGTATCTCTTGACAATTATGGGAAGATTATTTATCTTAAAACAGAAAATCATCAGTTGGGTGTGGATAATTATATTATCACTGTACAGGGAATCAAAGATAAAGCAGGAAATGAAATAGGAACAGATAACCAGAGGCAATATTCATGTACTTCAATTGATAATCAACCTCCTACTTTACTAACAGCTGAAACCTTGAGTAATGCATGTGTAGAATTGAAATTTAATGAAGCATTGGAATTAAGTTCAGCAGTGAATATGTCAAATTATGCTATTGATAATGAAATTGAGGTTAAAAAAGTAAGACCAGATAATTCCCAACAATATGTCTATTTGTACACTTCTCCACATCAAAATGGTTCTTATACTATTACAGTTAATAATTTAAAAGACCTTGCTGGTAATACAATGCAATCTCCAAATCAAATGAACTATGAATACAGACCAGAGGATAATACTCCTCCGAAAATTGTTAGAGCGGAAGTTATAAATGAAAAAACTGTAGAGGTGATATTTAACGAACCAATCGATCCTGAAACTGCGGAAAATAAAGATAATTATATGATTAATAATGGTATTTCCATTTTTAGTGCTAAACTGGATGTACGCATGACCAGTGTCATGCTTCAGACCACAAAGCATGAAGGAGGAGACTATGTTTTATCTGTTAAAAATATAATGGATGTTCATAAAAATCAAATAGAGTCCAATACTATAGAGAATTATACTTATATTCCTGAAGATAATGAAGCCCCTTATATTGTTTTAACAGCATTGGAGAACAATGAAAAATTGGTTGTTACTTTTAGTGAGGATTTGGATGTAAGCTCTGCAATGAATGATTCCAATTATGCCATAAATAAAAATATTACTATAAAAAGTGTACTTTCATATTTTTCAAAAAAGGTGACGCTTGAAACATCAAAACATTTACCAGGGACTTATACATTGACTGTGAATGGGATAAAAGATGCTTCGGAACATAAAAATCTAATTTATCCTTATAGTCAAAAAGAATATGTCTGGAGTCCAATTGATACTACGGCTCCTTCTTTAATAAATGCGGATCTTAATAATCAATACAGTCTTAAATTAACATTTAGTGAATTCCTGAGAGAAGATGAGGCTCAGGATGTTAGTAATTATTCAATCAATCCTGATATTGATATTACAAATGCTTATTTGTTAAGTTCATTTCAAGAGGTTCATCTTATGACTAAAAAGCATGAACCAGGAATTTATACAGTTACTGTAACCAATATATATGACCAAGCTTTTAATCCAAATATAATTGGAAAATATAATTCCAAGGTATATGCTTATGAACCTCCTGATACGGCTGCACCCCAGTTGGATTCCATAATCATGAATAATTCATCTATGCGTGTTTCCCTGATCTTTACTGAATCAATTACCAGAAATTCTGCTGAAAATATCAATAATTATTCCATAACTCCTGATATTGAAATTGCAAATGCTTATTTGTTAAGTTCATTTAAAGAGGTTCATCTCGAGACTTCACCTCATAAAGTAAATCAGGAATATTTAATTGAGATAAGAGGACTTGAAGATAGGTCTCCTTCTTCTAATAAGCTTATTCAGCCCATTACTCGCAAATATACATTTAATCCGCCTGACATAGAACCACCGGAATTAAGCTTGGTAAAACTGCGTGAGACTAACCGTTTAGAACTGGTTTTTAATGAAGCCATAGAAAAGCTATCAGCGGAGAATCGGGAAAATTATAAAATTAAAGCTTTAAACCATCAACATTATATTGAGATATTTGATGCGGCTTTAGATACTTCCACTTTTAAAAAAGTATATCTTCAGACTTCTGATCATATGCCTGGTATTGAATATTCGGTTTGTGCTGTGAATATCAAGGATCGTGCTTCTACGCCGAATACTATTGATCCAGGTGGATGGAAACCTTATTATATGGGAACTTCAAACAGTACATCTGATCAGACAAAACCCAAGGTTGCAAGAATGGATGTTATATCTCAACAAAGATTAAGAGTATTATTTACTGAAACTGTAAATAAAGAGACAGCTGAGGATTGTAGTAATTATTCTATTGATGGTAATATTACCATTAAATCCGCAGAACTTGATACAACTGGTTTACGAGTTGAATTACAGACTTCAGAACATAATATTGGTAGTCCTTATTCGGTGAATATCACCAATATCTATGATAATGCACCTCAGCATAATGAGTTAGTATCCACTGGTCCGGTTAAATATATTCTGGGTAAGAATGGAGTTTCCATAAACAGTTTAAATAAAGACGGTTATGAATGTAATATCACAGATATTGGAGAGAAAGTATATATTGACAGAGATTATACTATTGAACAAATGCCTCAATTTTTACAAGGTGCAATTCAAATAAAAACCAGAAATCATGATAAAGATAATTCAAGTAATTCATTCTTAAGTTTTGAAATTAGAGGTGATGTAACTGTTTATTTAGCATATGATAAAAGGATTGCTGAAAAACCTGAATGGCTTAAAGAGTGGGAGATATCAGGTGATCAATTAATAAATTCAAGAGGGGATATATATCAAATCTATTCGAATGAAGCTTCAACTGAAAGGTTTTCCATTGGTGGCAACAAGGGCTCCTTGGATGATAATATGTATCTTGTTTTTATTAAACCTCATTTTGCCACAAAGAAAATCCTTTTAAATTTGAACAAAGCTTCATACAGCCTTAATTATGTAACTGTTGGTGATCGTTACTATATTGATCGTGAATATACAGTGGCGTACATTCCTGATTCATTATCAAATTTATTATGGATTCAAACTGCAAATGAAGATAAGTTGGAAAGAGCTGATGATTTTCTTCAATTCAGTTTGAAATGTTCTTCTAATGTTTATATAGGATTTGATTCTAATAATCCTTCTTTACCTAGATGGTTGAATAGTAGTAAATGGGATCGTTATGATGGTCAGATAACTGACTCTCGAGGTTCACAATTTGACCTCTATTTCACCCAAGAAGATTCAGGAACAGTAGTACTAGGGGGAAATTGCGGTGGACCAGAGGATAATATGTATTTTGTAATAATTGAACCACTTGAAGATATTGGTAATATAGAGGATTCCAGAGTTCCTGGTTATTTTTCTCTTCGTCAAAATTATCCCAATCCCTTTAATCCATCAACTGAAATTCCCATCACTACCATAGAGTATACTATTGAGAAAGGAAATAAACAAAAGGACAATGTTACTTTAAAAATATATAATATATTGGGACAGCTTGTTAAGGATTTTAAGTTATCTACTCAAGATATTATTGTGGGTAATCATACAGTGACATGGGATGGGAAAAATTTTAAAGGAAGACCTGTTGCAAGTGGAGTTTATTTTTATACTATACAGCAAGGACACTATGCTACGACAGAAAAGATGTTGTTGTTGCGATAAAGGCTATTAATTAATGGAGTTATTAATAATAACGTTATTTGGTTTGATTATTGGAAGTTTTCTTAATGTTATTATCTACAGATTACCCAAAGATTTATCAATAGTAACACCACGATCATATTGTGATAATTGTAAAACAAAAATAAGTTTTTATGATAATGTTCCTATAATTAGTTATTTTATGTTAAGAGCAAAGTGTAGGAATTGCGGAGAAAAAATATCCTGGAGATATCCTTTTGTTGAAGCTTTAACTGCTTTTTTACTCACAGCACTTTATATTAGATATGGTTTAACAGAAGAGTGGGTAATTTCAAGTGTATTGGTGATTTTTCTTATTCCCATTAGTATTATTGATATTGAAAAAGGTATAATTCCTAATAAACTTGTGTTCCCCTGTTCAATAATTGGCATTATTCTAATCCTGATGTTACAATTTGAAACATGTTTAAATAGTTTTTTGGGAGCAATTATTGGCGGAATTTTTTTCCTAATTTTAGCTTTACTAGGAAAATTTCTCTTTAAAAAAGAAAGTATTGGAATGGGAGATGCAAAATTACTGGTAACTATTGGTTTTTATATGGGATTAGCGAATTTTTTAATCACTTTCTTTTTCATTGGTTTATTTTCAGGTTTTTTTGTAATTATTGGACTTATAGCGAAAAAAATTAAATTTGGAGACACGATACCATTTGGCCCATTTATTGCAATATCTGCTCTGATAGTAAAACTTTTTTTTAATGGAGTAATAATCAGTAATTCAATATTAATGAGTCTGATTTAGAACACAAAGGATACTCGGAAATTTTTTAAAGTAGCCTCATTAATGTAAGTACTTTAAAGATATTGCAGGGATTAAGGGGTGTGAATGGATTTTAGTGAAGTAAAATTTTCTGAAAATGAATATATCACAGAAACAGTAATAGAGGAAAGAATAAAGATTATTAAAAAAGAGATACTAATTGTTGATGATGATCCGCTTGTGGTGAAGCTTCTTCAGGCTCCTTTACAAAAAGCGGGTTATAATGTTAGAGTTGCAGATCAAGGATTGAAAGCTCTAGATATGGTAAAAAAAGATCCGCCAGACCTTATTTTACTTGATATCCTTATGCCCATGCTGGATGGTTTTAAGGTTACCCGTCTTTTGAAATTTGATAAACGGTTTAAGGATATTCCAATTATAGTACTTACTTCACGAGCTACTGAAGATGAGAGGAAAATGGGTGAACAAGTTGGTGCTGATGAAATCCTTTATAAACCTTTTCGGCTCCCTCAAGTACTAAAAGTGGTGAGGAAGTATTTAGATGGCTAGGCAACAAACTACAAAATCTGTCAAAAAGAGAATTTCTAACCGAGAAGATGATCGTAGTCTTGCACGAGTTCTGGTTGAGAGGAGACATTTAACTCTTCAACAAGCTAAAGGTTTACTTTCAAGGCTTAAGAATGGGGAAAGTAATAATTCTTTAGAATATATACTTAAAGAGGAAGAAATTCTTCCTGAAGATATAATTTTAGAGGCAAAAGCATCTTTATGGAATGTACCCTTTATTGATCTAAGAAACTATGAGATTGATCCCGAAGTTCTTGAACTTATTCCAGGAGAGGTTGCAAAACGCTACAGGTTTTTTCCTTTATTTCGTATTGATGAGACTTTGTTAATTGCAATGTCTGATCCTAAGGATGTAAATGCTATTGATAAAGTTACCCAGTTAACTAAATTAGATGTCTCACCGGCGTTGTCTTCATCTGATGCGGTAATAGAAGCAATTGAAAAATATTATGGAGAAGATATTGATTATACAGATCAGAAGGTTAGTAATGATGAATTTCAAGATATACTTGAGGTTATAGAAGCAGAAGAAGAGCAAGAGTTAGGTGGAGATCATGAACAAAGTGTACAGGATTTAGAGAAACTTGCTGAAGAAGCACCAGTTGTTAAAATGACTAATATGGTATTAGTACAGGCAATAACTCAGGGAGCATCTGATATCCATGTAAATCCAGAAGAAGACAAACTCAGAGTTAGGTATCGTATTGATGGTGTTTTACAGGATAGTCACATTCTTCCTAAAAATCTTCAAGAAGCTTTAATCTCAAGGATAAAAATTTTATCGAACATTGATATTGCTGAACATAGAATCCCCCAAGATGGGCAGATGCATATAAAATTGAAAAATGGTAAAGAAGTAGATATGCGAGTTTCTACTTTACCTTCTGCTTATGGTGAAAATGTAGTTTTGCGTATTCTTGATAAAAGTTCAGCCTTAATGGATTTGCAGAATCTTGGTTTTGAAGATGATAATTATAGAAAAATTATTAATTTGATACGTAATGCCTATGGAATTATACTTGTTACAGGCCCTACCGGAAGTGGAAAGAGTACTACTCTTTATGCTGCTTTGAATATGCTTTCAACCATAGAAAAAAATGTAATTACTTTAGAAGATCCAATCGAATACCGACTTCCTTTAATTCGTCAGTCTCAAGTCCACAGGAAAGCTGGTATGACCTTTGCTAAAGGATTGAGAGCTATACTTCGTCAAGATCCTGATATTGTTATGGTGGGTGAGATTCGTGATACTGAGACTGCTAGTATTGCAGTACAGGCTGCCTTAACTGGTCACCTCGTATTATCAACTCTTCATACAAATGATGCTGCCAGTGCTGTTACCAGACTGGAAGAAATGGGAATCGAACCTTTTCTTATATCAACTTCAGTCTTAGGTCTACTGGCTCAGCGACTGGTAAGACGTATTTGTCCTCATTGTAAAGAGGAGTGTGAACATCCTGAAGATATTGATATCCCTGAGAAAGTAATTAGTAATCTTGGACTGGCCAAAGAAAAACTTAAGTTTTTTAAAGGAAAAGGATGTAAAAGATGCAGAAAAACAGGTTATAAAGGTAGGATATCAATTGTTGAGGTTCTCCCAGTAACCAAAAAAATAAGAACTCAAATTCTTAAAAGAGGATCCACACTTGATATTCAAACTGTAGCAGAAGAAGAGGGCATGAGACCACTTTTACATGACGGTTGGTTTAAGGTTATGCAAGGAATTACATCTGTTGAAGAAGTAATAAGAGTTACCAATATTAAATAAGAAACCATATAGGAGACTTGTATAGTATGCCATCATTTGAATATAAAGCTTTAACTACTTCTGGTAAGGTTGTTGAAGAGGTTATTGAATCGCCCAATAAGGAGCGGGTAGCAAGAGAAATTTTTCAAAAAGGCTATAAACCAGTATCCATTAAAGTAGTAAAAGAAGATTCCCAGAAAAAAGGGGGAGAGATACATCTTTTTCAGAAACGAATAAAGGTTGACCAAATTGTACTTTTCACCAGACAGTTGGTCACACTTTTACGTGCAGGTGTTCCTTTGCTTACTTCTCTTGAGGCATTGGGTTCTCAATCCAGTACTGAGGTGAAAGATGTTCTCAGTAAAATATATGTTAGCGTTATGTCAGGGAAAAGTTTATCTCAAGCACTTGCCGATCACCCGAAAGTGTTTTCCAAGCTCTATGTAAATTCTGTTTATGCGGGTGAGATGAGCGGTAATCTGGATGAGGTTCTGGATCGTCTGGTATCAGTTATTCAGCATGATGCAGATACCAAGAAAAAGGTAAAAGCTGCTATAAAAATGCCAATGTTTGTAATTTCTTTTATGATATTGGCTATGTTTATCCTTATGACAAAAGTTGTACCCAAATTTGGCGAAATGTTTGAAAAGATGGATATGCAACTTCCTATCTTTACCAGATTACTTATTGGTCTTAGTGATTTTTTTGTAAATTATGGTCTTTTTTTTCTGGGTGGTCTTGTACTTGCTGTCATTGGATTTAATTTATATATAAAGACCGAAGCGGGACGTTTAAAATGGGATGAAGCTAAAATGAAAATTCCGGTTGTGGGTGATTTAATTAAAAAAAGTGTAATGACAAGGTTTACTAAAATGTTTGAGACATTGAATAAAAGCGGGCTTCCTATAATTCAGACTTTGCAAACAGTATCTCAAGCAGTAGGTAATGCAGCAATTGAACTATCTATTAAAAAAGTTGCTATTGGGGTTGAAAAAGGACAGGGAATATCTGGTTCCATGAAAAGGCTCAATCTATTTCCACCTCTGGTTATGCGAATGATTTCCATAGGTGAACAGTCTGGTTCCCTGGATGAAATGCTAGCAAGTGTGGCTGAACATTATGATCTGGAAGTGGAATATTCAATTAAAAGCTTAACTTCCTTAATTGAACCCATACTGACAATCATGATCGGTGGAGCCGTACTTGTTCTGGCACTTGGAATCTTTATGCCTATGTGGGGTATGGTTGGAGCTTTACGTTAAATTTCTGTAACTTTTTTAATACGGTTAGGGGAGAGAAAAAAATGGTAGATTCAGGATGAATAGAATGTAAAAAAATGAAAGGAGGTGAAAAGTTAAAACAATTTGAAGTAATTTTAAAAGTATTGTAAATAAGAATATTTTGAATAAGGAGAAATAAAATGAAATGTATAAATGAAAAGGGTTTTACCCTGATAGAACTTATAATTGTTATGATTATTATTGGTATATTAACCGCGGTTGTTGTACCAAGATTTTTAGATTTAAGTTCTGCAGCAGAAGCTGCTGCCTGTCAACAGAACCAGGCTTCCATAGAATCAGCAGCTAATATTGGATATGCTAAGTATGCTTTAGGAGGCGATGCAAAATATCCTGCTACAATTCAAGCAATGGTAGACAGTGGTTGGCTTCCAGAAATGCCAACATGTCCTGCTCAAGGAGGAGGTTATACTTATCTTGCTACAGGTAATCAAGCTGGGACTGTTAGTTGTGCTCTTAATGCCCATAACCAGTAATACTTAGATTGCTTCGAGGCTGAACTTATGGAACCACAGAGTACACAGAGATATGTTGTAAGAGAGTATAGTGATTTTATAGATAAAAGTGTATTCCGCTTTTATTTTTCTACTATCTCAGTGAACTCTGTGGTTATTCCGCCTCGGATAAAGTTTTCCAGGTTTTATTCATTTAATAATATTTAATATTTTAAGGTTTATTACCTATGAGGATAAAAAAGCAAAATATTAAATGTAGGGGAATAAAGGCTCTTTTGAGAGAAAGAGGTTTTACCTTTGTAGAAATTATTGTAGTAATATTGGTAATATCTGTTATGACCGGTGCTGTGGGAATATCGGTTCAAAATATAAATTCCAGTGTTCGTCTTTCCAACGCAGCTTCTAAGGCATTATCAGATATAAAAGCGCTTCAGGAAATTGCCATGAATGAACGTGAGGATGTGATGGTAGTGGTAAATCCCGCAGCTGATTCCTACTCTTTATTTGTGGATGGACAACTAAGAGAAACGGTAAATTTTAATGAGGGTGATTATATAGGGGTAAATATAAGTTCTTCTAGCTTTAGCGGTCCACTTACATTTACCACCACAGGGCAACCTGAAGATAATGATGTCAGTTATGACAATGAAAAGATTTTTATGAATTTAAACAGTGGTTATGCAATAATTAAAGTATATGGTACTTCCGGACTGGTTACTGTTGACATAGCTGATTGGTCCGGCGGATGTGGAGGTGGAGGATGCTGAGAAAAATCAAGAAATTTTTTTATAAGTTAAAAAACCAAAAAGGTTTTACCCTTATTGAACTTATAATTTTAATTGTCATATTAGGAATTGCAGTGGTTCCTTTAACCCATTTAGTGACATCCAATCAAAAAGCTATTGGTCAAATGGCTCTTTATGTTCAAGCTGAATTCTTTACCCAGAGTGTGATGGAAGAAGTTATTGCAGACTATAAATCTAATGCCAGAGGGTATGCCTGGGTTTTAAACAACTGGCATGGAGCCAGCAGAAGTCATCCAGATTTGTCTATACATGCTAATGTCAGTATTATCCCAGGTCAAGATTTGCAAACAGGAATACATTTTGCAGATGCTGTAGTGAGGGTAAATCCTGGGAGTGGTTTTAACAGAATACGTTTAACCTGTCGCCTTGTGGATGATGGTTCTTAGTAGCAAACAGGTTTATAGTGTAAAAATAACAACTCATTAAATATTTTATTAAGGTGGGGGAGTATACTATGTTAAAAAATAAAAATGGTTATACTGTGATGGAACTGGTGGTTGTAATGTTTGCCATGAGTGTTATAACTGCAACCATAGCACCATTTATTCGGTTAAATGTTGATTCTTATATTGAACTCAGTGAAAATAAGATTAATTTACAAACTGCGAGAATTGGTTTTAACAAAATGCTGAGTGAATTAAGGTATCTCAATGATCTTGAAGGTGCAGATTCTGATCATATAAAGTTTGATGCTCGTATTGATGAGGAGCAGGTAAATAATATTCATTATAGATTAGGTACTGATGATGATGGTAATCAAGGTGTAGGTAGAGCTCAAGGGATGAGTTTTGCGTATGAAGAGGATTATGATCCCTTGATTGCTGGAGTTAGAACTTTTACTATAACCTACTATGATGCTGCAGGAATTGCGACAACTGATCCTAATGATGTCCATCGTATAAGGATTTATATGGTGCTTCAACATGAAGGTAAAAGTCTTTCATTTATTGGCCAGGTGTGCAGGTATAAAATATAAACAAATATTTAGAGGAGAATAATGAAAATATTGGATAAAAAAAATGAGAAAGGATTTATATCCGGATTTATTTTGCTTTTTGTGGTAACCTTGGCCTTGATGGGAGTGGGAGGAGCGATATTAATGGAAAGTGAAGGGAAAAGTGTGGGAAGCAGTATGGAAGCTATACAGACAGATTATGCTGCTGAATCAGCAATGTGGTTTGCAATTCAGGCTACTGCTGTTGATCCGGTGGATACTTTGAATGCCTTAATAGATGAGGTCCCCTTTTCAATTGGAAGTGTTACCATTACTAACATTGAGCCTTTTATAGATGAAGAAAATAATTTTATTCTGGTTACTGCACAATCTAACAAAAGTATAAGAAATATTACTTCCCGAATTGCAACCATGCCAGGATTAGTAGCAGTTACCAGTACCAAGGCTGTTACTAATCTCACTGTTTATAATCAAGATGGTAATGAGGATCCTGATCTTATTGATCAAAATGAAGATCAACTCCCTGTAATTGATACCAATAATTTACAGACAATAGCAACCAATCAAGGGTATGTTCAGAACGGGAATTTTACGGCTCCAGATGGGTGGCCAAATGGAAGTTTTTATAATGCTAATGGAAGTCCTAATGTTACCAATATTACTGGTAATTTTGATGTGGGAAGCTGGGATGATGTTTTTGGGATATATGTTGTCAATGGTAATGTAAATATTGCTTATGGGGCTCAGGTACATGGCATTATATATGCCCTAAATGGTAATAATACTGTTCAATTGAATGGTCCTTCAGGCACTCCTTCTGTGGAGGGGGGAATTATAACTGATGGTACTGTTGATGGCGAATATTGGTTTTTTGGGTCCAGAAATAGTGCTGTGAGATATGAACCTGATTTTATAAGTAATTTTATAAATTCTGGAAATATTAATGTCCCGGATCGGATTGATGTTCAGGATTATGCTTACCATTAATAGCTTTTTTAATCTTTTCTCATAGTATTGTAATATTTTTTTTCACACTCAGGGCAGAGACCATGAGTGAAATCAATATCTGAATGAGCCTTGAGAAACACTTCCAGTTGTTCCCAGTAGCCTTTGTCATTACGGATTTTCTTGCATTCAGAACAGATAGGAATCAAGCCTTTTAACTGTTTGATAGTTCTTATTGATTCTTCAAGTTCTCTGTTTAGACGTTCCAGTTCCTTATTTTTATGAATCACAGCTTCATAGGTTGAAAAAAGAAGATCCAGTATTTGGATTCTGTTAGAGGTCAGAAAGTATTTTTGGCCCCCAAAGTATATTTCCATTCCTAAATCTGCCACCCCTTTTTTCCTTAGTTCATGATTGATAATGATATACTGAATATGTGAAATAAGAAAGTCCTGCTTGAATGGTTTTGTAATGAAATGATCTGCTCCCACTTTTAGCCCTTTTATAATATCTTCTGGATCCGAAAGGGTTGTAAGAAGAATTACCGGGATAGTTTTAAAATTTTCATTAGATTTAATTTTATTACATAATTCATAGCCATCCATTTCAGGCATAAGCACATCACTTACTACTATATTTGGCATTTCTTTTTTTATTTCAGCTAAAGCTTCTTCTCCATTATGAGCTACCTTTACTTTATAATTTCTTTCTATCAGTATTTTTTTTAAATAAACAGCTTGAGTATGACTGTCTTCAACAATCAAGATGGTAATATCATTATCTGTTGATAGGTTTTGTAAATTCATTAAAGAACTCCCTTTTTTATTTCTTGCGTGATTTTGCTGCGACTTTATAAAGATACCAGCCTAATCCGCCAAAGATGACAGCGGAAACAATCTGCCCCAACCAGTTTCCGGGATAATGTAAGGTAAAGAATATTGGACTCTTGGAGGTAATCACCGCGATGATAGCGCGTACGACACCCAGAATACCAACACCGGCAATAAATCCCGAACCTATGAGAATACCCTGATCTTTACCCTTCTTGACATCTTCTTCTCCACCGCCGTATTTTTTCTCAATGAAATGCCTCAACATACCTCCTACAAAGACTGGTGTCATGGTGTAAAGCGGCAGATACATCCCAACAGCAAACGGCAGAGGCGGAATTTTCAGAAAGACAACAAGAATGGCAAAGGCCGCTCCGATTCCCACCAGACCCCAGTTGAGATCACCATCCAGTACACCGTCAAGTACGGTTCTCATGAGAGTTGCTTGGGGTGCCGGCAGTTCACCTCCACCGAATCCGTACGCCTTTCCCAGAAAATAAACGGCGAGACATACGAAAAAGGCCGACCCCAACGCCCCGATGATCTCACTGATTTGCTGCTTCCGGGGTGTGGCCCCAACCAGGAAACCTGTCTTTAAATCCTGGGAGATGTCTCCCGCGATGGAGGCCGAGATACAGACAATGGTACCAATAGTAAGAGCCGTAATTTTTCCTGTCAGATCCGTCCAACCCAGAAGTTTGAAGATGATGCCCGTCCCCAAAATTGTCACAATGGCCATACCCGATGTGGGGTTGGAGGAAACACCGATCATACCCACAATACGGGAAGATACAGTGACAAAACAAAAGGCGAAAATAGAAATGGCCAGTGCACTGAGAAAACGCATGAGAAGATGTGTGTTATGGCCAATAATCCCGGGTATGAAAGTTACCAGTGCTACAACCACGACCATTCCCAGTATTACATACTTGATGGAAAGATCTCTTTCTGTACGCAGCTTGCCCGCATTCAGCTGGGCCGCACTGGTTCGTAGCTCATGGATTCCGATTTTTAGAGAACTGACCATTGTGGGGACCGATTTCATAACAGTAATCAATCCTGCTGCCGCAACTGCACCCGCTCCGATGATCCTGATATATCCCGACCAGATCTGACTGGCTGATAACTTTACGACAGTCGGAATATTCTGTATGGGTACGAGAGCCATGTTCCAGTTATTCTCAACCAGAGATTTCACAATATGATTGCCCTTCTCACCCATCAATTTTGTCACGTCCGTGGCCTGTTCCAAGAAGGCCGGATTGGCTAATTTGGCTACAAATTCTGCATCGACGATATTCTTAAGAAGATATTCTAGAGTATTTAAACTGATTTGCTGATCACCCAGAAGATAGACAACAGCCGGAATAATGATAACCCATGATACAAGTCCTCCTCCTACCATGATGGTTGAAATCCGGCGGCCCAGAATATAGCCTACACCCAGTAGGGCTGGTGATGTTTCCAGACTGATCATCGCCTTCTTGATCACGGGAAGAGTTATGGATATTTTACTGGGCCATAGCTCGACCAGGGAAATCAGTCCTTTGTACAGGGCACCGATTCCAAGACCCTTAAATACATTTTTTGCTGTGGAGCCTCCCTGAGTGGCGGCAATCAGGACTTCTGCACTGGCTGTTCCTTCAGGATAGGGCAGAGTTCGATGCTGTTTAACAATCAGGAAATTTCTCAATGGAATCATAAAAAGGACACCCAGAAGACCTCCGCACATGGCCAGCAGCGTCATCTGCCACAGTGGCGGATCGGATATCCCTGGATTCTGGCTGGCCCAAATAAAAATGGCCGGGATTGTAAATATGATTCCTGAAGCCAGAGAGGAGCTGGCAGAGCCTGCGGTTTGTGATATGTTACATTCAAGAATAGTAGGTTTCCCAAAAATAGGTGTTAATAGTCTTAATACAGCAACAGAGACTACAGCCAGAGGAATTGCTGTGCTGATTGTCAATCCAACCCGCAGTCCCAGATATGCATTAGCACTGCCAAAGATAGCTCCAAATATTACTCCTAATACAATTGTTTTCAGGTTAAAATCTTTCATGGTAATATCAGCAGGTACATGAGGCTTAAAATTTTTCATTTTTCAAGTCTCCTTTTAATGATATGAAAATATTTGTTTTACGTTTGTGGTAACATATATAGTGTTAAAGAAAATAATTTTTAACCATAAAAGCAAGGAAATTAATATAATTTATATTAATGATCCCCATTTATTAATCCTTCTTCAATCAAGAATTAATTGGTCAATTAATTGGTGATTTTAAGGAGCACTCTTTACCAACAGGAATCAGGTTAAATCATCAGTAAGCTCTTTACCAATTTGTATTGATGAACCTAAAAAGTTAACTCATTTTAATGTTTTTAAAAATAAATCTGAGCTTTTAGTTTATTTTGGGTATTGTAAAATTTTTGTTACTGTAATAATCATTCCATTTTTATTAATAGGGCATAATGAATTTTAAAGATACCTTATTTTTTTAAATATCGTTTAAAAAATTTCATTTGAGTATCTGTTCCTCCAAAACCGTGTGTACCATGTGGAAAAAATTTGCTTTCATAGGTTTTATTAGTCTTATCAAGAGTATTAATAAACTGCCAGGCATTCGTAGGATGAACATTGTCATCTATCAAGCCGTGCATGATTAACAGGTTACCTTTCATATTTTCTACAAAATTCATAACAGTTGCATTTTTATATCCTTCAGGATTATCCTGGGGTAAACTCATATAACGTTCCGTATAAATACTATCATAATTTCTCCAGTCAGTGACCCCAGCCCGATCAACTGCAGCAGTAAAAACATCAGGATATTTAACAATTGCCATAGCAGCCATATATCCGCCATAGGAATGTCCAACTATTCCAATCCGATTTTGGTCAATATATGTCCTCTTTCTAAGAAACTCTACTCCCAGAGCCTGATCCTGGATATCAATATCCCCCAGCTTACCATACAAAGCATCTTTGAATTTTTTACCTCTTCCAGCAGTACCTCGGTTATCAAATTGGGCAACCAGATACCCATCCTTATTGTAATAGTGGCCTTTTTGGAAGAAATTATAAATTGCTTTTGAACCAGGTCCTCCATAAACACTGACAATAAGAGGATATTTTTTTGAAGTATCAAAATCTTCAGGTTTGTGTAGTATGCCATAAAGTGTGGTTTTACCATCTCCAGCTTTATAGAAAAAGAGTTCGGAAGGAGAATGTTCTAAATCAGGTCCTTTGGCCAGAACCTTAATAAGAGTACCGTTAGTTTGATAGAGAGCAGTTGAAGGGGGAGTAGAAATATTTTCATATTGAACCGTAAACCATTTACCATCAGGTGAAAAATGAACCTGAGTATGATTATAGGATTCATGGGTTAATTGTTGCTGTTCTTTACCGGTAAGATGAACTCTATGAATATGTGAACAAAGTGGATGCTTTTGGTCGGAATATGCTTTGTAGTATAACCAATTATTTTTTTCGTCAATTTTTAATATTTTTGTATCTGGATAATCTCCAGAAGTTAAAGTGCATTCCAAAGAGCCATCAAGATTTCTGAGTTCATAATGATTCCACATGGTTTTTTCAGTTTCCCAGATAAATTGTTTCCCATTTTCCAAAAATTCCATATAGGGAGAGTTTTCCTGCCAGGTTTTTTGATTTTCAGAGACAATACTCTTTTTTTTAAGTGTTTCATAATGTAAGGCAAATACTTCGAGATTACGTTGATGTCTATCTGTATAGTTAAAGAGAAAATATTTTTCATCAGGAGAGAATCGCATATTATAAATATAATATTCTCCTTTTCCACAATTAATCGGTGTTCTGGTTTTTGATTCAAGATCGTATATTTCAAGGGAAGCGATTGGATTGGGAGCACCAGCTTTAGTATATCCTTCAACCAGAAGTTTAGTATTGATTTCAGTTAAATTACCAATAAGGTAGAAATCCTTAACTGGACGCTCATCAAAAACATAGTAAATAAGTTTTTTTGAATCTGGTGTCCACCACATCCCGTGTTTAACATCTAATTCTTCACCATAAACCCAGTTTGCAGTACCATATCTTAATTTTCGATTACCTTTCTGGGTTATTTGAGTTTTCTCGCCTGTTTCAATATTTTCCAAAACTACATTCCAGTTTTCACATATTGAATACCATTTGTTATCTGGTGATTTTTCTATCATGAATTGTCTTCCACGTTCAGGTTGTTTAATACGAGGATCTTTACTCTCTCTTTTCTCATGTATTCTTTTAATACGTTCCTTTATACTTTCCTTTTCTTTAGGGATTTCTTTTTCGATAGATGAAATTTCCAAAGTATTTAAATCAATTTTGTTGTTATTGCCGCAGTTTGAATAGTAGAGATAGTTTCCATCCTCACTCCATTTGATTTTGAGAATTTTACCGGAATTAAGATCAGGTTTTTTTGGTTTTTCTTTTAGCGAAGAAAATAGAGGAGTTATTAAGATAGTTAATGATAAAATAATGGATAGATTGCAGAATGATTTTTTTTTCATTATCTACTCCTTAAATTAAAAGTTTTAATTTTTATAAATATATAAAAAAAATTACTTAATAACAATTTTTTAACTACTGAATAGGGTTATTAATATCTATTACGTATTATATGATGAGTAATAAGGTGTAAATGCAAAAATAACTTGAAATTAATAAATTTATGGATTAATTTAAATGAATGGTAATGTATTACAAATTAAGATGCCAGAAAAACAAGTAAACAAAATGTCTGAACTGAATTTAACAGAGGCTATTAAAAACTCTAATTATTCGGCTTTTAAACTATTGTATTATAAATACTATAAACCTTTATATAGGTATATATTTTATCGTACATATTCAAAAGAACTGACAAAAGATTTACTACAAGATGTTTTTACCAAATTATGGTTGAATCGTGAAAAATTTGATCCTTCAAAATCATTAAAATCCTACATTTATCGTATCACCTGTAATTTGGTAATTGATTATTACAGAAAAAAATCATCCAGAATAAAATATAAAAATGAATTTTTCTCTGCCAAAGTGATTACTGGTGATGATACAGTTGAGGAAAGAATTTCAATTCAGAATGCGGTTTCTAAACTTAATGATAAGCTAAAAGATGTATTTGTTTTGAGTAGATTTGAAGGATTTACCTATAAAGAGATAGCAGATATTAACGGTATTTCTGTAAAAACAGTTGAAAAAAGAATGAGTAGAGCCTTGAAGTATTTAAGAGATTATTTAAGGGAGAATAGATAGATTTAAAGAAATATTGAGGGTAATTTTAAGAATACACGTATCTTAAAATGAAAAGAGGTTAAAAAACGAGATGAAAATAAAAAATAAAAAAATTTTTAGATTATGTACAAAGTCTCTGAGTGGTGAACTTAGAGAAGAAGAAAAAAGGTATTTGGGAGAATGGCTGGCGGCTTCAGAAAAAAATAAACGTATGTATAATGAGTTAAAAGAAGTATGGATAAATTCGGAGCCGCCGGTTGTTCAGGACATTCCAGATATTGACAATGAATGGTTGAAATTTGAGAAAGAATTGAAATTTAAATCGTTCAAAAAAAGAAGTATGATAAATGATCTATTAAATAAAACACACCATGGAATGCATAACCTGTTTGCAAGAAAATATGCAGTTATTGTATATTCAGTTGCTGTATTATTTATTATAACAGGATTGTTTTTATGGAAACATTATTTTACATCTACTTCATTTAATGTGATAACAGCCAAAGGGGAAAAAACTTTAATAACTTTATCTGATGATACAAAAGTACATTTGAATTGTGAAAGTTCTTTAAAGTGTGGTGAGGGATATGGAAGAAGAGATCGAAAAGTGTATTTAAAAGGTGAAGCATATTTTGAAGTTATTAAAAATGGGCAAAGTTTTACAGTCATAACTCCGAATGCTTCCACTAAAGTTCTTGGTACAAAATTTAATGTAAGAGCAAGAGGTGTAGAAACCAGAGTAGTAGTTAAAACAGGAACTGTTCTTCTAAATAAAAAAGATGAAGACAATGGTTCGCTTACATTGAACAAGGGAGAAATGGGTTTAATATCTGGTAAGCACTCACCAAATAAAATTGAATCTGTTGATACTGAGAGATTTTTTGGATGGATGAAAGGTAAGTTAGTTTTTAAGCAGCAGCCTTTAAATGAAGTTATTGATGAATTAAGCCGAGTCTATAATGTTTCTGTTCAGATATTAGATTCAACCTTAGTTGATCATACTCTAACTGCTACTTTTGATAATCTTCCTTTTACTAGTATTATAAGTTCTGTTTGTTTAACTCTTGGTTCAAAATATAAAATTGTTAATGATGAGTATGTAATTTATTAAATATTCACTATTAATATGAGAAGTATAAATATAAAAATTGCATCAAATTTTCTTTTAATCTGCGGAATAATTTTATATTCTAAATTAATAGCCCAGGATTATCCTGATAAGAAATTGATAACTCTAACAGAACAAGGAAGTTATCTTCGTGATGTTATTGATAAAATCACTTCTCAAACCAATGTGTTTTTTATTTATGATGATTTTTTGGTTGAGAATAAGAAGATATCATGCGATTTTAAGGCTGAACCGATCACTAAAATCATGGGTGAGATTGTAAAGCAAACAAATCTTTCTTTCAAAAGTATAAATAATAATACATTTGTATTATATAAGAATAATGAGGAAATATATGAAAATATTATTAGTAGTAATAAAATAAGCAATGGAGTAAGAAGAAATAGTATTATTTCACCACCGGAAAGGAAAGTTTCTCAACTGCCTGATTATCCTACCTTAGCTAAACAAAAGAATATTGAGGGGAATGTAAAAATTAATCTTTTAATTAATAAATCGGGGAAAGTGGAAAAAGTGAGGTTATTAAAAAGTTCCGGACATGAAATACTTGATAAGGCAGCAATAGATTATTCAAAAGAAATATTTTTTGAACCGGCAAAAAAAGGAGATACTTCAATTTCAACATGGTATCCTATGGATTTTAATTATAAACTATTTAATAGCGGATTTTTACCGGAAGATTATATCAATGAGATTAAAACTTATTATTCCCAAATCAAGAATAGTACTCAAGATAAGCATAAAGTTTTACAGAAAAAAATACTAGATACCCATATACGATATAATACTAGTTTTAGTAATGAAGAAGTTAATATTAATTACTATCTAGAAAAAATTTTAAGTGCAAATTTGAAGAAAGAGTGGGTAAGTTTCTGGAAAAATAAGGCATTAAATTTTTTGATTTTTCATGATTTTATTAAACACTGTTCTAATGAGGAATTAAATAATAGAGCAAAATCGTATTTAGTGAAATTTTTATCTAAAGAGATAGAAAATGATAGTGATTTACCACAAACAACACAGGAGTTATTTCAAAAGAAAGTGTACACTTTTTTAGAAAAAAACTATCCAGAAGTAATTAATAAAGTATTTGGAGAGGAGGTGAAATTAAATTAATATTATTTTACCTAAAATTTATATAAATTGACATATTTTTTATGGAGGATTTAACAATGAAAACATATAAAGTAATTTTAGCCTTTTTAATTGTACTATTTTTAATTGGATGTGCTTCTCAATATAATCAAACTAAAATGAGATATGGTCTATATACTTTTGAATACCAAGAAAAAGACTATCAAATAGAGAGTTTTACTCCTCAAAAAGAAAATGGAAATAACTTATTGATATTAAAAGAAGGAAATAAAATTGTTTTAAAAGCTATTGATAAAGAACAAAATGGATATATCGATAAAGTATTGATAGGAGATATTTCTTTAGGTGAAGCAAGAGATATATATTCTAACGGATTAGAAAAATGTTCACAAAGTGGAAAAATGGAAATGAAAAGAACTGAGAAAAGTTATTGGTGTGAAGATGTTAGTAGTGAATATTTCCTTACAACCTATCGTATTGATTCAGATGATATTTATAATAAATTTACTATAATAAGAAAATTTTATATGAATAAAAATAAAGAGATAGTTATTATTGATAATCTTGCTGATGGAACATTAAATGAAGTTATCAAAGGAATAACTACTACGGAAGAATATCAGGATATTTATAATAATATATTATCAGAAGGATTGACAATAGGCAGGGTAGAAAATGTTGAAGGTAAATATCTGGTTGTAAAAAACAAATAAAAATATTATTAATTTTTATGATAATTAATTAAAAGCCTCTGTTTTTTGGAGGCTTTTTTAATTGCTTGATGTCTTGATAATTTATATATTTATTTGTTAGTAGTGCAATGCCTAATAACAGGAGGAAATACTAATGAAGGCAATGATAGTAAATGGTATATCAGATTTGAACAATATAACTTCACCTCTTGAAATGGTTGATTTACCAATCCCTGAACCAGGGAAGCGAGATGTACTTCTCAAGGTAAAAGCATGTGGAGTATGTCATACTGAGATTGATGAAATTGAAGGACGAACTCCCCCTCATAATTTTCCAGTGGTACCTGGACATGAGGTAATAGGGATTATTGAAGAGAAGGGACCAGAAGTAAAACATTTAAAGATTGGAGAAAGAGTCGGAGTGGGGTGGATCTTCTCTTCCTGCCGGAATTGTCAATTTTGTAAAAATGGAAACGAGAATCTTTGTAATGATTTTGTGGCTACAGGAAGAGATGTTAATGGAGGGTATGCAGAATATATGGTAGTGAATGAAGATTTTGCATTTAAAATTCCAGAGATATTTACTGATTCTGAAGCTGCACCCTTAATGTGTGCTGGAGCCATAGGTTATCGGTCACTGAACTTGACCAATCTCAAGAATGGTCAGAATCTTGGTTTAACAGGTTTTGGTGCTTCGGCACATTTAGTACTGAAAATGGTTAGATATACGTTCCCAGATACAGACATCTATGTTTTTGCCAGAAATAAAAAGGAGAGAAAGTTTGCCAGACATTTAGGAGCGGTATGGGCAGGTGACACAGAAGAATTTTCTCCGGAAAAACTTCATGCAATAATCGACACAACCCCTGTCTGGAAACCTGTTGTGGAGGCTATGAAGAATTTAAATTCAGGTGGCAGACTGATTGTGAATGCTGTACGTAAGGAAGATGTTGATAAAGAGTATTTAATGCATTTAGATTATACTCAGGACCTATGGATGGAAAAGGAGATTAAAAGTGTTGCTAATGTAGCACGAGATGATTTAAGCGGTTTTCTTAGACTTGCTGAAAAAATGTTAATCAAACCTGAGGTTCAGGAATATTCCTTAGAAGATGCAAATATAGCATTAACTGAATTAAAAGCTGGAGGTGTTAGAGGAGCAAAGGTTTTAAAAATAGGATGAGAATGAAGATGATTAAATAGTTATAAATAACTCGCATTAAAGAAGGAAAAATTATATAATAAAATCCCTGATGATTTTAAAGAATTGTTCTCATGGGTCATTTGTAGATTATAAATTATAGTACTCATTTCTGTGTGTTTTTTTTCAGAAGAGATAAAGAGACAATAATTCAGATTTTAGATTTTTATAAATTTATTCAGATATTTCCTTCCATTTATTTAATAGATATTCAATTAAAAGTGAATATAATCTTATATTAATAATAGATTTATTGATTTAGAAATGAGTCAATTTTTTTCTTCATTGATTGAAAATGAGAGCCTTTCCAAAAAATTTTTTTGCATTGTGTACATTGGTAAAATGTATTAAAATATTTTTTTGTTTTGGGAAGAAGTTGATCAATTATATCATCTTTATCTACTGAGGTGACTTTTCCATTACACTCTATACATCTTGTGAAGGATTTGAACTGGTTCTTGAGATCAAAACGTTTGAGAATTTCTATAAGCTGCAGTTCAGGATTGGTTGCCCTGATCCAGTAACCGTGAGTAACAGACCTATTTTTAAGAAGAGCTTTATGTCGTGTAAGGATAATTCGATGCTCTTTCTTAGAGATTTTAATGATCTGTATATCTTTATAATCATTTTTATATAGAGTATCAAATCCCAACATTCTAAGTTTTTTTGCTAGTTTTCCTAATTGTATATCAAGGATAAATATGTTTTCTCTTAAGGGTTTAGAGCGCAATTTTATTACTGGAGAAATATCAAGGCTTTCAAACACAGGATATACTGAGATAGAATCTCTATCTTGAAGATGGTAGTTAAAATCTACAGATTTACCATTAACTAAAATCAATTCTACTTCAGTATGAGGAATTCCAATTGCTTCAATTACATCTTTAACCGATGGATTGCCCTTATATGTGTATTGGAATGATTTTTTTTTATATTTTGAGGGAAGATAATCATTTAATTCTTCGTAAAAGCGAAACTTTGCAGTATGGTTGGACATTGTCATAATCTATATGAAAAAAAAATAGCTAAAAAGTAATTAATAATTTTTTAGTTTAAAAGATTTACTTTTATTAGTTACTATTAATGATTGGAAGTTGAAAATTGGTAATTAAATACCAATATTTATCATTAAATTTACTAATTGAGTAGTGAGTATATCCTATTTTTGCATACATATATGTGCAAAGACACAAGCATCATTAATAGCATTCTCAATTTTACAATATTCATTGGGTGCATGAAGAGTATCATCAAGATTACTCCAACAAACGGCTGGTAGTCCTGCTCTTCTAAAAAAGGCAGCAACTGTACCGCCTCCTATTCCCAGAGGTTTAGCATCTTTTCCCAGCACATCTTTAACTGCTTTTTGTATAGCTTTTACAGCAGGAGCATCAGCAGGTGTAGGGAGTGGTGCTTCTTCATATTGCGGAAAAGATACTCCTATTTGTATTTTAAAATCTTTCTCAATTTCTTTTTTAAATTGATTTATCTGCTTTTTTATTGTATCAAGAGAATAAGAAGGAAGAATCCTACAGTCAAAATAAACAATATCTTCTCCAGGAATTGTATTTATATTAGGCACATTATTTTCTTTCTTTGTAGGTTCAAAGGTCGAAATAGGGGGATTATACAGTTGATCCTTTTTATTGAAGATGTTATAAAGCTGGTTCATTTTAACGATTAAATGAGCAGAGGCTTTATGTGCATTAATACCCTTTTCAGGAGTTGAACCATGAGTCTGTTTACCCTGTAAAATAAATTTAATCCACAGAATCGATTTTTCTGCAACTTCAATTTCTACTCCCTCTGGATCTCCTGCATCAGGAATAAGGATCAAATCATCTTTTTTAAATAGGTTAGGTTTTTCTTTTAAAACATGTTGTATGCCATATTTTGAACCATTTTCTTCATCTGCTACAATCGCTAAACCAATAGTATATTCCGGCAATAGGTTTAATTGATGTAAGGCTTTTAATGTCATAAGTGTGGAGACAAGAGCTTGTTGATTATCCTCAGTACCTCGACCATACAGTTTACCATCTTTTTCAGTTACTTTATAGGGATCAGAATCCCATTTAGATAAATTCCCAGGTGGAACAACGTCCATGTGGGACATTATCCAAATTGTTTTTTTATCAGATTTTCCTTTAAATTTTACAATGAAATTTGGACGATACCCACTTTTAACTCTATCATCAGGAGCATTGATTTTTTCGAATGTATCATAGTTGAATTCATTGATAAGGCGTTCAATATACTTTGCTTTTTTTGCTTCTCCATCACCGTTGCTTTCAGGAGCAAGAGCTGGGATGGAAGTAAGATTTTTTTGTGCTTCAATTAGATAATTTTTATATGTTTTTATTTGTTCGATAATTGTTTTTAGACTTTCATCAATCATACTTGCCTCCAAATTTTATGAAAAAATATAAATAGAAATTTGAAAATAAACAAGATAATTATAAAATTTGTTTTAAAAAAATTTGCTTTTTTATTTTTTTTTTAATATTTTATTACTATCATTGGCCCCAATAGCTCAGAAGGATAGAGCATCGGTTTCCTAAACCGGTTGTCGCAGGTTCGAATCCTGCTTGGGGTACAAGGATATAAATTATTAATTTTTTTGATGAGGGCAGTATGAAACAAAAAATATTAATTGTAGATGATGTGGATACAATTGCCCGCGTCTATGCTCGTTTTCTGGAAAAGAAAGGGTATAATGTTGAAATTGCTTTTAATGGAAAGGAAGCATTGAGCACATGGGAAGAATTTCAACCAGATTTAGTAATAACTGATATTCGTATGCCAAATATGAGTGGCTTCGAGTTAGCAAATAAATTAAGAAAATTGAGTCCTGATCTAAAGATTATATTAATGACAGGTTATGCTAACGAAGCAGAGGTATTAGCCCAACAGGAAGACCATGGTTTCCCTTTTTTTACTAAACCGGCTGACTTGCAAACAACAGTTTGGGAACTTGTGAAAAAAGTATTAGAAGATTAAAAATTATCATTTTTTGGAAAATATATGCTAAAACCACGTAAAAGATTAACAAAACGTGAAATTAAAGAAGACCCACTAGTCACAAAATATATTCAGGTAAAGCAGTTTTGGATAAAGCATCAGAAAGAGTTTAATATCATCGTTGGAGTAATAGCTGTTGTTGTTATTATTGGTTTTTTAATGATTAAAAGTAAAAAGAGGGCAGAGATAAAAGCTAATTCTGAACTTGCAATTCCTGAAACATATTATCATTTCAGGGATTATGAAAGATCAATTCCTGAATTGGAGACAATAATTGAAAAATATCCTGGAACACATTCTGCAGGTATAGCAATTTATTTCCTTGCTAATGCTTATTATAATGAGGGAGAATATGATAATGCAAGTAATTATTATGAGATATATTTAGATGATTATTCCGATGAGGATATCTTTATTTCTTCTAGTTTAGCAGGAAAAGCAGCATGTAAGGAAAATAAGGAAAAATATGAAGAAGCTGCAGAATTATATTTTAGAGCAGTAAAAAAATTTCCCAATCTTTTTAATAGTCCTAACAATGTAATGAATGCTGTACGATGTTATATGTTTGCTGAAATGAATGATAAAGCAAGAGAACTCTGTGAATATGTGATAAACAAATACCCTGATTCCTCAGTTAAACAGAAAGCGGAATATTTTAAAGAAGTTTTATGAAAAAGAAATAATTTTTTATTTCTTGCAATTTTAGAATATTTTTTTTATATTTAATGAATTAGTGGGTTACATTACCCACTTTTTTTATGGGTAAAAATGGTAGAATTTGAAGAAAAAATATATAAAAAAATAGAAAATGTTATTTCTAAAGAGGGATTAGATTTAGTTAATTGTATGGTTACAGGCAGAGGGGAATATTCAATAATTAAATTTTTAATTGATAAACCAGGTGGAATTACACTTGATGAATGTGCGACAATTAGTAAGAAAATATCAGAAATTCTTGATAAATATGAAGAAGAGATAAAATTTAATTCTTATCAACTGGAAGTTTCCTCTCCTGGTGAAGATTATTCTCTTACTACTGTTAAAGATTTTTTAAGGAAGATAGGGAAAAAAGTTGTAGTTAAATATAATGTAGAAAACGATATTAAGACAATATCTGGTAAAATTAATAAAGTTTCTAACAGAAATCTTGAACTTAGTATAGGGGAAGAAGTTTTGACTATTCCAATTGAAAAAATTATTGATGGTAAATTAAAATTTGATTTATAGATAAGGGATTTTACATGAATATCAATATTGTTGAAGCAGTAAAACAGATTGCAAAACAACGTAATATTGATCGTAATGTTGTGAGCGAAATATTAGAAGATCTTTTTCTTAATATGATAAGGAAGAAATATGGAACTGATGAAAATTTTGATTTATTTGTTAATATTGATAAAGGTGAAGTAGAAATATACCAGTTAAAAACAATTGTTGAAACTGTAGAAGATCCAGTAAAAGAGATATCACTGGAGGATGCCAAAAAACTAGAACCTGATCTAGAATTAGGTGATGAGTTTGTTGAAATAATTGATCCTATGAAATTTGGTAGAAGATTAATAAACTCTGCCAAACAAAGTTTGAATCAGAAGATAAGGCAAGCTGAAAAAGAGGTCTTGTACGATGAATTTAAGGATCGTACAGGGGAGATTATTATTGGTGATATTAGACAGATAAATCGGTACGAAGTTTTGGTATATATTGATAATATGGAAGTGAGTCTTAAAAAATCAGAACAAATTCCGAATGAACGATATTATCGGGGTGATACAATTCGTGCAGTAATAAAAGAAGTATCCAAAACAAATCGTGGACCTGAAGTGGTAATTTCTAGGACAGCTCCTCAGTTCCTTCTTCGTTTGTTTGAAATTGAAGTACCAGAAATTTATGATGGTATTATTGAAGTAAAATCAATATCACGATATCCAGGTGAGAGAGCAAAAATTGCAGTTTTTTCAAATGATCAGCGAATAGACGCAGTAGGAGCATGTGTAGGATTAAAGGGAGTAAGAATACAGGCAATTGTGAGAGAATTAAATAATGAAAAGATTGATGTAATTAATTGGAATAGTGAACCTCAAATATTTATTAGTAGAGCGTTGAGCCCTGCAAAACCAGTTTTTGTAGAAATTGACGAAGAAAATAAAACCGCTACAGCAGTTATCCCAGATGATCAGATATCTTTAGCTATTGGTAAAGGAGGGCGAAATAGACAACTTGCCTCTCAACTTACAGGGTATGAAATTACTACAGTTAAAGAATCTGAGTATGCTGAGGTTGAAGATAAAGAAGAAAAACTATTTCTATCAGATGTATCTGAATTATCCAAAAAAATAGTTGAGAAACTATCTGCTGCTGGTTATGAGACTGCTGATGAAGTATTGGATGCTGGTAAAGAGGAGTTATTAGAAGTAAAAGGATTTGGAGAAAAAACCATTAATAAGATATTAGAGACATTGAATTCTTATTATGAAGAATAATAATTATTTTAATTAAGAGGTTTTCTTGGGTACTAGTCGGGAAAAAAAGGAAAGAATCTATCGGGTTGCTAAAAAATTTCATCTTTCTAATGAAGAACTCATTGATTTTTTAAAGAGTTATAAATTTAGAGTTCGTAACCAGATGTCCCAGGTAACAGATAAGATGTATGAACTGATAAAGTCTCATTTTGTCCAGGAGGAAACTGAGAAAACCCCCAAAGAATCTGATTTTAAAAGAAAACTGGAAGAGAAAAAAATTGAAGAAGAGGCAAGAAAACAAGCTATTCGTCAAGAGATCGATGAGGTGATTGAACGTTCTAAAGGTATTATTACTGAAAAAGAAAAAAAAGTAGAAGAAAAACCTTTTTCTCCAGCAGATATTAAAGCTAAGAAAGAAAAAATTCCCCAAAAGGTTGATATAGATAAAGAAAAGAAAAAAGAATTAATCAAAAATAAGTCCAAAGAGAAAATTGAAGATGAAAAAGAGAAAGTTGAGAAGAAACCGAAACGTCATTTAAAGCGAAGACCAGCAAAGAAAATAAAGAAATCAGAAATTAAAAAGATTGAAGAAGATATAAAAAGGAAACGAGAAAAGAAGGAATTTGAACCTGCACAATTAGAAAGTAAAAAAGAAAAAAAGAAGAAAAAAATCAAGGGTCGTAAAAAGAAGAAAGTTGTAAAGAGAGATGAGAGCGAGATAGAAGCTTCTATCAAGAAAACCTTTGCCAAGATGAGTGACACTTCAAAAAGAAAGAAGTATAGAAAGAAAAAGAAGAATGAGCTGGAGGAAGAGGCTAGTGAAAAGAAGATACTTAAAACAACAGAGTTTGCTACAGTTGCAGAAATGGCAAATTTAACTGATGTTGATCCTGGGGAAATAATATCTGTTTGTATGTCTCTTGGTATGATGGTAACAATTAATCAACGTTTAGATAGGGATACCATCTTGATGGTTGCAGATGAATTTGGTTATACTGTAGAATTTGAAACAGAATATGGTGAAGATAAAGTTGAGTTATTAGAAACTGAGGAGAAAGAAGATTCTGATTATCTTGAAGAGCGACCACCTGTGGTTACTATAATGGGTCATGTTGACCATGGAAAAACTTCTCTTCTCGATTATGTAAGAAAAAGTAGTGTGATTACTGGAGAATCTGGTGGAATAACCCAGCATATTGGTGCCTATGAGATAACTTATAAAAAGAAAAAGATAGTTTTTCTTGATACACCTGGACATGAAGCTTTTACTGCTATGCGTGCAAGAGGGGCAAAAGTTACTGATATAGTAGTTCTTATCATAGCAGCTGATGATGGTGTAATGCCCCAGACAGTTGAAGCAATCAATCATGCAAGAGCAGCAGGAGAATCAGGTGTTCCCATTATTGTTGCTATAAATAAGATCGATAAACCTGATGCCAATTCTGATGAGATTCGAAAACAATTATCTGAACATAATTTATTGGTAGAAGAGTGGGGAGGTAAAGTACAGAATGCGGAAATTTCAGCAAAAACTGGTCAGGGAGTAGATCAGCTTCTTGAAAAGATATTACTAGAAGCTGAAATGTTGGAACTTAAAGCAAATTTCAAAGCAAAGCCAAGAGGAGTTATCATAGAGGCTGAAATGATCAAAGGTAAAGGAATCGTATCAACTGTTTTAGTTGAAAGAGGAACTTTAAAGGTGGGTAATATATTTGTTGCCGGACAGTATAATGGTCGGATTAGAGCACTTTTTAATGAAAATAATCATAGGGTTACAAAAGCTAGTCCATCCAAACCGGTACAGATATTAGGTTTTACAGGTGTACCTCAGGCAGGAGATTCTTTTGTAGTGGTAGATTCTGAACAGGAAGCAAAGAGAATTTGCAATAAACGGCAACAGTTAAGAAGAGAACAGAATTTTCGTCAGGTCAGACGAACGACATTGGATCAAATATCCAAAGAGATTTCAGAGGGTAAATTGAGAGAGTTATCATTACTGATAAAGGGAGATGTAGACGGCTCTGTTGAAGCTATTGCAGATTCATTAATGGCTCTTTCTACAGATGAGGTGGGTGTTAATATTGTACATAAAGGTGTTGGAACAATTGTTGAATCAGATGTTTTACTTGCGGAGACAACTAATGCTGTAATTTTTGGATTTCATGTTAGTATAAATGCTAAGGTTAGAGATCTTGCCAAGGAGGAGAATGTCGATATTAGACTATATGAAGTTATTTATGATATTGTAAATGATGTTAAATTAGCTTTATCTGGTTTATTAGAGCCTGAGAGAAATGAAGAAATTGTTGGTTCTGCAGAAATTAAAAAAGTGTACAAGTTTTCTAAAACAGGTTTAATAGCTGGATGTTTTATGATAGATGGTAAAGCAACAAGAGATAGTTTTGTTCGTCTTATTCGTGATCAGGATGTTATTTATGATGGAAAAGTAGATTCCTTAAAGCGATTTCAGGATGATGTAAAAGAGGTGGATAGTGGATATGAATGTGGAATTGTTCTTGATAATTTTGATGATATTCAGGAGGGGGATACAATGGAATTTTATAAGATTGTTGAAAAGGCAAGAACCCTTTAAATGTTAGTCGGTACTATTCAAATTGAGCTTTATATCTCAGAAGCTGATTCATTAAAAGGAAAAAGATTTATTATACAGAGTTTAAAAAAAAAGTTACGCAATAAATTTAATATTTCAATTGCAGAAATAGATTATCATGATAAATGGCAGAGATCTAATCTTGGAATTGCATTTGTATCTTCTGATAGAAAATTTATTGATAAAGTATTTTCAAAAGTAATGAATTTTATTGATAATGAAGGTCGGGTTGAAGTAATTGATTCATTTACAGAGGTATTATAGTTTAGAAATGGGAAAAAAAAGGACATATAGAGTATCTTCACTTCTCTTAAATGAAATAAGCAGTATAGTTTTAACAAAAATTAAGGATCCTCGTCTTGGATTTGTTACTATAACACATGTAGAAGTTAGCAATGATTTAAAGATAGCAAAAATATTTACAAGTGTTTTAGGAAATAATAGGGAAAAACAAGTATCATTAGAAGTATTGAACCATGCAGTTCCTTTTATAAAGAATCAACTAAATAGAAAACTTGAATTGAAATTTATTCCAATATTAAAATTTATCTTAGATGATAGCTTGGAAAAAGTTGATAGGATCTATCAGGTTTTAAAGAGTTTTGGTGATAATAAAAGTAATTATAATAACAATTAAATCATTATGAAAAAAAATATAAATAATAACTATTTAGAACTTCAAGCATATATTAAAAATGTAGATGATTTTTTGATTTCTACTCATATTAATCCTGATGGGGATGCAATTACATCAGTATTATTGTTTGCGGTTATTTTAAATCATCTTAAAAAACGGTATAAAATAATTTTAGATGATCCAGTGCCCTATAAATTTGATTTTTTACCGGATGTAGAAAAAATTGAGTATTTTAATGATAAAATTAAAGAAGAGTTTAATTGTTTAGTTGTTTTAGATGCATCTGATTTATATAGAATTGGTAAATTAAAAGATATACTTACTGAAAAAATGGGAATCATAAATATTGACCATCATACCAGTAATTTATATTTTGGTGATATAAATTTTATTGAAACTGATAAAAGTAGTTCAGTTGAGATAGTATATAATATATTTTCAATTTTTGGAATACATTTAACCAAGGGTATTGCAACCCTTATATATACAGGTATTATGTGTGATACTGGTCGGTTTCTGTTCCCAAATACAAATAGTAATTCATTTGAAGTTGCTTCACGGATGATTAAAGCTGGAGCTGTACCAAATGAGATAGGAAGAAATGTTTATTATCGTGTATCTCCTGATTCAATGCATTTACTATCGAAAGCTTTGGCAACTTTAGATTTTCACTTTGATTATAAAGTATCATCAATTTATTTATCAATAAATTCAACCTCAAATAATGGGAAAATTGATACGGAAGGTTTTGTTGATTATCTCATGACTATAGATGGTACAGAAGTTCAACTTTTTTTTCAAGAAGTTGAAAAGGATGTTTTTAAGCTATCTTTGCGATCCAGAAGCTATGTTGATGTTAATGAAATTGCTAAACATTTTAATGGTGGAGGACATCTTAGAGCTTCTGGTTGTTATATTAAAGGAAAAATTGAACTGATAAAATACAGAGTACTTGAAGTTATCAAGGAGTTTATCTAAAATTTCAGTTTGTTGAATTTAATGAGATTTGTATTAATGACATTGTTGAAAAACTCTATATTTTATTAATTTGCCATACGTAAGTTCGATATTAATACTGTTGAAATTTTTTAAAATGAATTAAATCAACTAGGTAATTAATTATCATCTGAATTATTTTTTATTAAATATAGGAATTTTTTAACTTGAAGAATGAAGGTTTATCGATCACTTGAAGATTTAAAAGAATATAAAGATTCAGTAGTTACTGTAGGAAATTTTGATGGTATTCACCGCGGGCATCTAAAGATAATTGAAAGATTAGTCCATAAAACCAGGAGGTGTAACTGCAGAAGTGTTTTAATTACTTTTAGCCCACATCCTCAAACATTAAAACCTAAAAAGGGACAATTTTTTTCCTTGCTTACTCCTCTTGATGAGAAAATTGATATTTTAAAAAATACAGGAATTGATATTCTGTTAGTACTTCCATTTAATAATGAGTTATTCCAGATGAAGGCAGATAGTTTTATAATAAAGATTGTAAAGGAAAAAGTTGGTGCTCAATATATAATAATAGGATTTAACCATTCTTTTGGTAGTCAACGATCAGGGGATGTTAATTTATTACAACAATTAAGTGAAGATTTTGATTTTACTATAGAATTAGTAAAACCCTGTAAAGTTGGAAAAATTGTTATCAGCAGTACTAAAATAAGAGATTTGTTAAAAAAGGGAGATGTAAGCTTAGCCAATAAAATGTTGGGAAGATATTATACCCTGGAAGGAAAAGTAGTAAAAGGACATAATATTGGACAGAAACTTGGTTTTCCTACAGCTAATATTGCTATAGAAAATAAATACAAATTAGTTCCTAAAGATGGTGTTTATGCTGTACTGGTTTCAAATAATGAGCAAAGAAGGAAGGGTACAGCATATATTGGAAAACGTCCTACATTTCAAGGGAAGAAAAGAATGGTTGAAATTTATTTACATGATTATTTTGGAGATTTATATGGAAGCAATTTAAAAGTTGAATTTTTAAATTATATTAGAGAAGAGAAAAAATTCAATTCTATAAACGAATTAGGAAAGAATATAAAAAATGATATTAATGAGACAAGAAAAATATTTTTTTAGTATAAATAGGAGGCAATAATGACTATTACTAAAGAAACCAGAAATAAAATTGTATCAAAATATGGTAAAGATGCCAAAGATACTGGTAATTCTTCTGTTCAGATAGCCTTATTAACAGAAAAAATCAATCATTTAACTGAACATCTAAAAAAGCATAAAAAAGATAATCATTCTAGAAGAGGCTTACTTAAGATGGTAGGTAAAAGAAGAAGGCATTTAGATTATATTATTAAAAAAGATATTAATCAATACAGAACATTAATTAAAGAGCTTAATATACGTCGCTAAGTATAAGTTTATTATTAATATTAAGGAGTATATATGATCACTTCAAAAGATATAATGATAGGAGATTCAAAACTCACTATAGAAACAGGAAAAATAGCCAAACAGGCTGATGGAGCTGTCTTAGTAAGGTATGGTGAAACAGTGATATTGGCAACAGTAGTTGCATCAAAAGAGCCGGTTGAAAATAGAGGTTTTTTTCCGCTTTCTGTTGAGTATCGTGAGAAAAGCTATGCGGCTGGTAAAATACCAGGTGGATTTTTTAAAAGAGAAGGAAGACCACAGGAAAAAGAGGTTTTAAGTGCCCGGCTTATTGATCGCCCCATCCGTCCCTTATTCCCCAAGGAATTTACGCATGAAGTTCAGGTAGTCATAACAGTTCTCTCATCTGATAAAAAAAATGATCCAGATATTCTTGGAACCACAGGAGCATCAACAGCATTGATGATCTCTGGTATTTTTTTTAATGGGCCTATTGCTTCTGTAAGGGTAGGACGAATTGATGGTACCTTGGTTATTAATCCAGTTTTTTCTCAGCTTGAGAACAGTGATGTTAATATAGTC
>CAYUAG010000023.1:0-7237 GCA_964442615.1 uncultured bacterium
ACTGTCCACAAAAATCAGGGAAGAAAAAAGTACTTTCATCGTTCCAGGTGATTGTTTTGGAATGGATCACCGGATTCGTATTGGGATAGGTTCAGAAAGGAATTACTTATCAAAGGCTCTAGAACGAATCAGTGAAACTTTGGCTGAAATCATTTAAAAAAGAATAGATGAATTATGGCAAAGTCTTTACCTTCCGCAGGACTAATTATAGTGGCATGGTTAATCGGTGGATTGCTGACTCTCGCCGGAGCGCTGGTTTATTATTATTGGAAAAGAAAGGGATAATAATTATGAAAAAACTATTATCAATTATACTCATAGTAGCTTTTTCTTTTGGCGCCGGTTATTCTCAGGAAGAGATACCGAACCTCGATAATGTGCAGATTGTAACCACCCATGTAGCCGGAAATATTTACATGCTTGAAGCAACAGGGGATGTCGCCGGTAACATCGGTGTATCGGCAGGACCTGATGGAATATTACTGATCGATACTCAATTTGCTCAACTAGCAGAACTTATTAAGGCCGCTTTGAAAAAAATCAGCACCAAAGATATTAAATTTATAATCAATACACATCATCATACCGATCATTCCCATGGGAATACGGCTTTAGGAAAATCTGCTACGATTATTGCTCATAACAAAACACACGAACGTCTTTTACGCCTATCAAAAGATAGTCAGCCTGTTATAACGTTTGACAAACAAATTTCAATTCATTTTAATGATGAAGAGATAAAAATTATTCATTACCCGCATGGCCATACTGATAATGATGTGGTTGTCTTCTTTATTAAATCAAATGTCGTTCATTTGGGCGATCTCTGGAATTCCGGAATCTCCAGTTTCCCATTTGTTGATCTTGATGCCGATGGAAGTGTTACGGGCATGTTGGAAAATATCGAAAATTTAATTCAGATTATTCCTGAAGATGCAAAAATAATTCCGGGACATTATGCGCTTTCAGACCTCGATGGTTTAAAATCCACAAGAGATATGCTGGTTGAAACCATCAGCATTGTCGAGCGAAAAAAATCAGCAGGAGTAAGCCTTGAACAAATAAAAAAAGAAGGGCTTCCTGCAAAATACGATTCATGGGGCACTGCCTATACAAACGCCGAGACATGGATTGAGAATGTTTATCGTGGCATTTCAGAAGTGGGAACTACTTCGGGTAACACTGTCGATGACACAAATAACGAATGTACTCAATTTGCCGTATCGTTTGCTTCGTCTGTTCGAGATGTACCGACATCGGGTAGATTGCTGCTGCTGTTGTCACGGACTGAAGAATTCATTACCGATGTAAATGCGAATGGAACGCCAGTGTTCGGCATCAATGTTGATGATCTGAAGCCAAACGATCAAGCAATTATCGATGACACAGCACTCGGCAATCCTGGTCGAAGCTTAAAGCAAATTCCTGCTGGGGATTACTATGTAAAAGCCTATTTAAATGTGTATACCACATTTCACCGCTCCGATGGTCACATAGTAAAATTACACATGGATCAGGGTGAAGGTCAGAAGTGGCGTTATTCACCGGGCAATTTATTCAGTAAAATCCAAAAAATTCATTTCAATCCTGACAAAGACACGACTTTTTCAATTATTATGGATCAGAAAATCCCGCCAGTATCGGAGCCTCAAGACACGAAATGGATTAAGAATATAAAGATTAAGAGTGAATTGGTTTCCAAATTCTGGGGATGTCCAATGTATATTGGGGCAAGGATACTCCTTCCAAAAGGATTCCATGAACATCCTGAGGCGCGATACCCTGTCGTATATCAACATGGCCATTTTTCCACAAGAAATCCGGGCGGTTTTCAACCTCCGAAAGGAGACAAGAAAGGCAATGCTTTCTATGAAGCCTGGGTCTCGGATGATTTTCCCAGAATGCTATTAGTTACTTTTCAGCATGCAAATCCATATTACGATGATTCATATGCGATCAACTCGGAAAATGTGGGGCCGTATGGCGATGCATTTATTCAGGAAGTTATACCAGTGGTTGAGGAAAAATTTCGTGCCATTGGCAAGTCGTATTCCCGGGTACTTACCGGCGGCTCTACTGGTGGTTGGATATCGCTTGCCCAACTGATCTGGCATCCCGATTTTTATGGCGGTACGTGGACGTTTTGCCCTGATCAGATTGACTTTCATTATTACGAATTGGTCAATCTTTATGAACCGAAAAACGCATATTATATTGAGCATGAATGGACCAAAGTGGCTATACCGGCCAGCCGGCAGACTGATGGTATGCCTCGTTTCAGGATGGACCAGGAAAATTGGAAAGAAGAGGTGGAAGGTACAAGGTATCGATCAGGCGGGCAATGGGCGATCTGGAATGCTGTTTTTGCACCAGTTGCTGAAGATGGGTATCCGAAACCTATCTGGGATCCCTGGACTGGTGTCATTGATCCTGTAGTTGCTCAAGGGGCCATAGAACATTATGATATCACCTTTTATTTGAAAAAAAACTGGGAAACTGTCGGACCCAAATTAGTTGGAAAAATCAACATATTCTGCGGCAGGATGGATAACTGGTGGATTGAACAGGCAGTGTATCTCTTCGAGGAGTTTTTGGCTTCCACTAAAAATCCCCATTACTCGGGTAGATTTGAATATGGTGTTGTAGACGGACATGGTTGGAATCCATGGCGTGAAAAAGGCGATGTTGGAGGAATGTATAGAGAAATGGGAGAACATATCAAAAGAAATGCTCCTTCAGGAGAAAACCCTGCTCTGTGGAATTATTAATCCACCTATTATTTAAGATAGTGATAAATAATTTCTTAGTGTCTTCGTATCTTAGTGGTCTGAATAGTTGCCTTTGTAAAATCATATTAAAGGGATTTATAGAAAGGATTTATTAAATGTCGAATGAATATAGCTTACCCAACATTGATTTCAAAAAAGAAGCCATAACTGCCGAAGATAGAATAAGAACTATTGTCAGGGAAACACCTCTCGAATATTCATACGCTCTCAGCAAACTTAGTGATTGTCAGGTCTACCTTAAACTTGAAAATTTACAGATAACAGGTTCATTTAAGCTTCGCGGAGCGGCTAATTTCGTTCTCAGTCTTTCTAAAAAAGATCTAGATAAAGGTGTGGTTACTGTTTCTAGTGGCAATCACGCAGCAGCATTGTCGTATTTAGGTAATCAATTTAAATTTAAAGGAACGATCTATTTGCCTGAAAATGCTTCCGCAGCAAAAATTGATGCCTTACGAGACTATGGAGCTGATTTAAAGTTTTATGGAACAGATGTTGGTGAGACAGAATTTTATGCCAGGGAAATGGCAAAAAAAAACCATCAAACATTTATCCCTCCTTATAATCACATTAAAATTATTGCAGGGCAGGCAACCATTGCCAGAGAAATGAAAAAACAGCTTAAGGATATTGATGCGGTGTTCGCACCGATTGGGGGAGGAGGATTAATATCCGGGATAGCCGGTTATTTAAAATCAGAAGATGACACTATTGAAATCATCGGATGCTTACCGCAAAACTCTCCTGTAATGTATGAATCCGTAAAAGCTGGCAGAATCATTGAAATGGAATCCAAACCAACCCTTTCAGACGGAACTGCAGGTGGGATCGAAAAAGATGCCATAACTTTTAAAATATGCAAAAAATATGTTGATCATTATATACTTGTTTCTGAAGATGAGATTAAAAAGGCGATTATATATATCTTAAAAAAACACTATATGCTTATCGAAGGAGCAGCCGCGCTCTCTGTTGCTTCTTTTATTAAAGGGAAGGAAATGTTTAAAAATAGAAATGTTGTATTGATTATAAGCGGGAAAAAAATAAGCTTAGATCGATTAAAAGGAATGCTAGGTGAGGAGAAATAAATATGAAAATGAAAATTATTAATCTTAATCAAATCAAAAATGTTCTAAAAGATCTTGATCCTATTCAGGCTGTTGAAGAGGGTTTTATTTCCTATTCTAAGGGAAAAGTAGTGGTCCCACCCATAGGAGAAATGCTTTTTGAAAATCCACCTGGAGAGGCTCATATTAAATATGGGTATATCAAAAATGATGATTATTATGTTATCAAAATTGCCAGTGGTTTTTATGAAAATTACAAATTCAATCTCCCAACAAATTCCGGACTTATGTTGCTGTTCAGTCAAAAGAGCGGTCAGCTTTTATGTGTTCTATTTGATGAAGGTTATCTCACTGCAGTGAGAACAGCTGCTGCAGGTGCGGTTGTTGCTAAGTATCTGGCTCCTAAAAGTGTTCATCGCATCGGTGTTTTTGGAGCAGGAGAGCAGGGGAGATTGCAGGTAGAATTTTTGAAATCAATTTTAGATTGTAAGGATGTTATGGTGTGGGGGATTAATCAAGAAGAAGTTGATGCCTATAAAAGATATATGGAATCACGTGGTTATAACATTCAAACCACCCTGGAGCCCAATGACATTGCCTCAAAATGCAATGTAATCATAACAGCCACACCCTCAAAGCGTCCGCTTCTCATGTCAGAATCGATTAAAAAAGGTACTCACATTACCGCAGTCGGTTCTGATACACCGGAAAAACAGGAATTGGACTCAAAGATACTGCAAATGGCAGATATTGTGGTAGCAGACAGCATCAGTCAGTGTCAATCACGAGGAGAAATTTATCAGGCTTTAAAAGCAGGTGTTTTGAAGAAAGGTGAGCCTGTTGAGTTAGGCAATGTTATTATTCAAAAAGATCTGCAGAGGACATCAGATGAACAGATTACGGTTGCGGATTTAACCGGTGTTGCAGTCCAAGATGTTCAAATTTCAAAAGCTGTGTATGAAGCATTTATTTCTTAATATTTTAAGATGAAAGGTTGCGGATCGACTGGCTGATATAACCACAGAAAGAGATAACCAATACCTGGTCACACCACGATTATACGACTATCACTACATCTGTACTCAGCAATCGCATTGCTGTTTTAGCTTTACAGTTAGAGTTAAGTGCAAAAATCCTTTGGACTGGTTTACAGCACATAAGTGAAACATGAGCGGAGATAACATCCTAGGGGATTTGAAAAAATGATTTTTAAAACTGCGATTATATCCATTGATTTTTTAGAATAAATTAATTACATTAATTCTGAAAAAAATAACTGTTCAATAGTAGATTATGAATAAATGATATATGGTATTGGGACTGATTTAATTGAAACGGATCGGTTCATAGATAAATTAAAGATCAACGATGAAAAATTTCTTGCCAGGCCTTTTTCCCCAAAGGAAATAGAATACTGCCTGAAAGGAGCTCAAATCGGTGCAAAGGCACAGTGTTTTGCCGGAAGGTTTGCAGCCAAAGAAGCATTAATGAAGGCTTTGGGTACAGGATTACGCAATGGTCTGAGATGGACCGATGTTGAAATCATTAACAATTCCTTAGGCAAACCTTTAATAAATCTTTATAATAAAGCTAAACAGACTATCAAAGATGAAAGTATCCGGAACATTCACCTGTCCATATCCCACGGAAGAAACCATGCGATAGCTGTGGTAATTTTAGAAAAATAATATTGTAATGTATAAAAATAGATGGAGGGTTTTTATGTCGAATATTGGTTCATATGAAAATAGAGTTAAAAACTTTGATTGGTCAATTGCTGAAAAGGAGTTGGACTATACCCATGGAGACATAATAAATATTGGTTGGTACTGCTCTGATAGAATCTGTGAGCTGGGGAAAGGTGAAAAATGGGCTTTAATATGGGAAGGTTTTAAAGGGAATGCGAAAAAATACAGTTTTAATGATATTAGGATTGCAAGTAATACCATAGCAGCATTTCTTCAAGATCTGGGAATAAAAGAGGAAGACAGAGTATGTCTTTTTATGGACAAAATCCCTGAACTTTATTTTAGTTTTCTCAGTGTCCTTAAACTTGGAGCAATTGCCCAACCCCTCTTTTCTGCTTTTGGTCAGGAATCTCTGCATGTTCGGCTTGATAATGCAGAGGCCAAGGCAGTAATAACTCAACGCAAACATGTTTCAAAGGTGAGAAAAATTTTGGATAAGATGCCATATTTGAAGTATATTATCATTGTTGATCATGATGGAAAGAAGTCTTTGAAAGATCGAGAGATAGCATTCTCTCTTGAACAAGCAGAACCAGTGGAAGATTTGGAAATTTTTCCAACCAAAGCAGAATCTCCTTCTGTTCTGCATTATACATCAGGAACCACGGGTCAGCCCAAAGGTGTTAAGCATGTTCATTACTCTTTGATTTCCCAATACTTAACTGCAAAGTGGGTACTTGATCTACAGGATAATGATATCTACTGGTGTACTGCAGATCCAGGGTGGGTTACAGGGACCTCTTATGGAATTATCGGTCCCTGGTCTCTGGGTATTACCCAATGTGTTCTTGACAAAGGATTTTCTTCTGAAGCATGGTATGCATTTATAGAAAAACACAAAGTCACAGTGTGGTATTCGGCTCCAACTGCTATCCGCTCTCTTATGAAAGCTGGAGAGGAACTGGTAAAAAAACATGATCTTTCTTCTCTGCGTCATCTTGTAAGTGTAGGGGAACCCCTTAATGCTGAAGCAGTTGTCTGGTCAGAAAAAGTCTTTGGAAAACCATTCCTGGATTCCTACTGGCAGACAGAAACTGGTTCAATAATGCTTACTAATTTTCCAGGCATGAAAGTAAAACCCGGCTCCATGGGTAAACCATTTCCTGGTATTACTGCTACAGTCCTAGATTCACAATCACACCAACCGTTTGATGCACCAGGTAAGGTTGGATTAATTGCTTTCAAACCTGGCTGGCCTGCCATGATGAGAACCTATTGGAAGAATGGAGAAGCATATAAGAGCAAATTTATAAATGATTGGTATATTCCTGGAGACAGAGCAAGTATAGACAAAGATGGTTATTTCTGGTTTGTAGGAAGAGATGATGATGTGATAAATACAGGTGGTCATCTGGTAAGTCCTTTTGAAGTAGAATCAGCTCTTTTAGAACACGAAGCAATAGCCGAATCAGCAGTAGTTTCCAAACCTGATGAGGTTAATATGGAAGTAGTCAAGGCTTTTGTAACCCTGAACCCTGGATATGAACCCAGCTCTGATCTTGAACTCGAGATAATGAATTTTATACGTAAAAAATTATCTCCTCTGGCCATGCCCCAGGAAATTGAATATGTAGATAAACTTCCCAAGACCAGAAGCGGAAAAATCATGCGGCGTCTCCTGCATGCCAAAGAGTGG
>CAYUAG010000023.1:7247-30533 GCA_964442615.1 uncultured bacterium
ATTCATAGCTATAATAAAACAGATTTTTTAAAAGATAAAATTGCTGTTGAAGTGCAGTTTGGAAAATATTCATTTGTGGCATATGATTTATTTGTTAAACATATGTTGTTTTATTCAGGTGGTATGATAAATTTAGGAATTGAAATACTACCAACAAAAAATATGCAAACACAAATGTCAAGTGGGATAGCCTATTATGAAGGTGAAGTTTATAAAGTAATGCGGCAAGGTAGAAATAGTCCACCTGTACCATTGTTAATTATGGGGATTGAGCCATAATTATTTTTATAGGATTTAATAGGAAGTATATTTTAATTTAAAATTAATTACTAAAATAAAATAGTCACAAAATTGAATTCAAAAAAGGGAGAATAATTATGGATGAAATGCAAAAAGCTGTATTGGATTATGTAATTGAAGAATACGTAGAGGATGAAGACGAGGAAATTGATGTTGATACTCCTCTTATTTCCGGAGGTATAGTTGATTCATTTTCCATGGTTTCTTTAAAACGGTTTCTGGAAAATAAGTATGCTATATCAATCCCTGATGATAAGGCAACACCGGAAGCATTTGATACAGTAAATAAGATCTGCGATCTTTTGAAGTAATTTATCTAAAATAATAAGTCTTGTCTAAAGGAATAAAAGCAGTAAAAAGAAATTTTGTCATTTTTTTAGATATGCAGGATAATCATAAGGGAGGTGTATGAATGGCTTTTGTAAAAGAACAAAGAGATTTTTATCAGAATCAACTAAAGGAAATAAAGGATACTGGGACCTTTAAAGTAGAACGATTTATTCATTCACCCCAGGATGCAGATATCGAGGTTGAGTTTCCTACTGGGTCTTCTTTGAAAAAAGTAATAAATATGTGTGCTAATAATTATTTAGGGCTTTCCAGCCATCCTGAAGTAGTAAAGGCAGCACACGAAGGGCTTGACAACCGCGGTTATGGCATGTCTTCTGTAAGATTTATCTGCGGTACCCAGGATATCCATGATGAACTGGAAAAAAAAGTTACTGATTTTTTAGGTACTGAAAATACAATTCTGTTTCCATCCTGTATGGATGCAAATGCAGGTGTTTTCGAAGCTATTCTTTCCCAGGATGATGTTATGATATCCGATCGTCTGGTGCATGCTTCAATTATTGATGGAATACGGCTTTGCAGTGCAGATCATGATACTTTTAAACACTCAGACATGAAGCATCTTGAGAAAAAACTTCAACTCCATTCTGATAAAAAAAATAAGATGGTTATTACTGACGGTGTTTTTTCCATGGATGGAGATACTGCCAAATTAGATGAAATGGTTGAACTGTGTAAAAAATATAATGCCATGTTGTTTGTGGATGACTCCCATGCAACCGGTTTCATTGGCAAAACCGGGAGAGGCACCCATGAGAAATATGGAGTTCTGGGAGAGATTGACGTCATAACTACCACCTTTGGTAAAGCCCTGGGTGGAGCTTCGGGAGGATGTGTTTCCGGGCGCAAAGAGCTGGTGGAAATGTGCAGACAGAAAGCACGTCCCTATCTTTTTTCCAACACTATTTCCCCGGTTGTAGTAGCTGGTATTCTCAAAGTTATGGATATTTTATCCAAGACCACCGAACGCCGGGATAAACTGGAAGAAAATACAAAATATTGGCGCCAAGGGCTTTCAGAAGCAGGATTTATTCTGCAAGAAGGCGATACTCCCATTGTTCCTATAATGCTTTTTAATGCCAAACTTGCCCAGGATATTTCCAATGATCTGTACCAGGAAGGCATTTATGCTATTGGTTTTTTCTTTCCGGTTGTACCAAAAGGAAAAGCACGAATCCGTACCCAGATTTCAGCTGCCCATGAAAGGCATCATCTAGATAAGGCTCTAAAAGCTTTTACTAAGATCGGGAAGAAATACGACATTTTGGGCAAATCCAAAAAAGAAGTAATTGAGATGTATGGGATGTAATGAACCAAAGAAGGGGATTTTCTAAAAAGGCTTAGATATTAAAACCACAGAGGATACAGAAAAATATAAAGAGGTCAAAAAATAATTATAAACAAAATTTTATCCTTTGAGTCCTCATTTTTTTACTCTGTAAATTCTCTGTAGTTATTTCATTTTTTAAACCTGCTGAATTTTCAGTAAAAAAGTAAGAGTAAGATGATTAAAAAAGAAATCCCAAAATTTAAAAATGAAGAAGAAGAAAGGGAGTTTTGGGCTACTCATGATTCTACAGATTACCTAGATTGGTCTAAGTCAAATACAATTACTTTACCCAAATTAAAACCTACCTTAAAAACAATCTCCCTTAGACTTCCGCAAACCATAATTGAAGAAATAAAACTCCTGGCACATAAAAGAGATGTCCCCTATCAATCCCTAATAAAAATTTTTCTGGCAGAAAGAGTTGAACAAGAGATTCATAAATAAGGATTTTAGGTACTCATAATTATATCGGATGTTTTGTGTGATATTCTTGATGTATTTAAAACAGGAAGATGTTGATTAATAACCATGGAATTCCCTCTTAGTCTTATTGAAATAGCAATTGCTTTTGGGATCATCATAATTGGTGCCGTACTTCAGGGTTCCATTGGATTTGGGCTTGGTCCTTTTTGTGCACCTCTTCTGGTCCTGTTAAATCCTGAGTTTATACCTGGTCCCCTTTTATTGACCGCTTTGTTTCTTACCCTACTTATGTTTCAAAGAGAAAAGCATTTTGTCAAAATTAATGAGATAAAATGGGCGGTTGTGGGTCGGGTAGTGGGAACCATACTGGGTGCTTTGGTACTAACCCTTATTTCTCGTGAGTCTCTGTCCCTCTTTTTTGGAATAATGATTTTACTGGCAGTTTTAATCCTTATCAGCGGAGTTCGCCCCTCCTTAACAACCGGAAACCTCATTGGTACAGGCATGCTTTCCGGTTTTATGGGTACTACAGCATCCATAGGTGGGCCACCTCTGGCATTACTGTATCAGAATAAAAAGGGGCCGCAGATAAGGGGTACGTTATCCGGTATTTTTATTGTGGGCACCATAATAGCCATTGTTTCCTTGCTGGTTATTGGAAAATTTGGAGTCAAAGAACTTCTCTTTGCCTCTGTCATGATTCCGGGTGTAGTTATTGGATTCTTCATTTCAAATCATACCCTGCCTATCCTGGACCGTGGATTCATGAAGCCTGTGATTCTGGTTATCTCAGCTATCTCATCGGTTTTTATAATAGTCAAATCTATATTTTTTTGAAAAGGGAAATAAAATAAAAGAGTTGGATTTTAACATATTATCTTTTATATTTTAATTGACTTATAAATATTTCTGCTGTAGAAAAATATTAATGAAAATAGAAAATTTAGTATTTCTTATGATAAAAAAAGTTGTAAAAATACAAGGTTTAAACGAACATAAAATAAGTTCGATTAATAATGACTTGGCTTATTGGTTAAGCAGGACATCAGAAGAACGAATATTAGCTGTCGAATATTTAAGAAGGCAATATCATGGAAGTACAGCCAGACTTCAAAGATCTGCTCGAGTTATTAAACGCATACAAAGTTAAATATATGATTGTTGGTGGATATGCATTAGCTTTTCACGGAGCACCTCGTTATACAGGGGATATAGATATTTATGTTAAACCCGATTCTCGAAATGCTGAACTGATAATGAAGGTTTTGGATGAATTTGGATTTGGCTCAGTAGGAATAACATCTGAAGATTTTGAGAATCCTGATAAAGTTGTTCAACTTGGAGTTCCACCTGTAAGAGTAGATATTATCACATCCATATCAGGTGTTTCATGGAAAAATGCATCTTCAAGTTGTGTTAAGGGAAAATATGGCGACGTACCGGTCAAATATATTGGATTAAATGAATTTATTAAAAATAAGCGTACAACAGGAAGAAAAAAAGATTTATCAGATTTGGAAGCGCTTGGTCAAGATTAAAAGTTAATTAAATTTCCGATAACTTTGGTACTATGACCTGGACAATCAATAGATAGGGATTGGTCTTATAAAGATTAATACCATCCGCACCAATAAATAGTCAAGAAAAAATATTAAACAAATTCTACAACTACTACCTTTTACTATTTAACTATGAATGTTATCGTTTGGATTTTTGAGCATATTTTTTATTTTGTTTTCGTCTGTTTAAATAATAGCTTTAAATTTAAATAAGGTATATTTAAATGGAACAAAAAAATATAAATAATAATTTACTTCAGATTTGGTTTAATAGTTATAAAAGGTATAAGTATTGGCTAGGGATTTATTATTTAATATTTTTAGTCTTTTTTGTTATTCTAACAAACATTAAAGATTGGAGTATAATTTTTGAATTTAAAGATATAAGAAATAAAGTTAGTTTGATAGAATATATGGAAGAAAAGATTGACACTTCACTATTCGAAAAAGACATAAACATTTTACATATACCTGCAAAATTTGCACGTTATAAAACCCCTTATGATTTCAATAAAAATCAAGAAGGTAAATATTTTAAAGAACGTCGGAAAATAATTACTGCTTTTTCAAATATAATACCTGATATAGATACTAATAAATATTTTTTATCGGACTCATTAGTAATATTAGAAGTAATGGAGAAATATAGAAGTTATAAAGATAGTATGAAAATAATTAAACCCCAAAAAAAGGATTCCCCAATTTACGTAAGCAATTTGAAAAAAAAATTGCCGACACTTTATTAAAAATTAACCAATACTATCTGACAAAACACTTTAAAAAATATTATAAATTTAAAAATCTTACCATTGATGATTTTGAACATACTTATAAATCATTTAAAGATAAATATATTAATAATTTAAAAAGAATAAATGAATTAGCAAAATTAAGACTTATAAGTATCCCTTATACAGATCAATCATTAGATCTAGATATTGGTTTTTTTATATCTTTACCTTTATTTTTAATTCTTTCCTTTTATATCCCTCTTCTTTATATCAATTTATTTAATTATACAAAAGTTATTGAAAAGAATAATAAGTCATTAATTAAATTACCAACATTAATCAATATACTAAAAAGTATTAATATTTATAATAAATTCATGTATATTATATTTAAAATACTAAATATTATAATTATATTTGTAGTACCTTTTTGTACTACACTTTTTATGATAATCATAATGATGCAATTAACTAATATTGCAATATTGATATTAGGTCTTTATCTTTTTTTCTATTTATTATTTATAATTAAAATCATTAAATATTTTAAAATAAATGGTTTAACAAATATTAAGAATTTAAAAGAAAAAATTATAAGAATGTTTACAAAAAAAACCAATAGATAAAGGATTAAAAAATAATTTACCGATCACAGCGGTTTCGTACTCTGGGTGAACAACAGATGGGGTTTGACCCCATCTGTTAAATTCAAAATAATCCTATTGACTTTTTTAAAAATTTAGCGTACTTTATTCCGTACGTTAAAATAGGAAGAAATAAAATGAAAACTATAACTGTTACAAATGCCAGGTCAAATCTGTACAAACTAATAGATGAGACATCATCTGAACATGAACCTATTCACATAACTGGTAAAAGATCCAATGCAGTGTTGATTGCCGAGGAAGACTGGCGGGCCATTCAAGAAACTTTGTTCCTTCTTTCCATTCCAGGAATGCGCGAGTCAATTCGTAAGGGACTTGAGACACCCATTGACGAATGTTCAGAGGATCTTAAATGGTAAAATGGAAAATCGTTTATACCAAACAAGCTCAAAAAGACGCTAAAAAATTAAAGAATTCAGGACTTAAAAAACGAGCGATTTCCATTCTTGAACTGTTAGAAAGCAATCCATTTCAAACGCCACCTCCTTATGAAAAATTAGTAGGTGATCTTCTAGGTGCCTTTTCTCGTCGTATCAACATTCAACATCGCATAGTCTACCAAATTATTGAACAAGAAAAAATTGTCAAAATATTGCGTATGTGGACTTATTACGAGTAATAATTGAATCTGTTTAAATATTTGTTTTCTTATAGTTTTGGTCGAACAATTTATGGAGCTTTAACCCATAAATTAAAATCAAAATACCCGAAGTTACAAACTCCGGGTATTTTTTTATATTTACCGAATAACGTTTACTTACATTTACAATAGGTATTATACTTGAAAACATTACAAATGTTATCTCCCTTGATTAATCCATTGTGGCAGAAAACATTATACCAAAGATTTGGTTGGTCATGGTGGCCTGATTACCTGCGACATCTGCTTTGTCTTTGGGGTTTCCGTATTCAAAAAAAACAGCAGCGCCCAGTCCCCATTTATCTCCAACCCACCATTCTTTACCAGCAGAGATAAAAAAGCCGATACCCGGATCACTCTCACCAACTTCTTCATCTTCAAATTTAATGGTGTCATTTACATACATGACACTGCCGGACAGAAAAATATTGGCAGGCATGATGTAATAAGTGAGGCCGGCACCATACCCCATTGCTGATACACTTACATCTTCTCCGGAAAAAGAAACACCCTGCCATTCCATATCTGGATTAGTAAGAGAAAATCCGCCAATATCGCCGAAAAGAATAAGATTTTCTGCTACAGAGCCACCTATCTGGAAATGGAAGTCTGCTCCGGTTGAGGTAATCTCCATATCAGCATCGTCTATTATGATGCTGCCAGGACCCGCACCCACGAGAAAACGCATAAAAAATCCTTCATGATTACGTGCCTCCAGATTAGACTGTGCCAGAAGAGAGACCGGCAGAGCAATACAGATTACAAGAGTAACTAGAAGAACTGTTTTTGATACTTTCATTCGTACCTCCTTAGGTAATGGTTATGATTTTTAGTACTAGTAATGGTTATAAATAAACAGAAAAAAATATATATTATCAAGTAATTTTTTAGAATACATTGGATCAATTATTTCAAAGCAAATTGTCTTCAATAATGAATTATGGCTAACCAAGGAATTATTCAACTACGGTTCATTTTTTTAAATATTCGACTGTTTTTTTAAATAATGTTTTTATCAAACTCACCTCTTTGGTTTTTTTTTCAGGAGAAGGGGCTTGAATTAGGTCCATAAAATGTTTCCCTTTTAGTAAAAGAGTGATTTAGGAGGAATTTTTAGGTGAGTAAAAAATTCCTTACTTTTGCGACTTACCCTAGTCATGGTAAAAGTAGGAATAATAATATTTAGAAGAATAGAGATTATACAGATATTATTTTTATTGATTAATACGGAAAAGCGAAAAATATTACGATTTTACTTGTTTTCTTATCTTGATTTTATTATATTGAGGGCAATTGTAATTCGATGTAAACACATTTTTTTTCACAATTGGTGTAATGAGCAGGCTTGAGAGAACAGCATGAATAAATCAAAAAAGTATATGGTTTTTTTTCTTTTATGAAAGTTCTATATTTATTTTTATTGACAGAATTTTTAGCAGTTCCCTGTACAGGAGGTGTATTAGAACTGCCTGCCGGGGCTCGACCGGTGGGGCTGGGAAGTGCATATACAGCGGTTACAGGTTCTCCTGAGGCAATATTTTTTAATCCGGCTTCTATTGCAACCTCAAATATTTTTAGTGTGAGCTTTTTTGGTACCCACCTTTTTCAAATGAAAGAGTTACAGTATATAACTGCTGCTGTGAATATTCCTTTTGCTATGGGTAATTGGGGTATAGCTTTTAAAACCTTTGGTAATTCTATGTATAGTGAAAGCTCAGTTGGTTTTGGTTGGGCATCCAGTATAAGTAGAAATATTTATTTTGGAGCTCTAGTTAAAAAAGAGCAACTCCAGATCAAAGGGTATGGATCAGATGGGATATTACTGTTTGATGTGGGTTTGCTTTTTAATGTAGGAAAGAATATCACAATTGGAGGGGCGGTCTTTAATCTCAGAAAATCGTCAAATTCCAGTTATCAACAATCGATTCCCCTTACTTACAGAAGTGGTTTATGCTGGAAAATAGTGAAAGATTTTCTTTTTTCCTTTGATCTGATTAGTAGTGAAAATATAGGATTCAATTCCAGATTCGGGTGTGAGTGTATGATATGGCAGAAATTCTGGGTACGCTTTGGAATTGAAAAAAACCTTCCTTGTTTTTCATCAGGAATGGGAATAAAATGGAAGAAGATTTTTGTGGATTATGCAGTGAGGTTTCATCACTATCTTGGATCTACCCATTATTGCAGTTTGTCATTTTCCTTAAAGTAAATAAAAGTGTTCTATGTCGAATCGAGTGGGTGGGGAAAAATAGAGTATTGCCACGGATTAACACGGATGAAGCACGGATATAATGTTAAAATATAAAAAAATAACAGAGGCCATAATTGGCTCTGCCTTTGAAGTTTACAATATACTTGGGTATGGTTTTTTAGAAAAAGTATATCAATGAGCTATGCAGGTGGAATTACAGAAACGAGGTTATTCAGCAGAATTGGAAAAAGCAATAAAGGTGAAATTTAAAGATGTTATTGTTGGTGACTATGCAGCAGATTTATTGGTGGATGGTAAAGTTATAGTTGAACTTAAAGTAGTGAAAAAGTACAATTCTAAAGATGAGCCACAATTATTTAATGAACTGAAAGCAACCTAAACGAAAGTTGGGTTACTTATAAATATTGGAAAGGAAAAACTTGAGTTCAAGCGTTTTATTTATTAAATCAGTGTTAATCTGTGTGCATCCGTGGCAAATTCATTTTTTTATGGTTAATCAGACAGCATATGAATATTAAGGGATCAAAACTAATTCAATATAATCAGTGTTTGCTGTGGGTGTTGATGTTACATTTCATAGTTGCAAATCCTGTCCAGGCACAAACAGAATTTGAAGAAGAGCTGCTTGAATCCTATGGTGAAAAGCAGTGGTTGGAACTTCTGGAGGAGCTCCAGGATTTACGTAAAAATCCCATTAATATCAATAAAGCTGGAATAGAAGATTTAGGGAGAATACCTTTTTTAACCCAAGTTTTCATAATCAGAATTATTAAAGAAAGAGAAAAGAGAGATTTATTTACTTCCCTCCAAGATTTTAGGAATCGTTTGAGTATTGATAAGGAGATGTGGCTCAGGATAAAGCCATATCTTTGTATAGGAACCAAGTATGAAGATTTTTCCCTGAATATTCGATCACGATTTCAGAGAAGTTATTCCAATCTGATAAAGTATGATGATCTTTATCCAGGTTCTGTCTGGAAAATATACCAGAGAATCAGATTTTCCCAAAAGGATGTTTTCAAAAGTGCTTTGCTAATGGAAAAAGATGCGGGAGAAACAGATCTAATCGATCACCTGGTTGGTTTTATCGAGATCAAAAACGTGTACAATAATATTAAGTTAGTAGTTGGCAACTTTTACCTCAAATCTGGTCAGGGTTTGGTAATGTGGAGTCCCTATGGTTTTTCTAAAGGTGTCTATCCTGTTACTTTAGTAAAAAAAAACACCTCAGAAATTAAAGGGTATAAGTCTACTGATGAGAACAACTTTTTAACCGGAGGGGCAGCAGATGCTAATTTTGGTATTTTTCACTTAATGCTATTTGGTTCAGGTTCTCTTCTGGATGCTTCTCTCAACTGTGACGGAACCATTAGCAGTTTTCCGACTTCTGGGTATCATCGTACTGAATCAGAGAAGAAAAGAAAGGATAATGTAACTGAAAATCTTATCGGGATACGAGCAGATATTAAAACTACATATGGGAAGATTGGAGGAACCTCTTTCTTAACAAAATATTCTCATCCAATAAGAGGAGATTTAGAGGATAAAAATCTTTTTTCTTTTACAGGAAGCCGCAATTATATTATTGGTTTAGATTTTGATCTATGTTTTAACAGATTCAATTTTTTTGGAGAGATCGCAGGGTGTAGGACGAACAGTATAGCCTTAATAATAGGTTGTATTTATGATATTGACAGGATAAAAGGAGTAATAATCTATAGGAATTTTTCTCCCAGGTTTTACAATCCTCATGGTCATGGATTCAGTTCATACTCTATTAGAAATGAAAGAGGAATTAATATTGGCCTTTCAACCATAATTCATAATTATAAAATAGATATCATGTTTGATTTTTATAATAAACCATGGAGGACGTTTACAACTCCTGTACCTGTCAGAGGTGATGACCTCTATATTTGGATTAACAGAAGGATTAATACCCATTTTAAAATAAAGTGTAAACTCAAATTCAGAAGAAAGGAGGATTTTGATACATATACCTCCTGGGATGGTATTCCCTCTGAAATACTCAAAATCCAGAGACAGACAAGTGTCCGTCTGGAAATATTGTCAAAATTTCAGCAGATAAAATTTAAAACCAGAGTTGAATTGAACCATGTTTATGATACAAATATTGAAAAAAAGTGGGGATATGTAAGTACAAATGAGATTGGCTCTATGTTTTTTCAGGATATTGACTTTAGATATTTCAGTTACCTGAATATAAGATTTCGCTGGATATGGTTTAAAACTGACAGTTATCAAAGTAGAATTTATGAATTTGAAAATGATCTCCCAGGTTCATTTAATATCCCATTTTTGTATGGAGATGGATATAGATGGTATATAATTGCTCAAATAAGTATAAAAAAGCATTTCACTATCAATATAAAGTATCGTGAAACAGAGATGAAAGAATCTAATAGTTATTCCCAGAATGGTGAGTGGGGTGAAAAGAGGAGGTATATAGGGTTGCAGGCTGATGTGAGTTTTTAGAAAGGCGGAAGATAGAGTATAGAAGATAGAATTTAGAGAATAGAAGATAAAGGTTAGATGTTAGAGGATGGATGATGAAAGTTAGATGTTTAGCGGATAGTTTTTGGGGATTGAAAGTGGGAGAGCTATCTGCCAACTTCTAAAGACTGGATGAAAGCAGAAGATAGTGAATCTAATGAGTTGTAATTATAAGGAGTAAGTATTATTGATGGAAGAAGTGTTGCATATCATAAATTTTGAGTATGCCTCCAAACATAAGATAGCACCGCTTCAGGTTGAGAATGGAGTATTGACTTTTGGTTATATAGATACTGTTAATCAGAAATTGTTAAAGGAACTGGAATTTCTTACCGGGAAAAAAGTTGTATTTGTTCAGATGTCGGTTGATAAAATCACAGAAAAAATTAAAAGGATGTATAACCAAAAGAACTTATTGCCCTCCTCAGAGCAAAGAGGAAAAGGGGAGTTTACCTTAATTGAAAAAGAGAATGAAGATGAACATAAAAAGGAAAAAAACGAGCAGGATGAAACTTCAGTTATCCAGTTGGTTAATAAGATCATTACTAATGCCATTGATTACAAAGCAAGTGATATTCATATAGAAGCATATGAAGAAGAATTCCGGATTCGTTACCGATTAGACGGGGTACTGCATGAAGAGATGAAACTTTCTTTGGATAAGAAGAAATCTGTCATTTCAAGGCTTAAGATCATGGCTGATCTTGATATTGCAGAAAAACGACGACCTCAGGATGGTAGAATCAGAGTAAAAAGAGGAAAGAAGAATATCGATTTAAGGGTTTCCACCCTTCCTACAGATTTTGGAGAAAAGGTAGTCTTGAGAATTTTAGATAAAAGTAGCCTAAACCTTGATTTACAGTCCTTGGGATTTAGCAGTAAACTACTGAGTTTAGTAAAAAAAATGATCACCCTTCCCTATGGTATGATATTGGTTACTGGTCCCACCGGGAGTGGTAAAACTACCACCTTGTATGCTACCCTAAACTATTTGAACAAAGATGAGGTTAACATACTGACAATTGAAGATCCCATTGAATACAATCTTTCCGGAATAAATCAAAGTCAGGTCAAGTATGACATTGGCTATAATTTCCCCAATGCCTTACGTTCCTTTTTAAGGCAGGATCCAGATATCATCATGGTGGGTGAAATCAGAGATGCAGATACAGCAGAGATTGCAGTAAGAGCTGCCTTAACCGGTCACCTGGTGTTTAGTACTCTGCATACCAACAATGCCCCAGAAACTATCACCAGATTGATAGACATGAAACAAGAGCCCTTTTTAATCTCATCATCAGTTAAACTTATTATTGCCCAGAGATTAGTAAGAATTATATGTGAGAATTGTAAAATAATTGATAATAGACAAGAAAGTCAGAGGGAATTAAGAGAAGTTATTAAATATAAAGGTGATGACTTTACTCTGTATCGAGGAAAAGGATGTGAAAAATGTAATCATACTGGCTATGCAGGCAGGACTGCAATTTTTGAGGTAATGCTAATCACTAAGAATATAGCAAAAAAAATTCATACCGGGGTGTCAACAGAAGAGCTTTTTAGTATTGCCAAGGAGGAGGGTATGAGCAGTCTGCAGGAGAGTGGTATAGAAAAATTGAAAATCGGAGTAACAACTGTGGAAGAAATTTTAAGGACTACTGAGTTTTAGGAAAGGCAGAAGATAGAAGAGCAGAAGGCAGAAATCAGAAGTCAAATGATAGAGTTTTAACGGATAGTCTTAGGGGAGGAGTTGGGAGCTATCTTCTATCTTCCAACATCTATCTTATGATCATTATCTTCAAAAAACTGATTAAAGGATTAAAGTTATGAAAAAAATAGTTGTTTTACATTTAATTTTTTTGGTTGGCTGCTGTTTTGCGCAATCAAATTTGGATACTCTTTCAAATTATGGCAGTCACTCTGGTAAAGAAAATATACAACAACCAGAAGAAGCTGATACCTTGGCAAGAATAATTAAATTATTGGATTTCAAGAATACGGATATAAAGGATATCCTGAGAGGACTAGCAAAAAAGTATAATTTGAATGTGTTTATCGATAATAGTATTAACCAGCGGGTGACCTTACGGTTGAGTAATATTTCTGTGATCTCGGCATTAAAGTTTATTACAGATGAATATAATCTTGAATTGATCAAGAAGGGTAATATTTACAAGGTAGTAAGACCGGATCTACCCCAACCAGAGCCCAAACCTATAAATGTTGAATATAGTGAGGGACTGATATCTCTGGATTTACAGACAGTAGATATCCATAGAGCTATTAAGCTCATATCAGAAAAAAGTAGGAAAAATATTATTGTTGACCAAGGAGTTGGTGGTACCATCACCGGATATCTGGAAAAAGCAGAGTTTCAAAATGGTTTAGAAACTTTATTAGTCAGTAATGGATATGAATTTCGGAGACGGGGTCAAATATTTATAGTTAGTCAAAAAAATATATCTAGAGAAGATGATAGAACCAAAGGGAAGGATTTTTGGGTTCAGGTAGATGACAGTTTAATTACCCTGGAAGCAATAAATGCCGACCTTAGTAGAACCATAAACGGTGCAGCCAGAGAGCTTGATATCGATATTTTTACTTATGGCAAGGTAGAGGGTAAGGTAAATGCCAGATGTAAAGGGCGGTCATTTGATCAACTCTTAAATTTCCTACTGAAGGGAACAAACTATACATTTCGTAAGGAGGATGATATATATTTTATTGGTGATAAAAAAGTATCCGGCTTATCTTCTTCCAGATTGATAAAATTGAATAATATCAAAGTAGATGGAATCATGGAAACCATACCAGCAACCTTTCAAGGTAAGGCAACCTTAAAAGTAATCAAAGAACTTAATGCAATTATTGTAATGGGAGCAAGAGACGTGATTAATGAGATTGAGGAATATGTGAAAAAGATTGATCATCCTATACCGCAGATTTTGATCAAGGCCATTGTGGTTGATTTTGCCATGGAAGATGAAAGTGAATTTGGTTTATCTGCCTGGAATAGGTCAAGTTCGGATTCAACTGAATATAGTGATACTTTTTTCCCTGGTTTAGATATTACAGCATCAAGTGATATACTGAATGAGAGCTTGAGTTTTTATGCTCCCAAGATAGGATTAAAAAATATTGGCAAACTACCTAGTGGTTTTATGTTGAGACTTAAGGCATTGCAGTCAGAAGGAAAGGCAAATATACGATCCGTACCTCAAATAGCTACCTTAAATGGACATTCTGCCAGTATAGAGATCGGTACAACCCAGTATTATAAATTACAATCAGAGAGACCGATTGTAGGTGGAAATCAGGTTTTTAATCAAATCAGTCAAAGATTTCAGACCATTGAAGCTAAGATCAGTTTAAAAATAACACCCTGGGTAAGTGCTTCTGGAGAAATTACAACTGAAATACGACCTGAATTCAGTACTCCCAGAAATTTCAATCCCGAGGTTCCTCCTACCATTGATTTCAGGAAAATGGAATCAACTGTAAGACTGAGAGATGGAGAAACAATTGTACTGGGTGGATTAATAAAAACAGAGGATAGTAAAAATTTGTCAAAGGTACCCATATTGGGTGATATTCCCGTAGTGGGAAGGTTATTCCAGGATAGAATGCGAACCAAGAGAAAATCAAAACTCATGATCTATATTACTCCCCATCTTACTTACACAGATGAATTGAATGAATATCAAAGGATTGTTGAATGATCACTTTATTAGATAGTATTAAAAATACATCTGTAGGACTTGATATAAGTAACAGTGTGGTGCGGATTATGGTGTTGGAAAAATATCTGAACAAATTTAGAGTGATAGGCTTTGGCAAAGAGAGTTTTTCTTCTGATTCAGAGGAGGATATTACAGAAGCTATTAAGAGATTATCTGTCAGGTTGAATATCAAAAAACCACAGGTGGTTACCAATTACAGAGGAAGGGATATTCAGACCGTAGTAATGGAATCACCGGTTCTATCTCAGGAAGAGCTTATCAACAGGTTAAGGGAGGAGATAAAGAAATTATTTTCCCTAACTGTGGATGTTTCTACCTGGTGTATTTCTTATCATATCATACAACGTACAGAAGAAAAATATAGACTTGCAGTTTCCTTTTGCAAACCGGAAAGTATTAATAAGTTAATTGGAAGTATCGAGAAAGCGGGACTAAAACCAGTGATGATTGGAGCTCAGATTCTTGATCTTTATTTAGGTTTTAGTCTTGATTTTGATGATTTGTTTGAGGAAAATTATGGTTTTGTGAATCAGGATGAGGTCGGAATAGAATATTGTCTAACCGAAAAGGGGAATCCGGTTTTAATGGATAGTATCAATTCCCTGGAAATGATATCCAAAAAAATTGAGGAGTGGCAATCGTATAATTCCACCAAAATTTCAAAAATTCTTTTTACAGGTCAGGAGCTTAAGAAAAAAGATATTGATAAAGTGGGGATTAAAGAAGCGGTAAAAAAGATTGGTTATCCATTGAGATGCTGCATAGGTGGGAAAATCAATCCTGAATATGCTGTTGCCAGTGGTTTGGCAGTAAAAAGATATTTTCCCCAACTGAATACTATTGATCTTTTGCCGGAAACCAAAAAAGTGGAATTGTCAAAAGAAAGGGAAAAAAATAAAGCTCAAAAAATAATTATTACTGCAGGTTCACTACTTCTGGTGGTTATTTTTCTTCTGCAGGGATTTAAATTTTTCTTTTCTAAGAAATTATCTGAATTACAACAGCAAAAAATGATATTAAGGAAAAGCATTGTAGAAGTTGAAAAAGCTGAAAGAGAACAACAAGAGCTCATGCAGATATATTATCATATCCAAAAGTTGTCCCGTAAAAAAAGCAACTATAGTGAATTATTGTATCAGATCAGTCAAAAAATACCAAAATTAGTATGGTTACATGAGTTTATGGCAGAGCAGGGTAATCCTGAAAATGAAATGAAAGATGGTATTGAAAAAAATGAAGTAGTTATCAGGGGATTGACATTTAATGAGGTTAGAACAGCAGAATTTTTAGAAAATCTGGAAAATTTAACACTTTTAAATAAAGTCCGGCTTTCCGGCACCAATAGACTTTCAGCTGGGGAAGTATGGAGGAGGACAAAGATCAGAAGGATACCTTTAATACAATTTACCATAAAGGCAGAGTTAAACCAATGATTGATAAAGTATTGATATATACAAAGGAACATAGGTGGAAAGTGTTAATGTATATTTGCTGGGTGCTTTTTTTATTGGTTATTATAAAGATAATAATTCCTGATATTAACCAAATCAAAATTATTAAGGAATCTATTAAGAGACATGAAGAAAAAATAAATTTGGCTTATAGAAAAAAAAATGCTCTTTATACTTTAAAAACGAGTAAAAATAAAATATGGGCGGAAATCCAGAATATAGTTAATAGTCAAAAAGAGGGAAGAGAAATTTCAACCATAGTGAATTTTATATCCAGGACAGCAAAGAACAATGGAATAGAAATTCAAACTATCCAGGTGGATGAAATCAGGAAAAAGGAGAATCACCTGGAATTACCCCTTCAATGTACTTTGAAGGGGAAATTCCATCCCCTGTGTTATTTCATTAATGGTATGGAAAACTCAGATATGATAATAAAACTTGAAAGTATAAAGATATCATCCCAACATATTGTTACTGATGAGCTCAAGATTCAGATTAACCTGCGGGTATTTTATTTAGGGAGAATAGAGGTATGATAACAAAAAAAGCAGTTATCCCCCTATTATTAGTATTATCTGTTTTAATATGGTCTCATAATATCTATCGGGTTATAAACAGTGTTTTTAAGGCAGAGGAAGAGATCATAGTTAAAAATGAATATAAGGAAAAAACAGACACTGATTATTTATTAACATTCAACAGTGAGCCCAGAAATAAATTTGTATATAAATCTGAATTTCGTGATCCTTTTAAAGATTGGCTACATATCAGGAATAAAAGAAAAGAAAAAGAAGAAGCTATGAAAGTTGACATACCCATAAAGACCATCAGTCTTCCTAAACTTCGTTTTACAGGTCTGTTAAAGGATGATTCTGGAAATCTTGCAGTTATTGAAGACCTGAAAGGAAAGATTCATTTTGTGGATGTGAATGATAGAGTAGAAGAGGTTACCATAATAAGAATATCTGATCATTTTGTTGAATGTACCTATAGAGGAAAAGAATTCAAATTAGAACTAAGCAGATAATATGAAGTACTTTATCAGAAAAAAAATAATTAATAAAACAAGAGGTTCTGCTTTAATTTTTGCCCTGTTAATGACTACTGTTTTAGCAGTTATTTGTGCAGTAGTAATACGAATGGAGTTTTTTCGATTAGCTTTTATAAGTAAAAATATACATAAGAGGAAAGCAGTCTATTATACCGAAGCAGGTATTTATAAAACCTTGTGGTATCTATCTGGGCATGATGGTATAACCAAAGAGTGGCGGCCGGTTGAGGAGCCAGTTGAAGTGTTTGATGATAATCGGTGTTATGTTACTGTGAAAGAATGGGGAGTCTATCTTGCTATTACCTCAAGAATTACTTATAAAGGAATATCAGATTCTCTTCAAGTAATAGCTGCTGAAATTCCTTCCTCTGTATATTCCCAGGCAGTAGTAGTTGGTGATTCTGAATTTCCCTTAGTAGTTACTGGTCGCAACAAAATTATAGGAGATATTGAGGTTAGTAAGGAAGGAGTTAAAACTGGAAAAATAAGCGGAAAAGGATTCGAAGGTAAGACACCGGTTCAAGGGAAAATTAGAGGGAGAGAGAATCCCCAAATGCCTTTTTTTGATCCATCTATATTTAAAAAAGTTTTTATCCGATACAAAAATATTTTACAGTATTGGGAGAATTGTTCATATTTTTTTAATGATCTTCATATAACAGATGAGATTATAACAGAATGCGAATCCAGAAACATCTATGTTGATGGTCATATTTTTATTACTGATTCCCTGCTAAGTAATCCCTTAAGAGGACCTTTAAGAATAATCTCAACCGGGAGTATTTTTATTACCGACAGTATTTCTATTAGAGAGCATGTTGAATTTATCTCAGCAGAGAATATTTATATAAAGAATAAGGTATCTATTGAACAGGGGATTATTTTTGCTGAGAAAAAAGTTGAGATTTCCGGTCAAAGCAATATCAATGCTCAGATTTTCACCAGAGGAGATATTTATATTAGGGATCAGGCAGTAGTGAAATACCCTTCGGTTCTCTACAGTTCCGGAACAGTAGAAGATAATACTTTAATCGGTAAAATTATTATTGGAGATAACTCTAAGGTGATCGGTACCATAATTCTATCACCTTTGGAAAGAGATATGTCGGTTCACAAGGATGAGACCATCATATATATTACAGAAGGTGCTGCAGTAGCAGGAGTGGTATATTCTCATCATTTTGTCGAATTGAGAGGCTGTGTGTATGGAACTGTAGTAACCTCCAGTTTCTACCTCTACCTACCTCCCACTTCTTATCTGAATTGGCTTAAAGATTCTGTAATCGATCGTTCTCAGTTACCGGATAATTTTTTGATGCCCTTATCTTTTCGAACTGATCCTGAATATGAAGTTTTGTTATGGGAGGGTTAGGGATCACCCTCCCTTTTATCCCTCCCTTCAAGGGAGGGAAATTTTTTTGGGTGATACTGAAGTGGTTCTTAAGATAAAGAAATATCGCGGATATTTCGTTCCAGAAAAATTAAGGAGTTAAATCTGTATTATATACCTTACCCGAGAATTCAGGAGGATTTATAGATAAAAAATATAATATATTCTTTTTCCTTGAGAGGCTATGATAGATTAGTTCAATATAATCCTCTCCCTCTGGGAGAGGATTAAGGAGAGGGAAGATGTGTAGAAATCCACTGATAGAATTGGCCAGAAAGTTGAGACGGGATGCAACTGAGGCGGAAAAAATGCTCTGGTATCATCTAAGAGCAAAGCAGCTCGAGAATTTGAAATTCAGAAGACAACAGCCTATCGGGAATTATATTGTAGATTTCATTTGTTTTGAAAAAAAGTTAATTATAGAGGTTGATGGTGGTCACCATTCAGAGAATAAAGTATCAGACAAGAAAAGAACAAAATGGCTCAATGATAATGGATACAAGGTTATCAGGTTTTGGAACCATGAAATTTTACTAAATTGTAAAGGTGTTTTAGAAGAGATAATAAAGTATTGCGATACAATTGGTCTTTCGAACAGTTCCGATCAAAGGGAAGAATTTGAAAAATATAACTAAAAAAAGAACTATTTTTATTAAAACATTACCTAAAAATTCATCCGGATATACCCTGGTGGAAACTCTCATTGGTATGGCGATTTTGGCCGGTGTTTTAATCCCCACGGTTATATTCCTAGGCAGAATAACCATGACCCAGAGAGTTTCTTATAAAATGACCGCTTTTTTTTTGGCAGAAGAGGAAATGGAACAAACCCTAGGATTCAATCTTTTTTCAGATTCTGAGAGAGAAATTACCTTCAATTCAAAGGTCTGGAGAATAGTAAAAAAAATAAGAGAAGAACAAGGATTAATAATGATCAGGGTAGAGGTTTATCTTAGAGAAAAAGCAAGACCTTTATCAGTGATTGAAACTATGAGGATTTTGAAATGAAACTAAGAGAAAAAGGTTTTACCTCGGTTGAACTTGCTATAGCGTTATTGATCTCCTCAATTATTATTGGTTTTATTTATACAGTTTACCATTTCTCACTTTCCTACTCAAAGAAATGGAAACAGAAGATAGAACTCGAGAACAATGCTTTCTTGTGTATGAATCAACTAACCGCTGATATTAAAGAAGGAATGGATATTTTTAGAAGCAGGTACAATCAGGTTTTTATTCAAAAATTAGAGGGTAATATTCATTATTGTTTTACTGTAGATTCCATAGTTAGAAATAGTTTTAGAATTAATTCAGAGAGTTGCACGCTGGATACATTATCTTTAGCAGTTCAAATATTGAAGACAGAAAATTCCTGGGATGAAGAGAGTTTTGAATATTCATTTGAAAGAAATGAGGACAATGATACTACCTTTTATGCGAGTGATGTTATTACCATAAGTATGCACCTTAGTAATGGGACCAAAAGTATGGGATTACAGACTTCGGTAAACCCGCGTAATAGAAACATTGCCCGATTTAATCGACTGCTGAATGGAGGGAGAGATGAGGGGTGAAATCACCCTCCCAAATGTTTGATTTGTTACTTGCATAGTTTTGGAAAAATAAAAAAATTATGAATATTTCATTCTTTAAAAATAAGGTGTCTGTTTTGAATAATAATTGAATAGGGAAATTCAGAAAATATTATAATGATCCAGTTCAATATATTCCTCTCCTTTGGGAGAGGATTTAGGAGAGGGTAAAGGTACAAAATTGTAAAGGTGTGTTAGAGGAGATATTGAAGTATTGTCATATAATTGGACTTTGTGACAGTGCTGATTAAGGGAGTGAGTTAGATAAAAATTAAATATCAGGAAAAAATTTTTATGCCAAAAGCCTCACAGTTACATAGAGTAGTAAAAAAGAGAAAAATCCGATATAAAGAAAAATCAAGTCAGAGTAGAGAAATTGATTTTAACTTCAGGTTCAGAAGCAGAGTAAAATATAAGGAACTCTCAGATTTTACCCGTCAGTTTGCAACCATGATTAATGCAGGTGTTCCTTTGATTAGATGTTTGGAAATGTTATCAAATCAGCAAAAGAATCGGATGTTTAAGAATATATTAAAAAATATTTTAGAAAGAGTAAAGAGTGGTGATACTTTAAGTAATAGCTTTTCTATGTATCCCAATATTTTTTCAAATTTCTATGTTAATATGGTTCAGGTTGGAGAAGTAACCGGGAATATGCCAGAAGTGCTGGAACAGATTGCAACCTATCTGGAAAAGATGAATGGACTGAAAAGAAAATTGCTAACAGCTATGACCTATCCAGCAGTGGTTGTTTGTGTAGCTATAGGAACTATTGGATTTTTGATATTTGGGGTAATCCCCTCCTTTGTTGATATGTTTGAGCAGGTAGACAGAGAAATTCCTGCTGCTACCAGAATACTTATAGATTCGGGAAACTTTGTGAAGGGAAATTGGGGTTGGATACTGGGATTACTATTATGTCTCTTTATTGGTTTGAAAATGTACTTCAGAACCAATAAGGGTGCTTTACTAGGGGATACTATAAAAATAAAAATTCCTTTACTGGGAAAAGTAATAAAAAAAGTATTGATGGCCAGGTTTGCCACTACTCTGGGAAATCTTCTAAAGAGCGGTATCTCTCTTTTAGAGGCTTTGAAGGTAACTGCTCAATCAAGCGGTAACAGAGTTATCAGCAGGGAGATAAACTACATGAAGGAAATGGCAAGAAGAGGTGAAGCTATGGAACATTCCCTGTCTGAATCAAAAATTTTTCCGGATCTTGTAGTACAGATGATTGCTGTGGGAGAGGAAACAGCAGAGCTTCCCAGTATGTTATTAAAAACTGCGGAATACTATGAAAAAGATGTTGACGCAGCTCTTGAAGCCTTGACTTCTATAGTTGAACCATTGATAATTGTTGTTTTAGGTGCTGTTCTGGGAGTGGCAATTGTAACTATCTATTTACAGATATTTGATATGATGAATGTTGTTCAATAAAATATAAAGGAAAGGAATGATTATGAGAGATCAAAAAAAATCAAGGTATCAAAAAGGTTTTACCTTAACCGAATTATTGGTAGTAATAGTTATTGTGGGAATTTTAGCTTCTCTTACTTTACCCAGATTTTTAAATGTTACTACCAAAGCCAAAACAACTGAGGCAAAATTAATGTTAAAACATCTCTTCAGTCTTCAAAAGGCATATTATTTAGAGAATGATGCCTTTGCCAAAACTTTGATTGATATAGGTTTTGAACAAGAACCATTGAAAACTGAGGGAGGGAATGCAAGATATAAGATTGAATTGGCAGAAGTGAATGATACAAGCTATCGGGCCATTGCAACCTCAGTGATTGATTTCGATAAGGATGGAACCTTTAATGTATGGTCCATAAATCAGAAACAAGAGCTTAAGCAGGAGGTGGTGGATTGAGTGTTATAAATTCATCTCCCAATCCCTTCTTCAGCCTTGCTCAGGACAAGCTTCATAGAGAAGAGAAGGGGGTTTAAGAAAACAGGAAAGATGAGCATTATTAAAGGATTATTTTGAAAAAGTGAAAACCTTTCCCCCTCTCTTTTTCAAAAGAGAGGGGGACTAAGGGGGTGAGTTTGAGAAAGGATATTATTTTAACAACAGCAAGAGATTTGAGAAGACATCAAACCAAAGGTGAAAGACTCATTTGGCAGGCAGTACGAAATAGAAAGTTAAGGGGGAAGAAATTTTTTCGACAGCATCCAATTCGTTTTGAGAAAAATGGCAAGAGATGTTATTTCATTGCTGATTTTTACTGTTCGGAGAAGAAATTAGTGGTAGAGGTTGATGGTAAGTTACATCAAAAACAAAAAGATTACGATAATTTGAGAACTTATATTATCAATATACTTGGAATGAAAGTTATTCGTTTTCACAATAAGGAAGTTGAGAGAGATATAAAGTCAGTACTTAATAAGATTGAGGGGTATTTATAAATTCATCTCCCAATCCCTCCTTCAGCCTTGCTCAGGACAAGCTTTATAGAAAAGAGAAGGGGGCTTAAGAAAACAGGAAAGATGAGCATTATTAAAGGATTATTTTGAAAAAGTGAAAACCTTTCCCCCTCTCTTTTTCAAAAGAGAGGGGGATCAAGGGGGTGAGTTAGTTAAAGAATAGGAGAAAACATGAAAATTAAAATTATAAAACATGGGATAGTAATATTATGTCTATGCTTACTGCTCTCTAACTGTAGTTTCTTGGGGAATACAGAAGTTGCCTCCAGGATTTCCTCAGAGGATTCAATTAGAATTGGGGTTCTAAATTTTTCTCATAAGGGAAGTTTGGGAGTAAGCGAAAAACTGGGAAGTTATGCTGCGGATAGATTGACCAACTCACTTTTTATAAAAAAACAGTATGATGTGGTTGACAGGTCCATGGTCAAGTCAGAAATGGTGAGAAATAAATTATCTACCGAAATATTAAATATAGAGCAGATCAATACCCTGGGCAAAGAGCTGAACACGGATTACCTCATAGTGGGAAAGATTGTGGAGTTAACAAATCAATTAGAGGATATTGAAGGAGACAAAGGCTGGAGTCTGGAAATATCATTTCGTATTCTTGATGCTCGTACCGGGGAAGTAAAAGGAGTGGTGAGAACTCAAAAAAGTGGAAAAGTGGAGAAGAGAGTTCTCATAGGAAAGATAATTGACAGGATGGTGGAAGCAGTTAAAATCAGAAGATAGAAAAGCGGATTACACTCATCTCCCACCCCCTCCTTCGGCTTTGCTCAGGACAAGCTTCCTAGAAAAGAGAAGGGGGCTTAAGAAAACAGGGAATATGAGCATTATTAAAGGATTATTTTAAAAAAGTGAAAACCTTTCCCCCTCTCTTTTTCAAAAGAGAGGGGGACTAAGGGGG
>CAYUAG010000023.1:30633-39748 GCA_964442615.1 uncultured bacterium
AAGCTTTATAGAAAAGAGAAGGGGGCTTAAGAAAACAGGAAAGATGAGCATTATTGAAGGATTATTTTTAAAAAGAGAAAACCTTTCCCCCTCTCTTTTTCAAAAGAGAGGGGGATCAAGGGGGTGAGTTTGAGATACTATTTACTCCCTGGTTCAAGTAGAACTTGCACCAGAAATAAGGTTCAAAGTATAGCTTTGGTTAAAACGGAAGATAGAAGTTAAAAGATAGATGTTTAGAGGATAGTTATTGGGAAGGGAAGCCGGGTCTAACTTCTATGCTCTATTGTTTAACTTGCAACATCTAAAAAACTGAAAGAAGGAGGATGAAATGATTGATTGGTATGAAAAAAAATGGATTAAATATATTAGTAGTATTTTATGTTTAGCATTGCTTATACAATCTGTACCTGCAATGGTATATGGAAATATTTATGAGAAAAACAGAAAGATTGTATCTGTTCAATCAAATGATAATAAAACAGAATCAGAACCTATTAATAAAACAAATGAGTCGTTTTCCGCTCTTGTCAGCCCTGCTGATAATAAACTTTCCGGATATAGCATTAGAAATTTTAGAAAGGAATTTCAGAGCAACTCATTTGAAAATTTAAATCATATTGTTATTAAATCCTTGCACCCGCCTCAGATTAATAACAAGAATATTGAGGGATCAATCTGGTTATTGAATGGGGAGACTATGACCCTGGGTGGGAATACCTGCTTAAATGGGGATATATACCTTCCGGGAACACCTGATCTGCAAGTCAAGGGTAAAGCCTCCTATGAAGGGATTATTGAGGGAACAGGTAATACTGAACCCTCGGATTATTCGCTTATTCTGAAAGGCAAAGTATCAGTCGGAAATATAAATACCCGTACAGATCCTGTACTCCTTTCCCAAGTACAACCTCCTCCTGATCCCACCGGTACTCGAAAGGTGGTATTGCAAAAAAGCAGTGATGATCCAGGAGATTTTTCCACTATTCTTGATCTGACTGTGAAAGGTAATGCCGGAAATTGCTCTGTACCGCCGGGAAATTATGGGATTTTCAAAGTACAGGGAGGAAACGGTCTTATCTTTGGAATCTCAGGATCCTCAATCCCATCAGTATATAATTTTCAGGAACTACATCTGTCAGGCAACTCCCGGATAGATGTTGTGGGACCGGTATGTATTACTCTGAATAAAGGATTAACAAATAATTGTTATATGGGGCATGAAGAGCATGCTGAATGGCTTACCCTTCAAGTGGCAGATAATAATTGCAGTTTTAATGGAAATTGCATTTTCTATGGGAATATCATTGCTCCTCATAGTGTGGTCTCTCTATCCGGAAATGCTTGTTTGTACGGACGGGTGGAATGCGAACGCTTTTCCATACACGGAAATGCAGAAATAGTATGGACCGGAGAGACCAATACTCCACCTACGGTTGATGCTGGTAATGAGGCTGTGATTGCTCTTACTGATACTCTTTTTTTACAACCAATTATTTCTGATGACGGTCTGCCGGCTGAGGGAGAGCTTACCTGTTCCTGGCAAAAAGTGAGTGGTCCGGGTCTGGCTTATTTTATGGACTCCTCGGTCTCTCATACCTGGGTTCGGTTTTCTCAACCAGGTGATTATATTCTCAGGTTGACTGCTGATGATGGGCAGTTTTCTACCCAGGATGATGTTGCGGTTACGGTCACCGAACCAGGGGAAAATGCAGCTCCAGTAGTACTTGCTGGTATAGATCAGACTGTGGGTGGTTCCTTTACAGCCCAGCTTAAGGGAACTGTGAGTGATGATGGACTTCCCTATGATAATTTTTTACGTACTGCCTGGCATAAGCTAACCGGTCCAGGAGAGGTGGCATTTGCTGATTCAACCTCTCCAGAGACCAGGGCAATTTTTAATCTGGCAGGAACCTATATTCTTCGATTAACTGCCCGGGATGGTGAGTATGAGACTTTTGATGATGTAAACATAAAGATATTTCCTGAGAATTTACCGCCTCTGGTTTTTGCAGGCGAAGATTTATCGGTGACTGATACAGAAACCATGCTTTACGGGAAGATTGCTGATGATGGACTGCCGGCTGACTGTACTCTTTCAGTAACCTGGAGTTTGGTTCAGGGGCCGGGCAGAGTAGACTTTGTGAATGCCCATATCCCTATAACCAGGGTTATATTCGGCCAAGAAGGAGATTATGTCTTGCGTCTTTCTGCTGATGACGGAGAAAACATCTCTTCTGATGAGGTTGTGGTACAGGTGAGCGGTAACCGTGCTCCCCTGGTGAATGCAGGAGAGGATTGCTTTCGGCAATTAACTGTGCCCCTGAACTACGACACCCTGACTTTTCACCAGCCCCCTGAACCGGATGACGACTGGCTCTATGATATTGGCAGACCAGGGGTGAATGATTATATCTCCAGTCACGGGATCGATGTGATTGGAAATGAAATTTATATCAGTGGTATTTTTGATTATGCCGGTGGAATAGAGACAGGTTGTGTGGCTAAATGGGATGGCTGTGGTTGGTCAGAGTTCTATGACTCTAGACCTCGAAATCCTGATAATCCTTCTTCACCCTCCCTTGGTTTGGTATATAGTGTATTTAACGGTAATGTTCATATTGGAATGAAAAACGACAGTGTTTATATAGGGGGTGGTTTCTTCAGTGATATAAATAGGCCACCGGACGGTATCTATGAATGGCTCGGACAATGGACTGGTATAGGATGGGAACCCTGGCGCCCTTTTTATTTAACTTTCAATTTTATTGGTGCATATGATATTTGTACCAGTTCTGAGGCAGTTTATCTAGGTGGCTACTTTCGGTTTCAACCAATAGACGATATGCCCGGACACTGGCCCCATGAACCAGTCCCCGGTGTTCCGGAATGCTGCAATATTGCTAAATGGAATGGAGTAAGTTGGGAGGCAGTTGGTGATGGTATAACCGATATCAATGACAGTCGGGAAGGTGGCCCTGCAGGACTGGTATGTTCGATAGCTTCAGGTCCTAATGGTGGATTATATGCCGGAGGCAGTTTTAACATGCAAACCGCAACTGGTATGGCTCATCATCTGGCCCGCTGGAACGGAGAGCAGTGGTTGGCTATTGCCGGAGATATAACCGGCGGATTTAAAAACGGCATGCACTGGGATCAAGGTGGGTATCCGGAGGTTACAGATATCAAAGTTGCAGAAAACGGGGATGTGTATATATGCGGGAATTTTACTGAAGTAGGAGGGATCACTACCAATTGCATTGCCAAAGGTAGCTGGGATGAGTATTCCCAGCAGTGGAACTGGACCAGTGTGGGAATCGGAGATGAGAACGGATTGAATCAAAAAGCCTATGCCCTGGCTCTGAAAGACAGTTCTGTGTACGTGGGGGGACGTTTCAGTATGGCTGGCACCAAAACTGTAAAAAATGTAGCCAGATGGGATGGGACAGAGTGGCAGGCTCTGGATAATGGAAATGTATTAGGAACTAATAAAGATGTGTTAGCCATGGATGCAGGTGAGGATGCGGTTTTCATGGGCGGCAGATTTTATAGGGCCGGAGGAGAGCCGGCCAGTCATGTGGTGGGCTGGGGAAAGGAAAGAAAGATTAGAGTCACTGATTTTGATTCTCTTCTAGTAGAGAATGCCTCTCAGCAGGGAGAACTGCTTTCCCTTTCTGCTACTATTTATCATGAGTGCGGAGAACCTGTAACTCTGACCTGGAATATTGACGGTGGTGATCCGGAACACACCCAAACTGCACATACAGGTTGTCCTCAATGTTCCTGTAAGGTTGAGTTTGAGTATGAATTTCTCCCTGGAAATCACTGGGTCACTCTTACGGCTGACGATGGAAGTTCGGTACCAGTTATGAAAAGTGTTCCGGTTACGGTCATTGCCCCCTGCTATGCCCAGCTTCAAGGTAGGGTGACCGATGACGGCCTTCCTTCCAGTACTACCCAGTACTGGTGGTCTCTGCTGCAGGGTCCAGCGTCAGTACAGTGGGAGGATTCCCTGCAGGAAAATACCAGGGTGTATTTTGAGACTGCCGGTACCTATGTACTGCGTCTCCAAGCTACGGATGGAGAGCAGACCAGGTTTGATGATGTGGTGGTAACCGTGCAGGAACAAGGGAATGACAATCAGGCCCCGGTAGTAACTGCGGGGCAGGATAAAAGTATATATGTAGAGGAAGTGCTGCACCTGCAGGGCCAGGCCAGTGATGATGGTCTTCCCGGAAGTTCCCTCACACCTCAGTGGTCAGTGGTGGAGGGTCCTGGTCAGGTTATATTCGATAATCCCAATTCTCTGCAGACCACGGTTCATTTTTATGTCGGTGGTCTTTATAAACTGCGCTTGAGTGTATCTGACGATGAATTATCCACCCTTGATGAAATGACAGTGTATGTAAGTCCGGTATTGAATCAGCCGCCAGTGGTGTATGGAGGCGAGGATATTACCTGTGCTGCTCATGAGTTAGTGCCTCTGCCTACACAAGTGTCTGATGATGGACTGCTCTATGGTATTTTTAATTACCGCTGGCAACGGGTGGGTATAGGACCGGATGAGAACCGTCCTCGTTTTCGTATGGTTAACAACCAGTTTTATGTAAGCTTCTGGTTTCCTGGAAGCAATGATATTGTGTTGTGGGCAACGGATGGATCCTATGAAGCCTCTGACACTGTACATGTGAACATTACCTCACAGGTGTTGTCCCCAGAAGTAGCTATTCACCTGCCGGTTTCCGGGAGTGCAGTAACCGAACCGGTTCCGATTATCGGCAGTGTATGTAATGTACCCCAGCCCCAGTGGTCTCTTTCCTTGCGAAAAAAAGGTGAGGAGACTTGGACCCAGATTGGATTTAGTAACAAGCAGGTAAAGGACAGCACCCTAACAGTGCTGGATCCCACTCTCATGGAAAACGGCATGTATGAGCTTTATCTTTTTGCTGAGGATGGATTAGGTAACCAGTACACTGATTATACCTATGTGGTGGTAAAAGGGGGTATGAAAGTAGGGAATTTTACCATATCTTTTGAGGATCTGTACGTTCCGGTAGCCGGTATTCCCATACAGGTTGTGCGTACTTATGACAGCCGGAAAAAATCAGCTGGAGATTTTGGAGCAGGCTGGTCTCTGGATGTTCGAAATGTGCAGGTGCAGGAGACAGCTCCGGCCGGACAGGGGTGGCGGGGCATGGTGCGGGGAGATTTTATTCCTTTTTACAGCATTGAACCCACCAGACCTCATGTGGTCACAGTCACTGCTACAGACGGCAGTGTGCATGAATTTGAGGTGGGCTTGTATCCACATTACCAGGCAGTACCGCCTGCGACCGTGGAATTACAATTCAAATCCAGGTTCGGTACCAACAGCAGTCTTAGTATTCCGGATTCTCCCTATTTATTGGTATATGGTTCCTTTACTCGGCAAGGCAGTGAAATTACTCTGTTAGGAGATGATATTAATAACATCATCTTTGATGCAGACAAGTATGTGCTTACCCTCAGAAACGGCGCCGAGCTCACCCTAGATGAAATCACTGGTCTGGAAGCGTTCAGGGACAGAAATAATAATCAGATTACAGTTACGGACAACGGCATCATCCACTCTTCGGGCCAGAGCGTTACTTTTACCCGGGATTTAGAGAACAGGATTACTGCGATCACGGACCCCATGAACCATACCATTCAGTATGACTATGATACCAAAGGAGATCTGATCAGGGTCACGGATCAGGAGAATTACACCACCACTTTTACCTATGATGATGATCACTTTCTCACCGACATCACCGACCCTAGAGGCATCACTCCGGCCCGGCAGCTCTACGATGATACGGGCCGCATGATTGCCATGGTGGATGCTGAGGGTGATACCATTTTTCTGAATCATGACCTGGACTCCCGTCAGGAAGTGGTGCGGGACCGGTTGGGCAATATCACGGTGTATGAGTACGATGATCAGGGGAATGTCATCTCTAAAACCGATGCCAAGGGCAATACCTGGTTGTATGCTTATGATGAGCTTAATAATAAAATCAGTGAAACTGATCCGGAGGGGAATACCAGAACCTGGACCTATGACGACCACTCCAACCTGCTCTCTGAAACCGATGCCCTGGGCAACACCACCATCTATACTTACAATGACCAGGGACAGATGCTCACCAAAACCGATCCGGAAGGAGGAGTGACCACCTATAATTACGATGAAAACAGCAACCTGATCTCCGAAACCGATCCTCTGGGCCATACCATGGTACGGGCCTATGACGGCCAGGGCAATCTCCTCAGTCAGTCTGACAATCAGGGAGATATTATCCAGAAAGAGTATGATGCCAGCGGTAATGTCACCAAGGAAACCGATGCCTTTGGTCATGAGATCAGTTTTACCTATGATGCCAACGGCAACCAGCTCACCCGCACCACTACCCGCACCACTGCTTCCGGTACGGTCACTATGACCTGGGGAAAGACTTATGATGCCAAGGGCAAGGTTACCAGTGTCACTGATCCGGCAGGCAGTACCTCCTCAACCGAGTACAATGAATTAGGCAAGAAGGCAGCTGAGATCGATAAGTTGGGGAGAAGAACTGAGTATGTGTATGATGATCGGGGAAATAACACCGAGAAGATCTATGCAGACGGCACCACAGAAACCTACACCTTTGACGCCAACGGTAACCGCACCTCCTCCACAGATCGTTCCGGCAAAACTACCTTTTACGAATACGATCCCCAGATCGACCGCATCGATAAGATCACCTTTCCCACGGGCGGGTTCATAAACACAGACACGGACGAAACCGGGTCCTATGTGGCCGTATCCGATGACAAAGGCAACACCACCCGCTACCAGTACGATGCAGACGGCAATCTCAGCAAAACCATCAATGCATTGGGTGACAGTACAGTGTACACCTATGATGCTGCCGGCAACCAGACTTCCATGACTGATGCCCGGGGAAATACTACCAGCTATGAATACGAACTTAACGGCAATAAGACTAAGATCATCTATGCGGACGGTACCTTTACCAGTTTGACCTATGATGCCCGGGGTAACAAGACCTTGGAGACAGATCAGGCCGGGAATACTACCGAGTTTGCCTATGATGCTCTGGATAGATTAATCAAAGTAACCGATGCCTTAGGCAATGAAACCACCTACACCTATGACGAGGTAGGCAACAAGCTCACGGCGACCGATGCTGAGGGACGTACCACCAGCTGGGAGTACGATGATCTGGGAAGAGTGATAAAGAGGACTCTGCCTTTAAGTCAGTCGGAACACTTTACCTATGATGCAGCCGGGAATGTGCTCAGTCACACTGATTTTAAGGAAAACACCACCACCTTTGAATACGATCAAAACAATCGGGTGAAAAAGAAAACCTTTCCTGATGCCACTGAGGAAACCTTTACCTACACAGCCACCGGCAGGCAGGATACCATCATAGACAGCAGAGGTACCACGCTGAACCTGTACGACAGCGGTGACCGCTTGATAAAAGCAGTGAACCCGGCCGGGACTTCCCTTGAATACCGGTACGACTCCATGGGCAACCGCACCGCAGTGATTGTGGATACGGATACCACCCGCTACACTTTTGATGATCTCAACCGTCTGAAAACCGTGACCGATCCTGAGGGTGGAGTGACCACCTACACCTATGACCCAGTCGGAAACCGATCAAGTGTCTCTTATCCCAACGGCAGTGTGGCTGAGTATACCTATAACAGTTTAAATCGCCTGACCAAACTCTTTAACCACAAAGCTAACGGGGATACTGTATCCTGCTATGAGTACACCCTGGGACCTGCTGGCAATCGTACCCAAGTCACCGAACATACCGGTCGTACTGTTCAGTATGATTATGACGTCACTTATAAACTAATTCAGGAAAGCATCGACGATCCTGATTTTGGAGTGCGGGTGTTCTCTTATGAATACGACCAGGTTGGTAACCGTTTACTCAAAGTTGATGATGAAGATTCCACTCATTACGCCTATGATGTTAATGACCGGCTTTTGACGGAAAATGAGATTGTTTATTTCTATGACGATAATGGAAACACTCAACTCAAAGTTGAAGGATTGGATTCTACGAAATATGAATATGATTTTCAGAACCGACTTATTCAGGTTGATGATGGTACAGATGTGGTGGAGTACTGGTACGATACGGACGGGATGCGGATGAAGAAAGCGGTAAATGGGACTGTTACCAAGTTTTTACTTGATAAAAACAGAAATTATTCGCAAGTTATAGAAGAAAGAGATAATACAGATTCTACTTTGGTTAGATACACCTACGGTGATGATTTGATTTCCCAGAAACGCGGTTCTTTGACATCATATTACCACTACGATGGCCAGCTGTCCACCCGGCAGTTGAGTGATGCTTCTCAGAATATTACGGATTCTTACACCTATGATGCGTTCGGTTTATTGCTTAACCGTACTGGGGCAACGGAAAACAACTACCTGTACACTGGTGAACAGTATGATCCTAACTGCGGGTTTTATTATTTAAGGGCACGTTATTACAATGCTTCTGTGGGGCGGTTCCTTACCATGGATACTTTTCCGGGAATGCAGTTTGAACCAGCGAGTTTGCATAAGTATTTGTATTGTGAGGGGAATCCGGTTGGTAAGTGGGATCCGAGTGGGAGGTTAACTTTATTAGAAATTGGAACCACATTATCTATGAGGATTTGCCTTACAAACGTTATTATGATAAAATCCATTTTGTTACTACCCTATGTTATATTTGCAGAAGTGGTAAGACCCATACTTTTTCATGCTTCAAAATCGAGAGAATTTGCATTATTTGCATTATCATATACTGGTATATACACTGAAGAGATTCATGGTCTTGTTTATGTAAATAAAAGAATAATTGGTAGAACAATATTATTATTGGGGATGATCATGGGAGTATATTCGATTATTGAAGAACTTATTCAAGATGCAATAACATTACATAAAATTACAACAGCAATAAATGATCTAGAGAAAATATGCCGTTTTCTTGAATTTGCTGCACGCCATGCTGATGAAGTAGTTAAATTAATATATAAAGTAAAAAGAAATTGATAATCAGGAGGATTGTAA
>CAYUAG010000024.1:0-39596 GCA_964442615.1 uncultured bacterium
TCCTCTACATACTTGTAAAACCGGTAGGGGGGTACCATGTTGCTTCCGTTTTCCACCTTGCAAAAAATAAATTTCTTTCCATTTAGAAAGACATTGGTTAGATTATCTGAATACAAAAAGTACAGCCTGTAAAAGATCAGCTGCCCAGGGGAAATCTGAAAGAGAGACACTGTTTTTTGAAAATTTGTTATAAATCCTGGAAATTTAACTAAATATTTGGATAAAATGGTTGCAAAATGGAAATAAATTTTATATATTATAGTAATACAATCATATAAAAATAAATATTTCTAAAAACCCGGGCAACAAATTATATGATTATTTTAAAAAAAAGCGTGTACGTTAACGGAATGTTAAAATTATTTTTTAAGTATAGTAAAAACATTACTTAAGTATAAATCTGCATATAATATGGAGGTAAGTTGCCATGATAATTAAAAAGTATTTAACTATCAGTTTAGTTACAATCACATTGTTCACTATCAGTGTCTTTGCTCAGAAAAACCAAAATAAAATAATTGTGAATATTGATTTAGGAAAGCATACAATCAGCAGACATATTTACGGACATTTTTCCGAACATCTGGGACGATGTATCTACGGAGGTATATGGGTAGGAAAGGAGTCCTCCATCCCCAATACCCGGGGAATACGAAATGACGTGGTCACTGCCCTGAAAGCACTGGATATACCAAATCTTCGCTGGCCCGGAGGATGCTTTGCTGATGAATATCACTGGAAAGACGGTATCGGGCCAAAAGATCAGCGACCTACCATGATCAATACCCATTGGGGAGGTGTTACCGAAGACAACAGTTTTGGGACGCATGAATTTCTGGATTTATGTGAGCAGCTTGGATGTGAACCTGTGGTTTGCGGTAATCTAGGCAGCGGTACTATACGGGAAATGTCGCAGTGGGTTGAGTATCTAAACTCTGATAATATCAGCCCGATGACAAAGTTAAGAGAACAGAACGGACGCAAACTGCCGTGGGAAGTAAAATACTGGGATCTGGGTAACGAAAACTGGGGCTGCGGGGGCAGTATGACTGCTGAATTCTATGCTGACCAGATGCGCCGTTATTCAACGTATTGTAAAAATTATGGGGATAATAAATTGTACAGAATAGCATGCGGACCCTACGGTGATGATTATCATTGGATGGAAGTGTCAATGAAAGATAAAAAAAATAGAGATCGTTTTCAGGGTATATCCCTTCATTACTATACCGGAGCCGGAGCAGAAGAAATTCGCTCTTCCACCAATTTCAAGGAAAAACAATGGTTTAATATAATTAAAAAAGCGCTCCGGATGGATGAAATTATCAACCGCCATAAAACTATCATGGATAGATATGATCCCCAAAAAGAGAAAGGCTTGATTGTAGATGAATGGGGAACCTGGTATGAAGTAGAGCCGGGTACCAATCCGCGCTTCCTCTATCAACAGAATACTATACGGGATGCATTTGTTGCCGCACTTACCCTTGATATTTTCAACCGCCATGGCGACCGAGTAAAAATGGCAAATATCGCTCAAACCGTTAATGTACTTCAGGCCATGATTTTAACCAAAGAGAAGCAAATGGTCATTACCCCTACCTATTATGTGTTCAAGATGTACAAGGTTCATCAGGATGCAACCTGTTTACCCCTGAGGGTTATCTGTGAGAACTACACTTTTGACCATAACTCCATCCCTGCTGTCAGCGCTTCTGCTTCCCGGAATGCGGATGGTCTGATCCATATCACCCTGAGCAATTGCAATCCTCAAAAACCTGTAACCATTACCTGTGAGCTTAGGGGAATAAACCAAATCCGGATTAAAGATGCTGAAATCATAACTGCTGAGAAAATAGACTCCTATAATGATTTTAGTAAACCTCAAAAAGTATATATCAAAGAATTTAAATACCTCAATGCAGAAAAGAACACCCTTACTATGGATATACCTTCTAAATCAATAGTAATGGTGGAATTAGAATGATTTAAATTAATATTCCTGCTGATCAAAAAGTAGCTGACAAAACCATCTGTTTTCACTTTATACTCAGCAGTAAAATGAAAAATTAATACAGAGAACAAAAATTGACCATGATCTATTCAAGGAGGTATACATGTACAGATTGAGTACGGATGTGGGAGGAACCTTTACCGACGGAGTATTGCTGGATGAATCTACTGGCACTATAAAGATAAGCAAGGTACCATCCACCCCCAAGAATCCTGCCACAGGAACCATTCAAAGTATGGAAAAATTCAACATTTCCTTCCAGGATGTATCTTTCCTGGTTCATGGCACTACTGTGGTAATTAATGCCCTGATCGAAGGTAAAGGATCCAAGACAGCTTTAATCACCACCAAAGGATTTAGGGATGTGGTAGAAATAGGCCGAAGTAATCGAACCGAAATTTACGACGCACTGTACAAAAAGCCTCGACCCCTTATCCCCAGATATCTGAGGCTCGAGGCTAAGGAAAGAATTGCAGCTGACAGAACCGTATTGATTCCTTTGGAAATCGAGGAGCTGACTGGGATTATAGAACTTCTCCGTAAAGAGAAGATAGAGTCCATAGCTGTCTGCCTTATCAATGCCTATGCCAATTCTAAACATGAGGAAGAGATTGGGAAAGTATTGAAAGAGAAATATCCCGAGATAACCGTATCCCTTTCCCATAATATAACCAGGCGCTACTATGAATATGAGAGAATGAGCACTACGGTTCAGAATGCATATGTGATGCCGGTAGTGCAAAGATACCTGAAGAAACTGGAAGAGGAATTAGAAAAACGCAACTTTCAAAAAGAATTGCAGATTATGCAATCCAATGGTGGGATCATGGCTTCCCCTATTGCCAGGGAAATGCCAGTGGCAATGGTGGAATCCGGTCCAGTAGCCGGCGCCATAGGAGGAGCCATGCTGGCCAGAATGATCGGTTACCACAATGTTATCACCTACGACATGGGAGGCACCACTGCCAAGACCTCCATTGTTAAGGGAGGATTACCGGAAACAACTGATCAATACGTGGTGGAAGGTCGTCCCATTCTTCTTCCTGTAGTTGATATTCGGGAAATCGGAACCGGTGGGGGCAGCATTGCCTGGATTGATGAGGCCGGAGCCTTACACGTAGGGCCGCAAAGCGCCGGAGCTGAACCGGGACCAGCCTGCTACCAGTGGGGCGGTACAGAACCAACTGTAACCGACGCAGACCTCCACCTGGGGATCCTGAATCCGGACTATTTCCTGGGAGGTGAAATGGATATCTCGCCTGAACTCAGCCGTAAAAGCATGAAAAAAATCGCTGATTATTTTAACCTCAGCATTGATGAGGCCGCCCTGGGAATTATCAGGATTGTCAACAACAACATGTCCGGACTGCTTCAATCCATGACAGTCAAACGCGGTTATGATCCCCGGGACCTAGCTATGGTTGCCTTTGGGGGTGCAGGGCCTACACATGCTGCTGCCATAGCCAGAGAATTGAATATCCCCGTTGTGATTATTCCTCCCTTTCCCGGGGTATTTTCCACCTGGGGTATGCTGATGGCAGATTTACGGCACAACTTTACTCAAACCTATATACAGCGTATCAACCAGGCTGACATCAAGTCGGTAAATGGAATCTTCCAGGATCTGGAGGGGCGGGTAAAACAACTCTTTGAATACGAAAACATCTCAGATGAAAATATAGCCATGACCTATAAAATAAACATGAGATATGAAGGCCAGGAACATACCCTGAGTGTTACTGCACCTTCTGAGTTGACTGAGACTGAGAAACAAGTTCTGAGCCAGAGTTTTGATGAACTTCATCTCCGGGTGTACGGGCATAATGCTCCGGAAGAAACTAAAGAAATAGTATCAATTAAGGTTATTGGCATTGGCAAGGTAAGAAAACCCGATCTGCAGACTATCAACCGTGGAAACAAGACTCCTGTACCGGAATCCAGGCTGGGAAAAAGAAAAGTCTATCTGGGAGACGGCAAGTATCGGGAATTCAGCATCTATCAGCGGGATAAACTTCTGGCAGCCAACACAATAACAGGTCCGGCAGTTATAGAAGAACCCACTTCCACCACTGTAGTTGAACCTGACCAGACCTGTTCTGTAGATGAATACGGTAATCTCATCATCAAAATCAATAAGGAGTAAACATGAAAATAGATCCCATTACATTAGAGGTAATCCGCAGTCGGCTGATCGCAGCCAGCAGGGATATCAGAAGAACAGTGGAAAGAGCCGCCTACAGCCCTGTGCTCTATGAGGTAGTTGACTTCAGCTGCGGAATCTTTGACAGTGAAGCCAATGCAATTGCTGAAACTCCGGGATTGCCTTCCTTTCTGGGGAGTTTAGGTTATGCTATTCAATCCACCTATAATACCATTGGCCGGAACCGATTAAAACCCGATGATGTTATCCTCTGCAATGATCCTTACAATGGAGGCGGTACTCACTGTCCGGATATCGTGGTACTCTGTCCTGCATTTTATGAAAAGGAAATCCAGGGATGGGCTGCTTTTCGGGGCCATACAGTAGATATGGGAGGAATCTATCCGGGGGGATGGTACAGCAACACCACGGAAATCTTTCAGGAAGGTTTTCGTTTACCTCCGGTCAAGATTGTCAGAGAAGGAAAGCCCAATGAAGACGTTTTCCGCTTAATCAGAGCTAATTCTCGGGTGCCTGATGCGGTGTTGGGAGATATCCGGGCTATGATTGCTGCCGTGCGGACAGGCAGCAAGCGCTTCTATACTGTTATTGATAAATACGGTCTTGATTTGACCAAGGGAGTACTCCAAAAGCTCCTGGACCAGGGAGAGAAAATGTCCCGGATGTCCATCCGCCGTATTCCCAATGGAACCTACTCTGCCCAAGCTCTGCTCGACGGCGATGGCAATGACAATGCCCCATTGGACGAAAAGCTGCTTCTGAAGGTCTCTGTAACTGTTGAGGATGAGGAGATTACTCTGGACTATACAGGAACCGATCCTCAATGCCGAGGCCCCATGAATGTACCTGAGCCCTCCACGGTCTCTGCTTCCCGGTACGCCTTCAAGATTCTGACTACTCCCCATCAGCCCAGCAATGAAGGTTTCTTTCACCCACTGAAAATCATTATCCCGGAAGGTAGCCTACTTAAGGCGCAATTCCCTGCAGCCTGTGCCATGTGGCCCACTCCCACAAATGTGATTCCTGATCTGGTTCTGAAAGCACTAGCACCAGCCATACCGGACAGGGTGAGGGCTGGACACTTTGGTGACTGCATGGCAAATTTCATCTATGGTACCGACCCCAGAACAGGTAAATATTACGTTTGCGCAGAAGGAGATGCCGGAGGATACGGGGGAAAACCCCATGAAGATGGAGAAAGTGCACTTTTCTGCATGAACCTGGGTGACACCTACAATGTTCCGGCGGAAGTGGTTGAAGTGCGCTATCCCTGGCGGGTAGAGCGATTCGAACTAGCTCAGGACTCCGGAGGTGCCGGGGGGTACAGAGGTGGTCTGGGAGTCCGAAGAAATTATCAAATTATCGGTCATGAAGCAGGACTTACTGTAACCACAGACAGAGTAAAGTACTGTCCGCCCTGGGGTATTTTTGGCGGAATGCATGGAAAACCAAGTATAACAGTGATCTACCGTAACAATGGCAAGGAAGAACGCTGGCGCAAGATCTCCAATCTTTCTATTGCCCCGGATGAAATCATCAGTTTTCAGACCGGCGGAGGAGGGGGCTATGGTCCTGCCCTGGAAAGGAAGCCAGAAAAGGTACTTCAGGATGTGATAAACGGATATGTATCCCTAAAAAAATCAAGGGAGGATTACGGGGTGGTGATCGATGAGCCTGAGATGAAGCTAAATCTTGAGGCCACTAAAAAACTGCGAATACAAAGGAAAAAGAGTGAGCCAAAAAATAACAATGACATCATCCAAAATTGTGATTAATATTAAAGAAAAATACAACCACAGAGTTCAAACAGAGTAAAAATGAAAACTCAGAGAATATGATTTTATTTATATTCTTTTATCAATATTTTATTTCTCTGTGCACTCTGCGGCTTAAGTATTTTTGGACTTTTCAGACAACCCCGAACTTGTTTGTTTAAGAAAAAATATAAAGAGGAATGTTATACCATGGATATTATGAAAGAAGATACGGTTCTTTCTCCGGTTCCTTCCGGGGAAAGACAACCCTGGATAGTTCCTGCTACCATTTTTGCAGGTTTGGAATTTGCCGTACCGGTTCTCATGGTGGGCTCATCCTTAGCCGGCCACTTTGGATTATTGAAAATAGTACTGATTCTGTTTATAGGATTAGTATTTTTCCAATGGATTGGAAATGCCCTGCAGGGTTATTTAGGCGCTAAAACCGGCCGTCCCTCCTCTGTAATTGCCAGAACTAGTTTTGGAGCTATTCAGGCCAGATTTGTGGTTGGATTAGCTCTGATAGTTCTCAATGTAGGTTGGTTCGGAGTAAACACAGCTGTAGCGGGTAATGCATTATCAGCCCTGCTCGGTATAAATTATGATCAAAAGTGGCTTGCCTGGGCTTTGGTAACTGTTATTGCCGGACTTCTTTTTGCTTTGCCTTCGGTCATGGGATATAATTCCATGAAATGGACCGATTATATAGCAGTGCCTGCTGGCTTGATTTTGATAACTTCAGGTGTATTTTTTGCTCTTAAAGATACAGGGTGGGAGAGATTAGCATCCTGGAATCCAGAACCCTCAATAACCATATTTGGTGCAATCAGCATTATCCTGGGAGCTAATGTAGCTCAATGGCTGATTGCATCAGATTATACCCGGTATTCAAAACCAAAATTCAAAGACCAAGCCTTAATCCCCCTGGGAATAATCATCATTGGCTTTGTATTTTTCTTTACCGGTGCGGTAATGTCAGTAGGAATAGGAGATGCGGACATTGTTAAGGTGATGAGAGATCTTGGATATCCATTTTGGGGCTTTATAATCCTCTACATTGCTCTCTGGACCAGTCAGATAATCGCAAGTTATTCCATTGGTCTGGCAGCGGCCAATATGTTCAATGTCAACTCCAGTAAAGGAAGAGCCCTATTAACCTTCCTGGGATCAGTAGCCGGAATATCTCTGGCCTTAGTGGGAATACTGAGTTTCTTTATAAATTTCCTGATTTTATTAGGAGTAATCTATCCCGCCATTGCCGGAGTGATGTTTTCAGATTTCTTTCTTATAAGAAAGAGAGAATGGGTAGATAAGAGGGGATGGAACTGGATTGCAACCTTTGCATTTATGATCGGAGCCTTGATTGGCTATGTGACCCAGTATAATTGGGAAATCGGCATTCCCGCCATTCAATCTCTATTAATTTCTGCCGCTATTTACTGGTCAGGAATGAAACTGAAAGCTCGACTAGCTCCTGATCATTTTACCAGAGTCCTTACAAACAATATATCGGGGATGAACACGAAATAAAAGATCGGTAAAAAAAGAAAAATAAGGTGTTGTAATTGGTTAGCGTGAAGATCGGCCGAGAGTCCATGGTCGATATTTGCACATGGCCTGCTCTACATAAACAAACAGACGGCCTGAATGGCATCTCAGTTATTGAACCAAATTTATGTGACATTAGCTTTAACCAATACTTGTTGAACAATCAAATTTTTCTAGTCACAAAGGACATCCTTGTCCAGGGCATATTATTATTTGGCTTCCCAACCCAGTACAAAAAAATATAAAAAAAGAAGCAAGAGAAAAAAAATAAAATCTTGATCTGTGTTTTATTTCTCAATATTTTTCTTGACATTTTACTATTAAATTATTACAATATAACATTAAATTCTTCACCAGTAACTACAATACAAATTGTTATGAGTTCTGAATCTGAAATACTAAACAGTACCTTTGTTTAAGGATTAAATTATTCGAAAATGATTTGTATCTATTCAAAACTTAAACGTAAAATTTTGAAAATGGTATTATTAAATAGATGTAATAATTGATAAAAAATTACTATATGCAGTAATTTTTAAAGTATTGTGCTTTACTGCTGATTAAGTGGTTAGTTGATAAAAAAAGTGAGCCTTAAAATGATAAATTTAAATAAAAATAAAGAAGAAAAAAGTAAATCCTTCCCACTGAAAGAAGTTGGAAGGGCTATTGGAGCAACAATTATTATTATTGGTACTTTAGGCGGATTTATACTTAATAGTACAATAAAAAGTAAAGATGCCACAATTGAAACATTAAAGGAACGATTGGTAAGTAAGGATGAACAATTAAATGATTATCGGAAAAGACTTGGAATAATTGAAGAAGATCAAACATCATATTCTGTTCTCACTAATAATGAACTGAAATTGAAAGCTTTAAAATTAGTTGAACAAATCAGACAAGAAATCTCAAATTATAAAATGAAACATGATAAACTTATGTATTCAGATATAATAAGTAAGAATTGGAATGAATACAATAAGAAAACAAGCTTAATATCAACTGAACTAATGAATAATTTTAAAAATAAATATAAAATCGAAGCTATTATTTTAAAAGATGAAATACTGTCGAGGTTGTCTTATAAGTTAAAATCTAGTAGAGATAAGTATATTGATTTACATTATGAGCACCCGACAAATCCTCTTGGGGTAGAGGAAATAGTTGATGATCTTGAAACAATAAGTAAAATATTATTAGAATAGAAGTATCTATGTAAATATATTATCACATAACCCAATGCAACATAGGATCTAAACAGTTTATTTTATCTAACATGATCGCTTAATCTTTGAACGTAAACAGCTTACATAAACTGCTTTATAGTAAGAGCACTCTCATGTTCATCAGATTAGTTTGTTCTGCATATTGGATGGTTTCAGTTGTTTGTAACTTCCTTTATCAATGTTAACTACAAAAAAATGTAAATATAACTTTACAAATACAAAATTATTTTGTATATTATTAAGTTAAATGTAAAGAAATCTTTACACAATAAGGAGATATGTTATGAAATGGGAAGGATTTAAAATCAAAGAATATGCAAAAGATAAGAAACTTTCCATACAGAATTTAGCTAATGAAGTTGGTGTATCTCGCCAAACAGTAAATGACTGGATTAATGGGCAGGTTCCAAAGGGTAATCACTTACTTTTACTTTGTAAATTTTTTAACACCAATCCTAATGATTTTTTTACAAATAATATCGAAAAGCTTATTTCAGTTCCAGTCCATCGACAAAGAATGAATTCAAAGATTACAAAGTCTACTCAAAGATCAGCAATATCCATTTCTAAAGAATATTTAAATATTTTTAGAAACGAAAAGAAATCTGAAATTCTTCCAGTAATTCGAACACAAGAAATAGACTTAAATAATGCACGTAATATTGCACACGAATTAAGAGCCATGACAGGAATTTCAAATGATATTCCAATTGATTATAAACATACTTTTAAGTTATCTGAAAAATTAGGTATAAATGTTATATTTAGAGATTTTCCAGCTTCTATTAAGAGTTATGCTTTTTATACTAAAATATATAATCATCGAGTTGTCTTTATTAATAATGCTACAAATATACTTGATTTAATATTTCCTCTATTACATGAATCAGTTCATGCTATAAGAGATGAGCTTAATGTGGATAGTGAATATGAAAACAATGAAGAAAATTTCTGTGATTTAGTTGCAAATTTTATTCAATTTCCAGAACCTTATGTTAAAATGGTTTACAATACTATAAAAGAATTCAACAAACCTTTACAAGTGATTACCCTTAAACAATTTGCAAGTTCATACAATCATTCATTATATGGAATAGTAAAGGCAATAAAAATTAATTATACAGAATTTAAGTTAAATGTTGGTGGTGCTGATGCAAATCTTAGAAAAAAATTCCCAACAATTAAGGAAATAATTTATAATGGAGAAGATGTAAGAAATTTTATCCAAAATTTAAAAAGTTTGAGCAAAAATTTTTTTGAAATTGTTTTACATCAGATTGATATAATTTCAAATAGGAAACTTGCTGAAATTCTTGGAATAAATAATTTATTAGATTCTAAAGAAATAAAATCTGAATTATTAAAAGAATTATCTTTATCTGAAAGCTAAATTATGAATATTCTTTGTGATACCTGTACCATCTTAATGTTAATCAGAATTTCTCCTGATATGTTTTTAGATGAAAGTTTCAAATGTGTTACAGTTCGCGATGTTAGAGAGGAAATATTTCAAACACAAAAATTTAAAACAAAATATCCTTGACGTAATGAGTTTAAAGTAAAAATAAAACCTAAAAAGGAATTATCTGACAAAAGTACTGAATTCCAAATTAATTTCTCAGCTATCAGAAATTTAATAGATATTGGAACAATAAATAAAAAAACTGGTAAATTTTTTAACTTAAGTTACATAGATCAAAAAATAGCTGTTTATTCTATTACTTATAATTTAGAAATATCAACAACTGATAATGATCTTATCGACTTTTTACAACAAGAATTTGATAAGAATATTAAATCTCCACTTTCAATTTTAAATAAATGGATTCAAAAAGGTTTAATTATCTGGAATAAAAATCTCCAAATAATTATGGAAGATTGGGCTAAAAGTGAAGAACCAATCCAATCAAATACTGATATTAAAGAATTTAAAAGATTAACTAAATTTGAATATTTAGGTTCATAATCTTTTTATTATACAGTAACTAACAAGTGAATTTTGATAGCCCAGAACACCCTTGTTCTGAATGGGAACCAAAGGGCTTTTCAGCCCGAAACAGAAAAATATTACCCTACTTGATCGTCCAGGACATCCTCTATAAATCCTGGCGCAATAATAGGAAAATTTATATTAACTTTATACTTTCTTTGTGTTAATCTGTGCAATCTGTGGTTTCATTGATTTCTATACTTTTTAGTCAGCTCCGAGCGTTAAAAAAATGCCTGTATTAATATCAAATACAGGCATTTGAAAAGTGGAGCTGATGGGGTTCGAACCCACGACCTCATGACTGCCAGTCAGGCGCTCTCCCAGCTGAGCTACAGCCCCTTTGATATTCATAATTATACAAAATTTAGAAAATAAAATCAAGCTTTTTAATTGATAATTGCTAAATTGTAATTTTTTTACTATTTAACCTTCCACTCATGAATCCCTCCGGCCCTTTCTGGTTGCGACTGAATTTCCAGCCGGATAGCATCAGTCTTGACTGTTTCGAAAATGACCCGGTTGTAGGTATCTTTTTCCGTGCCGTATTTGCCTTCAGTATATACCGGACGCCACTTTCCTTTAAATCTATAAAGGATTTTCCAGGATTTGGGAAGGCGGCATTCTCCTATACCGGTGTCGTCAAACCAATAGACATCGACAATGGAGACTTCCGCTGGTTGGGGAAAATCATACTGAATCCATTCAGTGGTGCCTTTATGAGGCCACCAGTAGAAAAAGGGTACTTCATGATCAATGGAGTTTTTCGGTTCCAGCTGATCATTGACAGATTGAGGATTCTTGCCAAAGGAGGCAGTAACCTTACTTTTTGTAGCCAGAGTAGGCTGACCGACTGGTATTACAGCAGAAGTATCCCGGGCCAGCCAGACTGCCATTTCACCCGACCCCCGGTGAGCCCATCCATAATAGGGGATAGCTGTAAACGGTTTCCTTATTGATTTAATTTCACTATCCTTAGAGTCTTTATAGTATGCTACTACCTCAGATTCTATGGTCTGAACACCATCCAGCAGATTCGGGCTGAAGGATACAGTAAATTCAGCATGGTCAGGCAGCATAAGGTTATGCACGTGGCCATCATCTACTTCTGGCCATTCAACACAGTAGACCAAAGGACCTCGCTGTAATGCCACCCGATTACGATCAGCTTTAACACTATCATGTGCCAATACTCGATGAACAGTCATGGGCAGATCAAGAAGGATCTCATCACCAGACTTCCAGGTTCGTTCGACCTTTACGTATCCTTTTTTTACATTGATCTGATGGGTAGAGCCATTTACAAGGAGCTTTATATTCTCAGGAACGCTATTCTGGAATCGATATAAATCGGTTGCTATAGGCCTTCCTCTAGACCAGCCAGGGATACGCAAGTATATTGAAAAATGGCTGCCAGGATTTTTTGGGTTTATCTGTAAGTGAATACGACCATTCCAGGGATAATTGGTTTCTTGTACAATTTGAACCTGCTGACCAGCAATTTCCACCTTGGCCTTGCTGGAAGCATAGAGGTTAAGGTAGAGTTCATTCTCTCTTATACCATACATATAGCCTGGCACAGAGGCTAAAAATCTGGTGACATTCCCAGGACAGCAGGCACAGCCGAACCATTCTTTCCGCTGGTGCTGTCCTACTGAAGCCAGGGGATTGGGATAGAAGAAGTGTTTACCATCCAGAGAAATTCCAGAGAGCAGGGCATTATAGAGTGTCCGTTCCATTACATCAATATACCTGGCATCCCCATGTAGCAGGAAGAGACGATGGTTCCAAAAGATATTACCGATGGAGGCGCAGGTCTCATTGTAAGCACTCATATTGGGTAGTTTGTAATTTTCGGCAAATCCTTCGTTGTTACCTTGCTGGCCAATGCCGCCGGTGAGGTAGAGTTTCTTGCCGGCAACATTCTCCCAGAGCTTGTCGATTGCAGTTATATAGGAATGATCACCTGTCAGTATGGCCACATCAGCCATACCAGCATACATATATCCAGCTCGTACTGCATGCCCCACTGCCTCCTCTTGTTCGGTTACTGGTTTATGGTCCTGATTATATTCACCCCCTAGTTTACGCCCATCCAGCGGTTTGCCCCGAACATCGAGAAAAAATTTGGCAAGATGAAGATACTTTTTTTCTCCTGTTACCCGGTAGAGCTTTACTAATCCCATCTCTATAACTTGATGGCCAGGTGGTTTCTGCAAACTGTCAGAACCAAAACAGCGGTCAATAAGATCGGCAAATTTTAAGGCTATATTCAGAAGATTTTTTTTACCAGTGGCCTGATAGTGAGCAGCAGCAGCTTCAAAAAGGTGGCCAGCATTATAGAGTTCGTGACTACCGGAGAGTTTTTCCCAGCGCTTATTACCAAACCAGTTGCGCAGGTAGTCGACCCTGTTAGTTCGTACGGTATATAGATACCCGTCATCCTCCTGGGCAGCATTAATGAGGGTGATTACACTGTCCAGGTAAGCTTCCAGCTCCGGATCCTTTTTCAGCATAAGGGCATAGGATGCTCCTTCCAGAGTTTTGTAAACGTCAGTATCATCGAATGGATAATATCCCTTATGTTTTCCTTTGATAAGGTTACCGGCAATGGCAAAGTTATCCAAACGGCTGTTCTCCTCACACTTTTTAAAGGCATGGGGAATAGTAATAGTTCGGTTTGTTTCCATGCGAGGTTTCCAGAATCTGTCATTAATGTGTACCTGGGTGAAAGAGACAGGCTGAATGAGATAGTCACCAGGAGAATTATGAGAACATACCAAAAATTGAGTTATTCCCAGCACTATTGTGTAAATATAGGGTGTAGTTTTCATAATGACTCCTTATAATATTTATTCTGAACAATGTATAAATCACCAAGATGGAATAGGGAGAAGGGAAAAGGATTAAAAACAAAAGAAAAAAAGATAAAAAAACAAAATGTATCGTCCTGAAAAAAGTTTACAGTTTTTATTGTAATACATTCTGCTCCTTAAACAAAAATTTGATGATTAAGACTCAAGTGTCAGCATTTTTAAGGAAGGTCTCAATGCTTAGTTTTAATTATCTGACGGACATCCACTGCCCGCATACCGGCTTCATGTGCAGCTTTCAGACCCAGATCACCATCCTCAAATACCTGGCAGTATTCCGGTTTTACTCCCAGACGGCGGGCTGCTTCTAGGAACAGATCAGGTGCCGGCTTAGGCGGTAGGGAATCATCGGCTGTTAATATAACTGTGAAGAGATGATTCAGTCCGAGTCCTGAAAGAGTAGACAGTACATTTTCACGCTGTCCACCAGAAACGACAGCCAAGGGTAATTTGCCTGCATATTTTTTTGCTATCTGAACAACTGGTTCTATAGGTTGTATCAGATGGGCTTTTTCCTGGAAGTATCTATGTTTTGCTTCGATCAGCTGTTTTGCATTAAGATCACTATTAAATTCCTTATTATAGAGCTGAACGATTTTCACTTCATTCATTCCCTTTAGAGGATCTAGAAATTGAGGTCGATAGGATTCACCAAAGTCGGCAAATGCTTTGGCCCAGGAATCCATGTGTAAGGGCATGGAATCTGCCAAGGTTCCGTCACAATCAAAAATAAGGGCTTTACTCTGCTGCCATACTGGGTTCATAGTAATCTTATTTTCTACCAAAAGAATAATCAACCGGTAAAGTAAAGATAAGCACCAATAATCAGCACTATAACAATAACCGATGAGATTACATCACGATAATCCCAACTTAATCTGGATTCTTTACGGTGTTCATCTGTCATGGTGGCAAACGTTAAACCACTGATCTTTTCATAAGCAGGAGCTTTGGTCATATAACTGACAATAAGCATAACAGCGATACAAACTAAAAATATCAATAAACTGTAATACTGGAAAAAGATATTGTTGATTACCCATAAGAATGAACCTTCTCCATAAGTAAAATCCTGAACCATTTTGACAGGTGTATCTACGATTAATCTGAAGAGACCCATAACAAAACCGGTGATTAATGCAGCAAGACAACCCTTGGCGTTGAGCCGTTTGTTGAAAACGCCGAAGAAAAAGACCACAAAAATCGGTGGGGCCAGATAAGATTGCACACCCTGGAGATAATCGTAGAGTCCTCTGCCTCCCTTAATCACTGGAATCCATATCAAACCAATAATCACCATAACAGTGGTTGCAATACGTCCTATCCATACAAGCTGATGTTGTGAAGCTCGGGGTTTCAGCCGTGCGTAAAAATCCATGGTAAATAAGGTGGATGATGCATTAAAAACACCGGCCAGAGAGCTCATCAGAGCAGCCAGCAGGCCAGCCACAACAATACCCCTTACTCCCACAGGCAGAATATATGCCACCAGAAGCGGAAAAGCCTGCTGTGCATTATCGCGAATTAGTTCACCCTGAGAATTAAAGAATACTTCACTGATAACCTGAACATTTCCGCTTTTAGCAATTGCAAAGCAGATCATGCCCGGAATGATAAAAATAAATACAGGTAGCAGTTTCAGGAATGCTGCAAAGATGGAACCGCGTCGTGCCTGATTTTCATTCGGGGCACCCAGAGCTCTTTGTACGATATACTGATCTGTACACCAGTACCACAGACCAATAATCGGGGCGCAGAAGAGCATACCCAGCCATGGGTAATTATCATTAAAATACCAGGCCATACGTCCGACTTCTCTGACAGGAGCCCAGGTTCCTTCAATACCTGCGGGAACCAGTGGTTTCCAAAGATTGAACATGTCTGAACCACAAATGGCCCGTAATTCACCCCAGCCCCCCAGGGCTTTTAAACCAAATATGGTGACCAGAATAGATCCGAATATCAGTATAATGGTCTGCAGGGCTTCGGTATAAGCCACTGCTTTTAAACCACCTAGTATAGTATAAAGACCTGTTAATACAATAACCAGTATTGAGCCGATCCAGAAACTGTCCAGACCCAGGAAATTGATATCAGGTAAAAGGACACTAAAGACTATACCTCCTGCAAAAATACCTACAGCAATTTTTGTGAACACATAAGCAACAAGTGATATTAATGAGAGTACAGTACGTGCTGTGGGTGAAAATCGTTTTTCAAGAAATTCAGGCATGGTGAACACTTTAGAACGCATATAAAAAGGAACCATAACCCACCCAAGGACCAGCAGACACCAGGCATGCAGCTCATAATGAGCCATCGCCACACCGTCGGTCGCTCCGGACCCTGCCAGGCCGACCAGATGTTCTGAACCAATGTTAGATGCAAAAATGGAAGCACCAACGATAAACCATCCAAGATGACGTCCAGCAAGAAAATAATCAGTAGAAGTATCCTTTCTTTGTTTGATCACCCACCAGGAAAGACCCAGTATAATCATAAAATAACCAGCAACAATGGTCCAGTCAATAAGAGATATATTGACCATAAATTTCTCCTTTCTTTTTTGTTCAGTGCTTTTTAAAAGGGTTTTCCGTTTTATACAAATTATTTTCAGGTTGATTATAGGAAATATCATTCACTCCCAGCAGCTTCAGCGCTTCAAAAAGAAACTTGCCAACATGTTTAAACCCTATACTGGTATGGTGCGGAAAGCGTTTTTCAATAAGAACATGCCGGTAGAATCTATTCAGTTCCTTTATGGCAAATATTCCGATACTGCCGAAGGATTTGGGATCAATATCAAGTACTTCCCCTTCAGCTATATATGATTTCAGTTCAGTCTCTGCAGTAGACTGCAGTCTGAACATGGTAATTTCACCGGGCCGGATTCTTCCTTCCAGCGTACCTCTGGTGATGTCAGGATTCTTATCCGGCTCCATTAACCGGTGCATAATAAGCTGATATTTCATAGAAGGATTCAACAGGCAGGAAGAAGATGTATTACCGCAGTGAAATCCCATAAAAAGTTCATTCAGACGATAATCTTTTACATCAGAACCGGCTTGTTCATACATGTCCCCGGGAACAGTATTATTTATATCCAGCAGAGTGGGAGGTAAAAGAGTTGCACAGGCAGCCATATATTCACTGAGTGCACCATAAATATCCACTTCGCAGGAAACCGGTATATAACGGGAGGCCAATCTGGAATTTACATAACAGGGCACAAACCCGAAAAATTTTTCAAATGACGGCCAGCACTTATTGGCAAAGATGCCGTACTGGCTTGCTCCCAGATTTTCCTCCATAAACTGAAGCAGGGCAATTTCATATTGCGCTAGTTTTTTAAGTATATCGGGATAGGTATTGCTGGATCCTAGTTCCGAGGACATCTCTTTTGCTATCTCAGTAATGCGGGGATTACCTTCTGCAGATTGGTATATATCATACAGATCCAACTCACTGTTTTCCATAATCTCCACTCCCAGGGTATAGAGCGGTTTAATGGGTGCATTACAGGCAAGAAAATCATAAGGACGTGGGCCAAAGGAAAAGATCTTTAAATTTTTCAATCCCAGTAGTATTCGTGAGACGGAACTGAAATCAGCAATCATGTCAGCAACCTCATCTGGAGTGCCTACAGGATATTCAGGAATAAAAGGGTACAGCTCCCGCAGTCCCAGGTTGTAGGAAGCACTCAGCAGGCCGCAGAAAGCGTCTCCGCGATCCTGAATCAAGTTATCACCACTCTCTTCTGCTGCAGCTACAAACATAACTGGATTTTTAAATTTTTCTGCCAGAAGAGTAGAAGGACCTTCTGGTCCGAAATTACCCAGATAGATAACCAGGCTGTTTATTCCCTTTTCTTCTATCTCTTTGAGTGCCTTTATTACATCATGCTCATTTTCAACTATTGTCTGCATCTGAATAATCTGAATATCTTTTTTTTCACAGCTTTTAACCAAAGCTTGCCTGCGCTTACGTGACAATTCCACCGGAAAACAATCCCGGCTTACTGCAATAACACCCTGTTTTATTTCCGGAATATTATTCATACAAATGCTCCTTATCTTTTTTTGCAAGTGAAAAATATAAAACTTCTAATAATAGCTTCCCCCCTTGGGTTTCTAAAAATTTTATTTTTGTTATTTTACTTTTACCTCATTTCTTCTTAATTCAATATAATAATTTACAATCTTGTCATCCTGAGGAATTAAGTGACGAAGGATCTCATGCTTCTAAGTGAACAATCCAATGAATAAATACAATTTTTTGTTAAAATATACCATTTTTATTTATTTTTCTACTCAAAAAAAACTGACTTTACCCAGATATAATGTTTAAAATCTTATTATAGTGGGGTATGAGATTCTTCGCTCCCTCCGGTCGCTCAGAATGACAAACCGGAAAGTTTGGTCTATAAAAACTGTAAACTTTTTTCAGAAAAACACATTGTTCTTTAGTCTTTTTTCTTTTGTTTTTTCCCTTTTTCCTTAACACTCTCTTTTCCATATTCCCTTCTCCGTATTCCATTTTGCATAAAACCCTTGACACTATCACTGCTTTTCTGAAGTATCTTGTCCATAATACGCATCTGGTCCGTGTTTTCGCTGAAAATGTTTTTCAATAAGAGAAGTTTTCAACCTGGCGGTCTGGGGATTTATTTGCAATGTAAAAAAAGCAAGACGGGCAAGTTCCTCCAGCATAACACTATGGTACACAGCCTTTTCTGCTGATGTGCCCCAGGTAAAGGGACCGTGACAGGCTACCAGAACCATGGGAACCTCCAAAGGTGAGAGATGGGTGAAGGTATTAACAATCAGCCGACCAGTTTCAATTTCGTAGTCATCTTGAATCTGTTTGTCAGTAATGACTGCGGTACAAGGAATATCACCCTGTACCAAATCTGCATGGGTTGTACCCAGAACCGGAATCGGCTTTTCAGCCTGAGCCCAGGCAGTGGCATGAGATGAATGAGTATGGCAGATTCCGCCAATACCTTCAAAGTGACGGTAGAGTATCATATGAGTGGGAGTATCTGAGGAAGGGCGTAGTTTGCCGGATACAATCCGGTTTTCAAGATCGACAACCACCATGCTTTCCGGAGTAAGTTCCTGGTAAGGAACACCACTGGGTTTAATGGCGAAGACTCCCATTTTTTTATCATAAGCGCTGACATTGCCAAAGGTTTCGATGACCAGTCCCTTTTGGGGCAGGTTTCGATTAGCTTCAAATGCCTGTTCCTGCAAAAAGGTATACTTATTCATCTATGACTCCCTGCTGATTTGTTTTTCCAGAAAATGTCCCAATCCTTTATACTTTTTATAGAGTGTATTATAAATGGTAGCACGAGCAGAATCCGGCTCATAGGTTGTTTCAAAACCCTGCCCCATACCTTTTTGAGCAGCTTTCAGAGAAGAATAAATCCCTGCTGCAGTAGCAGCAGCCATTGCACTTCCCAAAGCAACGGTTTGTTCGGAGCGGGCAATTCGCATTGATCTGTTGAGAACATCACATACAGTCTGCATGACAAAAGGATTCTTTTTGGCCACTCCTCCTAGTCCTATTACTCCTTTTATAGGCACCCCTTCTGCTTCAAAACGATCAACAATAGCCCGGGCGCCAAAAGCAGTGGATTCAACCAGGGTTTTGTAGAAACGGGGCGCATTCACACTCAGGTCCAAACCAGTTACTGCAGCTTTAAGCCGTTGATTAGCATAAGGAGTACGACGTCCGTTCAACCAGTCAACAGCCACCGGGTCAGTTGGTTCAACAGACAATTTTTCAGCTTCCCGGGAAAGGGCTGGGAGAATTGAATCAGAAGGTTCCGAAATCTCGGATTCAGTAACATTAATATTTTTTACTGCAAAAAGCAGTACTTCTTTGAACCAGGCATAGACATCTCCAAATGAGGATTGGCCTGCCTCCATTCCCAGCATTCCGGGAAGGATGGATCCGTCAACCTGACCGCAAATACCCTTTACTAGTTTCCCTTCCATTTCCTCTAGAGGAGCTACTAGAATATCACAGGTAGAGGTTCCCATTACTTTACAGAGATGATAAGGCTCAATTTCAGCACCGATAGCACCAAGATGAGCATCAAAAGCACCAACGCTGACCTGTACTTTTGTTGAAAGTCCCAATCGTTTAGCCCATTCAGGGGAAAGGGTTCCGGCGGAACGATCCGCAGTGAAAGTTTTTTGATAGAGGTGAGAACGCATTCCGGAAAGACGCTTATCCAATCCTGATAAAAAAGACTCCGGGGGAAGACCATTCCAAGATGCATGCCACATAGCTTTGTGTCCAGCAGCACAGCGGCTGCGCTTCATTTGTTCAAGGTGTTGAGTGTCAGTCAACAGAGCCGGCATCCAGTCACAATGCTCAACCCATGAATAGGCAGCCTTTTTCACCTCATCATCTTTGCGCATTATATGCAGCATTTTTGCCCAGAACCATTCAGATGAATAGACTCCTCCGATATATTTTGTATAGTTCTTTCCTCCCCAGGTTTGGGCAAAATGATTAATCTCCTCAGCTTCTTCTACAGCAGTATGATCTTTCCATAGAACAAACATTGCGTTAGGATTATCAGTAAAATCCTGTAAAAGGGCCAGCGGTTTTCCATTTTTATCAACCGCACAGGGACTGGAACCGGTAGTGTCAATACCAATTCCCTTTATTGATTCTGCAGTCTTTGGGGGAGCCTGAGAAAGGTTTTGTTTAATTGATTTTTCAAAAGTTTCGATATAATCAAGGGGATGCTGACGGAATTGATTCTGATTAGGATCAGAGTAGCGTCCCTGTTTCCATCGGGGATATTCACAAATTGATGAAGCAACTTCCCGACCATCCAGAGTATCGAAAATAACAGTACGCACAGAATCTGTGCCAAAATCAGCACCTATAACATATTGATTGGTCATTGTACCTCCTTATGGTGAATGATAGTAATCAACATTCTCCCGGGTAATAATATCAATGGGCATCATAACCTTTTTTGTGACTGATTCTTCTAAAATAATATGTCGAAAAAGGGTGTAGATTCCCTGATACCCTTGTTGTTCACTCTGCTGACTGATAAGAAAATCAATAGTACCTGATTTCAGGCAATCTAAATTTTCCTTGATTAGATCATATCCAATCAGATGTATATTTTTATTAAGTTTGTGTTTTTCTAAAATACGAGCTACCTCACAAACAAGGGCATTGGAAACGAAAATTCCTTTAAGTTCAGACAGCTCCTGAAGAATCGATTCTGTAATCAATGTAAAGTTCATTTGGGGGTTCCCCCGAATAACACTGTATACTTTTATTTGATAAGAGGAATATGATGAAAAATAGGTTTCAAAACCTTTTATACGTTGTTCAATATGATAATCCTTAGGCAGCACTTGTATAGCAGCAATTGTTGCTGGTTCAGGTAACAGTAAATGCATTAAACGGGCAGAAAGTTGACCGCTCTGAAATGAATCCTGCATAATGCAGGAAAGACAGGACGATTGAGGAAGACTAGAATCAAAAAAAACATAGGGAACAGTGGTTGGAATTTTGGATACGAATTCCTGGAAAACTTCAGTATTCACTGGTGCGATGAGTAGTCCATCTAAATTAGTATCAAGAACCGTATCAGCTGCCCGGGAAAAAGACATATGCGAGTAGCGGTTATAGTAAAAAGGTAACAGTTTTACTTTATGAGTATTAAGTTCTGCTACAGCTTTTTCAATACCAGAAGCCGGTCTTTTCCAATATCCTCCGTCCTGATTTGTATCAGGCATTAATACTCCAAAGAGAAAAGGTTTTTTACGTTTAAGCTGGCGAGCGAAAATGTTTGGAGTATAATTAAGTTTTTCAAGAGCTTTACGTACCTTAGCTTCTGACTCTTCTGAAACTCCTCCCCGATTATGTATAACCCGATCAACTGTACCCAGGGATACATTCGCTGCTTTAGCAATTTCTTTCAATGTAGTCATAGCAAGGCCTCAATAATTTTAAAAAAATTTTTTAAATTGTGTACGTACACAAAATATAAATAATAAACTATACAAAGTCAATAAAATTATAATAATAATTTGATAAATCTGTCCATTTTTTATACCTCCTCACAATGCAGAGTTAACTAATCTCTATCCGGCTGTTTAAAAAATCTTGATAGAAACGTGATTTCGTCAAAATCATAAAGAGAAAAAGTTTATGTATAACAATTTCCAGATGATTACCTAGTTCTCAAATGAAAAGCACGATAGACTCCATGAAACATAATAGCAACTGCATCAGCTTCTATAATTTATTGATTCAAGAAGTTTCTTCCATTCCACTCTTACCTCCTCAGCTCCTTTTATCAGATATTTAATCCATTCCTGCTGAGCAGGTGTTGGCTTATCTGAGTTTTCTCTAACCTGATTGAATAACCAGCGCATTCTGCTCAATATATTAGAACCATCCGGCGATAACCGATCAGGCCTAATTTTTGACCTTAGTTCTTCAGTATTGGTAATAAGATCAGAAGCTTCTACTCCTCTGTAATGTATTTTGATATACTCGGTTACTTTCTCCATCTCATTCAAGATAATTCTCAAATGATTCATGCTTATAGTAAGGTTATGGACTAACCTATAACATTCTCTCGTGTTCTCCAGAGGAATATCATTCCTGGGATCCGGCAGAATCTTTAAATCCTTCTTATCCAGAATTGTTCCTCTTTTATTAATCAAAGATACACAATACATGCCTGGTGGAAGTTTCAGCCTCCCGGCATACCTGTCAGTTTCAATATCATTATTTACCAGGGACAGATCTTCCCCCAGGTTCCAGGTAGCACGATGTACACCTGCCCTGGTATCTGCTTCAAATCCCCACAGAGTTGTATTATCAGAATTACTTATTAAAATATCAAGACCGCTATGACTGTATCCTTCCGGGATATGATAATTTATGATAGCACCATAGTCTGGATTTGACGCGATATAAATATCATCTCCTTGATTGGTTCTATCGCTTACTGGTATATAACGATAAGCATTCCTTATATTCAGCAGGGAAGGACTGTCTTTGCCAATGTCAGAAATTTCTCTCATCCAGGAAATATCATCCATGATGAATATTCCCCTCCCATGGGTGGCTATGATCAAATCATTTTCTCTTTGGTGTATATGTATATCTCTTACCGGCAGTACAGGTATTCTGTGATTTAAGGAATACCACCTGGCCCCTGCATTAAAGGACACAAAGATACCTCTTTCGGTGCCGGCAAAAAGCAAATCTGTATCTTCTGCATCCTCTATGACGCAGTGAACATAACTATTAAGACCTTCGGTTATCTTTTTCCAAGTAAAGCCCATATCATACGATCTAAAAAGATAGGTAGTAAAGTCACCTAGTCGATGCTGGTCCATACTAATATAAATTCTATTGGTATCTGAGGCTGATGCCTCTACTTCTGATATCCAGGCATTATCTGGCCCTGGAAGATGTTCCTTCAAATTATTCCATGATTTACCATTATTATGCGAAACCTGCAGGTTGCCATCATCAGTACCTGCAATGATCAGTCCTGGTTTCAGCGGACTTTCAGCAATTGATATTATTGTACAATGATATTCAGCTCTTGTATTATCAGGTGAAATGGGACCACCGCTTAATTTCATCTTGTCCGCATCATTCGTGGTCAGATCTGGACTGATTACAGTCCAGGTTTCCCCACGGTCCTTCGATCTAAAAAGAACATTTGCCCCATAATAAAGAATTTCAGGATCATGAGGTGATAAAACCACCGGTGAATCCCAGTGAAAACGGTATTTCTCATAGGCAGCACTTGTTCCGGAAGGACCGATTGGATAAGGTTGGATAAACTTTTCCTCTCCGGTTCTGAGATCTGTCTTGGTTATATCACCAAAATGTCCGTTATATATTATTATGTTTTGATCAGCAGGATGAGCAAAAGCATACATTCCATCTGCCATGTCACGAAGCCTGGTCCAGTCTTTACCAGTTGCTCCTGTCTCTGCCCACCTTTGCGAGGGTCCTTTCCATATCTCATGGTCCTGAAATCCTGTATAAACATTATAGGGATACTGCATATCATAGCCTACATGATATGCCTGAGCCATGGGAATATTGTTGAGATAAATCCAGTTCCTTCCCCCGTCAAAAGATAAAGAAGTCCCTCCGTCACAACCATTAAGGATATGATCAGGATCTTCAGGATCAATCCAAAAAGCGTGATGATCACCAAAGGTAGATCCACTGTTTCTACTGAAATCCCTACCCCCGTTCTCAGACTGATATAGAGATCCGGCCAGTGCCCAAACATTGAATGGATTATCAGGGCTTACATAAAGATCTGTATAATAGAAAGGGCGGTTATTGATACGCCGATTATCATTGATCATTTTCCAGGTGTCGCCCCCATCATCCGATCTCCATAGTTCGCCATCCTCCTGTGATTCGATCATAGCATATATTGTTTCAGGGTTAGCTGTGGATATATCCACTTCTATTCTGCCGAGTAACTTCTTTCCCGGCAGACCATTCTTCAGGGAAGGATCGGTAAGATGTGTCCAGGTTCTTCCGGCATCAACACTTTTATATAAACCGCTTCCCCTGCCTCCGCTCCTGAAATGCCAGGGTTTTCTCAAATAATCATACATACCAGCATATATGATGTCGGGATCTTCAGGATGCAAGCATATTGAGGATGACCCTGTTGTGTTATTAACATAAAAAATTTTATCCCAGGTTTTTCCGCCATTAACCGACTTGAATACACCCCTTTCCTTGCCAATGGACCATGCCTTTCCCATGGCTGCTGCATATACTATATCCGGATTCTCAGGATGAACAACAATATCTGAAAACCTCTCTGTTTCCTCAAGACCAAGATGCCGCCAATTACCTCCTCCATTATCCGACCTGTAAATACCATCACCAAAGGATATATCATTTCTGGGATCTCCTTCTCCGGTACCTACATATATAATACTATTATCCGAAGGTGAAATGGCAACTGCACCTATTGAAGGGGAATCTGTCTCATCAAAGATCGCCTTGAAGGTTGTGCCCCCGTTTTTTGTTCTGAAAAGTCCTCCTACTGCTGTACCAATAAAATATGTCTTATAGTCACCGGGTATGCCACTAACACAAGTTACTCTACCTCCAAAATGTGCAGGTCCGACACAGCGCCATTCTATATCATGCATTTCAGGCAACTGACCTGTTAGATTAACAGCAGTGAAATTATACAAAAAAACTACAGTTAAAATTTTTATTAATAACTTATTAAGTTTCATTTTTACGCATATCCTTTATTTAATTAAAAACTCACTTTTACTGGTTTACCTCTATAGTGTACTATTTTTGTTTCACCTGACGGAAGCACTACAATCCTGAATTTACGTGCTTTGTACAATTCAGTCCCTCCATTACTCTGCGGTTTTATAGTCAATGATTCAGTATTGTCATCCCATATGAATTCTGTATGAAAAATATTTTTATTATTGAGATAGTCAAGACTGATACCATCATCTTCATATAGGATAAATGAACCATCAGCCCCTCTGTACACTTTTATCTCTCTGGGTTCTTCTACCTTCTGAGATGTATATTGACGTAAAGGATCAAAGGGTATTATTGATCCGGCACCTACGAACACTGGCATGATACTCAGATCTATATTGCGTTCAATAGTTGTACCTCCCTGATATTTCTTATTATTCCACCAGTCATACCAGATTCCCTTAGGTAAATAAACCTTTCGGCTCGAAGCTCCTTTTTCATAAACCGGAGCAATAATCATTGCTTTTCCCCAGAGATACTGATTGTCCAATTCCCTTGCAACTTCATCTTGGGGATAGTGCAGCCACATAGCTCGTATCATCGGTAATCCTTTTGATCTGGCTTCCCAAGTCAGGGTATAATTATAGGAGAGTAATCTATACCTTAATTCAGCAAATTTCCTGCAAACAAGTTCGATCTCAGGATTATTCAATGCTGACTCCAGGGGATTTTGTCTACCTTCTTTTGGTCCCATTTCACTCAGACCCCATCCCCAGGGAAGTCGGGTCCACCAGGTACGCCCGTGAGACCGGAATGAAGGACAGAAAGCACCAAACTGAAACCAGCGTGCATATAATTCTCCATCAAGTTCCTGGCTAGGGAAAAACCCCCCTATATCGGATCCCCAATAAGGAGATAAGCTCAGAGAATGATTTATTCCCACAGCTATCTGGGCTTCAAGGGTTTTCCAGGATGATTCGGTATCACCTGACCACATCCATCCCCCCCACTTTACTATCCCCAGGTGACCATTACGATGGAGACTCCATGGTCGTACATTCGGAGTGGTGTATAAGGGACCCTGGTAGTACATCTGATGCCTTTTCATACGCTCGTAAAGATTGAACCAATCGCCCTCATCCGGCCACCAGGCATCAATACCGCTGTTTACTAATCTTCTATGCTGTTTCCAGTAGGTGAGGATATGAGATTCATCCAGCTCTTCACCTGGTTCTGGCGGTATGGACCCCTTCAGAGTGGGCAGTTTATCAATATCCCAGGGAACCATATGTACTATAACCTTGACGTTCATTTCATGGAGATATTCAATTACCTCAGATGGTTCCCGCTTGAATACTTCCGGATTAAAATCAAAGGAAGGTTGTTCTGTATTCCATCCTCTGGGACAGAATCCGGTACCCAGGTAAATCACCGCATCAACAGGTATTTGTTTTTCCCGGAAAGTTTTTACTATTTCAATCATTTGATTGTCATCTTCCAGGGTTCTGTGCGACTGCATATAACCAAGAGCCCATCGGGGTGGCATTACAGCCGGACCTGTTATTTTTGACAAGTCTTTCATGAAAACCACAGGATCACTGGTGTCAAACAAAAAAATATCATATGCTCCGAGAATTACACTTTCTGAAGGTGGAATACCTTTACCGAAACTCTGCTGCTGGTTCTCTTTGGTTTGCTGTTCGTTTTTCAGATCCAGGGTATGTCGGGGAATAAGAAAACCTTGTTCTTTCTCCCTGAGATCAATCTGCACCCAGGGTGTTGCCACAAATATCCCCCACCCCCCGGTACCCACAAGCAAAGCCACCGGATTACGCGATCCGTATACATTTGCCTGCCATCGGGGTTCCATTTTATGCAGTCTTCCCCTCCTGTCAAATTCAATGATATCATTTCTCCAGTCTTCACCCATTCTCGGCCCTCCCTCTCCCAGGCCCAGGACTGGTTGATTGTCAAGCTTAAAAGCCAATTGACCATTTTCAGAAAATGTCAGTTCCTGGATTAAGGCTCCCTGATTGTTATGGACAATTATCCTTAAAGGTTCAGGTAGTATATTTATTATGAAATTCCCAACCGTTTTCTCAAGCGAACCTGAGATCTCTCTGATACTCACCATAGGATCAGGATAATTTTTCTCTGTCAGAACAGGTGTATAAGGAAACTCTCTGTCCATATCTATAGGCTTAAGTGTTATACGGATACTGCCTGATCCAGATTCTCTGATTTCGAGTAGCGCCGGTAGACTGTCACAATGCAGTGTCTGTGCCTGAACACCTACGCCAGTAAATACCAGTATAATTACTACAATAATGTTTTTAAAAAAATCCTTCTCAATGTTCATAAAAATATATTTTAACATACTACAATAATTCATTATAAACTATACCTCAATTCAACTATATGTTTGGATTCTGTAATGTGGCATTCCCGGCTGATAATCAATTATGCTAACAAAAGAATCAGGATTCAAAACCACCTGTCTGGCCCTTCTGTACATTTCTAGCCAGTCACCATCAAGTATTTTATATTTCAAATCAGGTCTTTCCCAGACAGAACTTATCACATTTGCTTCATAAGGATCGGCAGGACTGGTCAGGGAGGTGATACCTGTGGGGCTAATGGTTGTTTTAATAACATCATTTTGCAGGGTATAACTTTTTTGTCTTGTCTGTCCCCAAATTTCAGATGAGTAATAGAATCCGATTAAAATGAGAAAGATGAGGATTCTTTTATTCATATCAACCAACATAGTAAATTATCCTTTTTTATGAGGGTAGACAACCTTGATGTAAAATCTTCAACCAGTCCATTGCTATTTATTTTTAACAGTTACATTTTCAGAGTCAATGATCTCAATAGATTTCTTCTCATTAAACTTATCAAGATTAAATACCTGTTTACCAATCTCCACATCTTGGCAATGGAGAATTCTTATTGCTTTTTCCCCCAGCCAGAGAGAGTCTTTTTCAGAAAATTCCTTATCTCTTATAAATTGATTGTTCTTTATTGTTACATTTTTAGCATTCATAACAGTTAATGCTGGTAATTGCCGCCAGTTATAAAACTTATTATCTATAAAATAAAGATTTCTCAGTTCTATAGACTTCGACTCAAGAATATCCCATCGTCCCTTAGGAAGAGTAAAAGTAGCCGTAACAACGGAGAATATATTTCTTCCATACGGCCTTACAAGACTGTGCTGGGCAGTTTCAGCAGTCTTGACCGGCCACCCGCCCGCACCTTCAAAGGTATTGCCTCTAATAATAATATTATAAACTCTTCCTCCAAATTCCTGATATGAATTAATCATGGCAATAGACTGATCACTATGATTCTTGAATAGATTATTTACAATTATGCCATCATGACTCTTTAGAAGAAAACCAAATCTGGGTGCATTCATGAATGTATTGTTTTTCACTACAAAACCGGGCAAGGAGTTGCTTTGATTGAATACTGTAATGGAACTATCAGAGCAGGTACCTTTTCGAATGCCCGGGATGATTCTATCAGTTGTTACCTGAATGCTATTTTTTAATAATTCAACTTTGGTTACCCTCGGTTCAGAAATAATTTTTTCCTGCAGAGGATCGACTACTTCCAGGAGATCTCCTTCTTTAACCTCCCACTTGTTCTTGATATCCCTTTTAAGGTATGTTTCAAAATCAAGAGGCGGATATACAAACTTATGTCTTGCACGTACAAGAGCAAAGGTTGAATCATTCTCAACATCTATTATATATGCTCCGGTTCCTTTAATAACCAGATTATCATCGCCCAGAGAATTAAATGTACAACCCTCCACCCAGGGCCCTTCTCTTCCATTTACATTAAAACATCCATCGGCTCCTGCTGACATCCAGCTTCCTGGTTTTGGCGACATATTAATATCCAGATAATTAATTCTTGAAGAATTATCAGATCCTAACATACAAGCAGGGGATTCATAGAGTCTAAGTTTATACAGGGTAATATCTTTCGAATTTGAAACTGAAATAAGACAACCATCAACCCTGGATATCTGAACAAAAGGATCACCCGGTTCAACTGTCTTTAATTTTGAAGTATACTGAGTATGGTAGAGCCAGATATTATCTGCAAGATGTTTCCAATCATTAAGGTATAATCTGAATTCTGTACCTTCCTTAAATGCAGGTAAGTTGTTTCTATCTTTTATAAATGCCCATTTATAATCCGCATTTCTGAAATTCTCCCTGTCAGGAGACAGTCTGGTAGAATCAATTTCAACTTTTAACCATTTTTTATCAGGATTGACTTCGCTCACCCATCCCTGGGTAAAAGGTGATAGTTCATAGTCAACAGAGAAATTCTTCAGAATTATTCTTTTGCTGTTACGTACAGATATAAGCAATATTTCGGGGTTTACCATCATGAACTCTGCTCCACCACCATCGAAAATTATATTTTCAGCTTCATTGATTAACAGGGCATACCTTCCGGCAGAAGCATCCAGTCTGTAAATGCCAGGTTTAAAAACAATCTTAACTTTATCTTTTAATCGCTTAGTTTCGTCGATAGCCTGCTGTATAGCTTTAGTATCTATCTTACCATCATCCGGTAAGGCACCAAAATCACTTACCTTGATAATCTTATTTATTATAAAATCACGTAATGGTTCCCGCCGGATAGATATTTCGAAGTCCTCCGCATTATCATTAATTGACCTGCAACTTATAACAATTAAGCTAAGAATAAAACATATTGACGTTATTTTTATAATATTTCTCATAATTGTTTACACCCTTCTCATATATTATTATAATTTAAATGTGTAAAAAACTCTTTCTGTTTTTCTACCACAGAGCATTTCGTTAAGTACTAGGGTAGGGTAAAAAATTCAATAATATCAACATCGATTTTTTCCATAAACTGGTTTTATTAATAAATATTTTATTTCATTCATCATAGTAGTTACATTATAGTTTCTATGCATGAGCACAGAAGCCAGTAAATGCCAGTATTGCTACTATTATAACGTTTTTGAAAAAATATTTGTCAAACTCCATAAAAAAATATTTTAGAGTATTGCAATAATTTACTATATACTATAGCTCAACTCAACTATATGTTTGGATTCTGATATATTAATATCTATCTGATAAGTTTGTTCTACTTTTTTTATTTTCTCTATTATCTTACCATCCATTTTTATCTTGAGTACTTTACCGTAAGGGGTAAATATTGTCAGTCTTGTTTTATGACTGTCACCTGTTCGGTTCTCGATTGTAAATATCAGGTTTTTCAATGATTTCTCAACAAAGATCTGCTCTTCACTGACAAAAGCATCACGATCAAGTTCAACAGTCAATCTTGATTTTTCAGTTACCAACGAGAACCTTGCCCTCAAACCATCCCTTGGTATCACTGAAAACCCCGAATCAGTTTCATACAGTAATCCTCCATATGCAAACCATCCAAACAAAGGATCATTGGTAAGAACAGTAGACGCCATCCTTGTTATTGCACCGTTACCTAGATCAGCTTCACCACAATATATTCTAGCACCTCTTCCTTTTATACTCCTGTTAGATGATCTTCCTCCTTTCGATGATACATATGACCAACCCATTGCACCATCATTCTGTTTACCAGGTGACCAAAATCCATAATCCGATTCAATGGTCCCGGTGTTCATCAGTGCAAAGGAGGACAGGTACGAGGCATACCCAAGCTGTAACCAGTCATAAGGCTCATCAGCAAAGTTGATACCGTAATCGAGTACTGACCACCCCCCCATTTTTGACATATAACTCAGACTTCTATCTGCTCCCAACTGAAAATAGGTTGTTTCAAGCCACCCCCTCACCGCCAGACCTGCATTATGTTGTTTATCCATAAATTCTCTGGCATCCCGTCTTCTAACTTCGGGATGAGAATACCATTTTTTATAAACCTTATCAAACCACAGGTTGGTGTCAGGGTGCATATCATTGAGTACTCCATATTTTGCAAAAGCATATGACGATTCAAAAGCTGTTCTGTCTGTCGGAAATTCTGAAGCATATGGATACTCATCGTCGTATATGAAATATTTAACTTTTTTTTCGTATTCACGCCGTAGCCAGTCTGCATCTTTTTGCCTGTCATTTTCCTCCAGCGCCTGTATGATATCTTCTATTATCAATTCATTATAGCAACCAATTTTATATGTTTCGTAATATTCACCCCAAATTTCTAAAGGATAAAGGAAGAATGCCCTAGCTGTCTGATAGGCTCTTTCGAGATATACTTTTGCATCTAGGTAATTAACCTTCTCAGGATACATTTTTGCTATCTGGTACATATGATAATACATCATAAAGATATGCGGATAATCATATGAACGCCAAACCTGCATTCTGTCAAGCTGACCGCTTCTAATCCCTGTTCTTGCCCAGATATCCCTGGCAACTTTCCAATTGGGAACTCCGTAAATACCATATGGATAAGGATCGTCTGTATCGGTACGTTGTAGTCCGTTCCAGACAAAATTCTCAATATAGTACTCAATTGCCTCAATCTCTTTATTATCCGGGAAATATACATTTTTAGCTGCGAGAAATGGAGCCTTACATAAGGCAGGATCATCACATGCTAATACATAGCTGTGCCATCCCTCAAAACCGCCGTTATTGTCAGGCCCCCGCAGCACTCCTTCTTTCATATCATATATTGAAAAAAGACCGTTATACCATTTTGTTGTGTCGCGATGCTGCTGTTTGTCAATAATAAATGAGGCTCGCTTTCTAATTAGTGTTTCGATCGGTTCTGTTGAGAAAAATTCTAGATATGTTTGCTGATCATCTTCATAATGTACTGTTAACATGTTTTCTCCCAACTTATTGAATTTGACCTCATAAACATAATGGTCAGGAAGCTTTTCACCCAGAAAACGTATCTTGGATTCTTCCGGGAATTCAGCAGTAATGGAATCGATCCTGTTCAGAGTCCTAAGAGAAAATTTAGCATTCAGATCTGAGGGAATCGTCATGCCTGGAACTACCCGTATATCAAAAAGTCCTTCTTCGTACAGTATCTGTCGCATTTCATCATAACTGTCAGCCCAGCGAAACTTGAATCCATAGTGTAGCGCAGTTTTATTTCCTCCTTTCGGGGAAAGACTAACTGCGGTATGCTTCTGACGCCAAGACCCATCAATCCTATTACCTGAAAATTCGGAATGAATGTAGAATCTACCTCCTTCTGATCTGTCAAAATATTCAATTTTTGTTCCACGCTTTGGTAAAACTATCAGGTAAGGAGATTCCCCTATATGCTTTGTATAATACAAAAAAGAACCGTTACCGGAAATATACTGGTGCCTGATAAATGCACGTTCAAAAATATCAAAAATATACTGATCTATATATTCAAGACTCTCACCTGTTCCTGTCCTCCATGCCGTCCAGGCTCTTGGAATTTGCCTGGTTGGGAAATGAACTCCCAGGTCACCGATTTTCACCGGGAACTGCATCTTCGAGTTTATATAAATATCAAAGTCTATACCTTTAGCAGTAAGTGTATATCTTTGTTCCATTCTAAGAGGCATTCCGCTTGCATAATCAATAATACTTACAGCTGTATCTCCATGTACAACAAAAAATCTGTTATACGCATCATGTTCCAGCCAGTGTTTACCCTCAATTGTATATATGAGATGAGCTCTGCCCCAGGATCTGTCGCCAATTAAAACAGCAGCGACCGGATCTGAAGGGTCAGCAAGTAAACTAAGACCATCCAAAGTAATAGTTCCTTTTATCCTGTTATTTTCTAGAGTAAAACTCCGTTTCTGAACCTGCGCAATTAAAGGTACAGAAAAGCTGTAGCCAATAATGATTAAGCTAAAAATGAAATATATTATCATTTTTTTCATAATGCTATTCATGATTATTTACTCCTTCCTCGTAAATTATTATAGTTTAAATGTATGAATAAATTTTTCAGTTTTTACATCCTAGAGTTTCTTTGTTAAATTCTGGTGTGATATAAAAAATTCAATAATATATTTAATATCGATCTTTACTATAACTGGGTTTTTTAATAATTTTTTTCTTCTGTCAATCATTAAGAAAATATAACTCCAATTCACCTCACTCATAAAAAAACATTAGATTCGATAAATTGAAAATTTTAATATTGTAAAGTAACTATCTTCGTTAAAAGGAGTATCCACCATTTCATTCTCTTTATTTTGTTAAAGGAAAATACATTTCATAAGGCATGTCATATTCAACCTGGTAGAATGGTTTGAAAGAACTTTTTGAGTATATCTTACTGCTGAAGTTCAGAGTATCTTCACCAGGAATAAGAGATTTTAAAAATTCTTCCGGACTGGTTTTAGAAATTATATTTTGATCTTGAACAAGAACTACTGGACCCTTGGTTACAGCAACAAGATTGGGGTGTTGTTCATCAACAGGTTTCAACATGAGCTGCATGGGAATCCGAAAAGTTATTCGGTCATCAGGCGCCCATTTACGTTCGATTTCAACCCAGGTTCCGGGTTTGCATTCAACCTCAAGTCTTTCACCATTCAACTCAACTGCTGCATCACGAGTCCATCCTGGAACACGAAGTCCCAACTTAAAATGCATTTTGTTATTTATCTTTATTATCAATGTGGTTTTATCAGCTTCGGGAAACGTAGTTTCTTGACGTACTGTTATCTGCTTACCTTGATGATTCCAATTCACCTCAGATGGTACAAACAAATTCACATAAAGACCCTTTGCATCCTTGAAGTAAATAATATTATGATAATCCGCCACCGTCTGTATATAGGTACCGGAACAGCACGGCCAGGCTGCATTGTAATACTTCTTGGAAGCACCTCCTACTCTGTAGTCAGAATAGTAAAAAGTTTTGCCTCTACCCCACATCGGTAATGCTGCCCCAATTCCATTATAGAGAATCTTTTCCATCCAATCTCCGAATCGCGCCTCACCTGTAAACATTATCAAATAACGACACAGTTTGAATACAGCCCAGGATCCACAGATGGTTTCAAAAGAACGACCCACATTTTTATAATTATTAACCGGCCAATGACCGTAAAAAGCTTTTGATTCAGCCAGAATCGATTTCCCCAGCATTCCGTCTTCTGCAACCAGAAGTTCACTTGGTCCATACCCGCCTGTTGCATAACACTGTGTCTTCTGAAAATAATTGTAAGCATTGATAATAGTTTTCAAATATTCAGAGTCACCCGTCACCGCATATGTCATGGCTGCACTGCTCAGACTGTTCACATGGCTGTAAGCATGCAGACCTTTCAGATTTAATGGTGTTTTTCCCGTAAACATTCCCCAGTAATGATGATACTGCCAGACATCACCAAAATCCTTGAACTTTTCATCACCGATTAACAAGTACGCCCGATAGATGTTTTCTGAGAGAGTATACCATTCTCCTTCCCCGGTATGGCGGCCTGCTGAATGATCTTCCACAGAAGCCGGATTTCCTACTCGTCCCAGGTTTTCAATGGCATATTCAGTAATTGTATCAATGAGTGGAATCGCCTCTTTCACACCGGCATATTCTTTCAGGTCAATCAGACCGCAAAGGGTCTTATCGTAACTGTAATGACCTAAATTCAAGTTGGAGATAGTTTTACTCCATTCCCGCATCAAGTGCACGGCTTTGTCCCGCATAGCCACATCACCGGTTGCTTTGTACATACGGGCCATCCCGCTCAACCATTGACCAAAAGCAACATAACTTGATTCGGAACACCAGCCGCCCAATTGCTTGCCCGGCGCCGGAAGTCCAGCCTGTTCACGGAACCCCTTAAGAATATCATCATTAGGAATATTATAGTAAAAGTCTCTTGTTTGAGTGTATTGTTTTTTAAACATACTGTTCAAAAGTCGAACTCCGTTATAGTTAAATGGTTCGAGGACATTTACTGAATAGGAACTAGTTTTTATTGGATAATTCTGTGTTTGCGCTTTTAATTGACAGGGAAAAAATGTACCAATAAGAGTTATTACTAAAAATTTGAGGAAATCACGTTTATTAATTATCAATTTATTCATGTGATACTCCTTGCTTTAACAATTTTACTCTATTGTTGAAAATTTATAAATAGTTCTCTGTGTATATTTTTCTCCGGGCTGTAAAACTGTAGAAGGAAAATTTTTATAATTAGGAGAATCTGGGAAATGCTGAGCTTCCAGACAAAAGGCGGTCCTGTATTCATACCTCACCCCTTGTTTACCCTGGTCAGAACCATCAAGAAAATTCCCGGAATAAAACTGCAGACCGGGTTCTGTGGTAAACACTTCCATTTTTCTTCCGGATTCCGGTTCACATACAACTGCAGCCAATTCCAGAGAATCAGTCTTTTTGTTCAGTACCCAGTTATGATCATACCCGGTACCATATGTTAACTGGATAAAATCATTATTGATCCTTTTCCCAATTTCTGTACATTCGGTAAAATCCATAGGTGTATCCTCAACTGATTTGATCTCACCGGTTGGAATGAGTTCGCTGGTAACTGGTGTAAATTTATCAGCAAGTATTTTTAATGTATGATTTAAGATTGTACTCTCACCGCCGTCTTTAAGATTAAAAAAGGAATGATGAGTTAGATTAATAATGGTTTTCTTATCAGTAAACGCGGTATAATCAATAACTAATTCATTTTTATCTGTCAAACTATACTTGACCGTAACCTTGACCTGGCCAGGGTATCCTTGTTCTCCATCCTTACTAACATAATCCAACACGAGAAAATGCTGATCATTATCATTTCGGTAATCTTTTACTTTCCAGACCACATTATGAAACCCTTGTGGGCCTCCATGTAAATGATTATTTCCATTATTAACAGGTAAAGTGTACTCTCTTTCATCCAAAATAAACTTTCCTTCAGAAATTCTGTTCCCATATCGTCCAATGGTAGCACCAAAATATGGATTCCCTTCTATATATTCCTCAGGAGTATCATATCCCAAAACAACATCTTTTATAGTACCGTTCTTGTCCGGTACTTTAATTGACATGACCGATGCACCAAAATTGGTAATTTTTACTGAACACTTATTATTAGTAAGAAAATAGGTTTTCAATTCATCTTTGTTTATTGTCTTCATTTTATTAAGATCCTCTCTACCCCCACAGAATAAAAACATACTTACCAGAACAAATTGTAATAAATATGAAATAATTTTTTCCAACTGTTTTTTCCTCCTTTTTTTTAACAGCAAATGACTTTCACATAATTACTATTTATTTATAATTAAAATCTTATACACTTAATCTCTAACATAAATTCTTACATAAGTCGCACTGGCCATTCTGGCAGAGCTATAATTCGGACACTAATCCTTAAAAATTTTGCAAAATATTCACTCTTAAGATTCTCTCCTATTCTTGAATTATCTTTTGATAATCCTGACTTTAAAAAATGGTCCTGCCCGATTTCCGGGATAAGGCTTAAAAGTAACAACTAGTTTTTCATTATTAATGGTCAAATCACTAGGAATATCATATTGAACATCAATAAATCTCCCATCTTTTTTCCCAGATATATTTTCTGTGGCAATTTTCCTGTCATTAACTAATATATCAAAAGTCCTTGATCCCGTAAATCCCCCCCAGTACTCAACCACAATTGCCATTGGTTGTCCCATTATGACTTTTAGATCAAATGATAACCATCCGTTTCTACCTGCAACTCTTCCCTTTCTATTTTTAAAATCTTTAATATATGAGCGAAAACCTTTTAAATTATGGTTATTTTCGGATTGTTTATCTCCAGGTTGAAAGAAGTCATAGGTCATTTTTTCTAATTTCTTCTTTCTTTCTTGTTCTACCTTTACTGCTGCCAGGTGTTCTTCCCATTTTTCTTGATTGAATAAATCAAAATAAATCGAATATCTTCTGTCATATATTTTATAAAACGGTCTAAATAGCACATCATGTGGTTTCCCAACCCCTGTTGATTTAAAAGTATTTACCCTTCCCGATACAGGCTCCAACCAGTTTTCTGGATCTCTATTTTCCGACATAATTACCGGAATAAATTCAGACTTGTAAGCATTTGGATTTTCTATTTTTCCCAGGTCTCCTGTCAATACAAGAGGTCCGTACATTACAGCAACTCTATCAGAATCATCAGGCATGCTTTCTAGGCGCAAAGTAAAAGGCATTTCTATGTGTACTACATCTCCTGTTTCCCAGGTTCTTGTAATATCATAAAAACTCTCAGGAACTTGCTTTACATTGACCTTTTTCCCGTTAATCATTACTTTCAATGTTCCTTTTGAAAGCCAATATGGATATCTTACGTTTAATGTAAATTTTGTAGGCTTTACAGTTTCAAATTCAAAGGTTGTTCCTTGTTCTTCCGGATATTGAGTACTTTGTTTGACAATAATCCCTTTTTCTTTCCAATTAAGCTCCGATGCAATGAATTGACTAACATATAAAACATCATTTTTATGATAATAAATATTTGCAGCATATTTACTATGGTTTTCCATACCTGTCCCAATACAGCAGGTAAATGCACCCGGATCTTGAAACATCTTACAACCTCCCATTTCAAGGGAAAGATTATAAATAAGTCTTCCGTCTCCCGGATGCTGAGATGATAGAATATGATTAAACAGAGCACGCTCATAAAAATCTGCTACTTCTGCTGATGCTTTCCACTTAAATAAATATCTGGAAAGTTTTAGCATATTGTATACATTACAAGTCTCAGTAGTTTCTTTACTAAGTCTGTTTCTTAACTTATCAGGAGATCCAAAATATTCATGGTTTCCATGACCACCGGTCACATAGGAATGGTGTTTTGCCACCCTGTTCCAAAAAAAAGTTGCTGTCTCCTTGGCTTGTTCATTTCCAGTTAATTCATATTTACGTGCTAATCCTATTATTTTTGGTATTTGAGTATTAGCATGTTTTCCTGCTAAATCGTCTTTTCCCTCAGATAAAGGTTTTAATACTTTATTATCATAAAACACTTCTGCAAGTTGTAAGTACTTTTTATTTCGGGTATCCGCATATAAATCAAATAATACTTCGTTTATACCTCCATATTCTGTATGCAGCATTTTTTGTATTTGTTTTTTATTTAAATCTGCTACTATAGTATACAACCAATCTGCAAATCTTTTCTCTATAATCAGAGCTTTCTTATTACCACATAAATGATAGGCATCTCTTAAACCAGCCATTATTTTGTGATGGATATAAAAAGGAGCCCAAAGACCATTAAGAGCAAATGGCTGGGGATGAATATCACCTTTAGCTATTTCTTCCATAAATATCTTCTTTGTATTTTTAACAGCTCCGATATAACCCTGCCCGTCTGCGTTCTGACAAATCTCTAATTCATTTACAATGTAGTTTACTCTATCCAAAAATTCTTTTTCTCCCGTAGTATTATACATGAGAGCACATGCAGACAGATAGTGACCTAAAGAATGACCTGCCAGGCTTTGACCTCCTATACCCTCACTCGACAAAGTTTCAGATTCCCATCCACCATAAGGTTCTGCTTTAGGTTCTAATCCCGCAATTGTCATAAATCTCGACAATAACCGATCTGGTTTATAGTTTAATAAATACTTTCTATTAATTTCTGTTGCATGTTTAAATGGCCCGTCTAACAAGGTCACCTCTTTAATTTGAAAAGGATATGCTTTAAAGAAAACTACCTCAGGGCCCTTCTTTTTATCAATAAAGAATTCTATATTCTTTTTACTTTCTTTTCCCAGACAAGAAGTCACCATAATGGTAAACAACACTCCCAAAACTACTCTTTTTATTATCTTCATCATTGTTAACATCCTCCTAATTATTTTTTAGTAAATCGTTTATATACATCTTATACACTCTTTTTATTACAATACTATACCCTAACCGCTATTTCATTTTTAACAATTCGACCTTGCAGCCTTCTGCCGGATTCACAAACTCAGCAATAACACCCACTGCTCCCTTAAGCACTTTATTACCTATATCTCTGCCATTCACTTTCAAGGTATACATTGCACCTTTAGTCCCGGTCAGTGTTAACCGGATTTCGTGAGCACCTCCTGTCAGGTTAGAGATTATAAGCAGTATTGATTTACCCTTTTTGTCAGTAACAATAGGTGTTTTCCTGGAATATCTGTCCCGGTTCAGTTCAGCTACTACCCTGGTGGTACCGGTTACAAAACCAAATCGTATACCCAATCCATCTTCGGGAATAACCAGTAATTTCCTGTTTTTTATTTTCAGCTCTCCTCCATAGGCAATCCAGCCAAACAGAGGATCATTTGTAATTACTGTTGAAGCTATACGCATCACCGCTCCGTGACCCAGATCAGCTTCTCCATCATAGCGCCGGACTCTGTGAGGGTATCCCGCATTAAAGGTCCAACCTGTGGCTCCGTCATTCTCTTTTCCCGGATACCAGTATCCATAGTTTGACTCGGCTGTTCCTGTATTCATCAATGCAAATGAACCAAGATAGGCGGCATATCCCCACTGGAGCCAGTCCTGTGGTTTATCAGCAAAATGAAGACCATAATCAAAAAGAGCACGTCCTCCCATGCGTGAGGTATAATACAATCTTGAAGATGATCCCAAATAATAGTAGGTCGGAATTACACATCCTCTCTGAGCAAGATTTGCCTGAAACTGACGATCCATGAATTCCCGGCTGTCCTCCGGCTCTACTTCCGGATGCGACCACCATTTTTTTAGATTCTTATCATACCAGAGATTTTTATCAGGCTTCATAG
>CAYUAG010000025.1:0-4358 GCA_964442615.1 uncultured bacterium
AACTTCAAAATTGAGTACAAAGATGGAGTAAAAAAAATCCCGTATTAGAGTACATGATATTCAGTTCCAATATGGGATTTTAAAATGTAAAATTTTGAATTAGCTTTTCAAGATTGCTTCTACTTCTTTTTTGTCTACATCCATAATATATTGTATTCCGCTGATTGCTTCTGCTTCCTTGGTCAAAGTTGCGATGTCGTCTCGTGTTATATATTCAAGTGCAAATTTTCGATTACCAGCCATAAGCTGACGCAGTCCTTGGGCCAACCGTTCATAATAGGTGTAAAGCCCTATGGCACCTGCTGGAAGTTTTTCGAATTCCTTATCACCTAATTCCTTTCGCAGTGAACTTGCCGTCACGAAAATATCGTCTATTGTAGAGCCAAATCGTTCCACATAAACAGGAAGCTGATTCTCTTCAATAGCACGTCCGATAGTCTTTCCCACCATGGCAGCTGCAATGGGGCTGCGAGCCATACCGATGAGCTTTACAAATGGTGCACCCATGGCCAAACCCTTGAATATTTGGTCTTCAAAAGTAAATCCACCTGCAAAAGCCAGTGCAGGCAGATGTCCACCCTTATCAGCAATTTGTTTTGTGTATTGATACAGAAGAGAATGAAGCTCAACTGGAGGAACTCCCCATTCGTTCATCATGCGCCAGGGACTCATGCCTGTTCCACCCCCTGCACCGTCAACAGTGAGAAGATCTATTTTATACTTTGAAGAGAAAGCAACAGCCCGGGCCAGATCAGCGGGACGATAGGCACCAGTTTTTAGGAAGACATATTTTGCACCCGCTTTTCGCAGTTCATCGACTCGGTCAGCAAATGATTTTTCTGTGACCATACCAACCCGAGAATGCCGTTCGAATTCCTTAAATGCTCCGTGTTCGAAAGCTTTAATTACATCTGGATCGGTTGGATTTGGTAGTACAACATAGCCGCGTTTGTACAATAACTGGGCTTTTTTCAGGTCTCTAACTTTTACCTCACCACCAATATTTTTTGCACCCTGACCCCATTTCAGTTCCACACAATCGACACCAAGTTCTTTAATAGCATACTCCTGAACACCCAGGCGTGTATCCTCGACATTAGCCTGTACAATAATTGCACCATAACCGTCACGCATATTATCTTTATAAAGCTTTACCCGGCGTTTTAAATCAGAAGTATCAACGACTTTTCCATTTTTGATGATTGATTCCGGATCCATGCCGACTACATTTTCACCAATGGTCAGTCCTGTACCAGCCAGAGCAGAACCAATGGCCAGTCCTTCCCAGTTATTTTTTGCAATATTGGTTGAACCAATGCCGGGAATAATCCAGGGATAACGAAATTTTATCCCCTTATCATGACCAAATGTAACCTCAAGATTGACATTAGGGAAAATGGCTTTATCGCTGTCTGCTTTTATTCCATGAGCGCCTACTGCTGTTCCCATGATGTTAAAATGGGAATAATCGACCGGATAGGTTTTTTCGGCAGCAGTAGTGATTACTCCAAATGGCTGTGGATAGATGACTTCGTGACCACGGTAAGCAGATTTACCGATCTCACACATACCTATACATCCGTCAACACAGGTAACACACATACCGGATGAAGGGGTTATTGAATCTTCGGTTCTATTTTTTGTGAGTGTTGCAGCAGATGAATTGATTTTAGAGAATGAATTTGCCATTATATTCTACTCCTTTCCTTATATTTATTATTTATCATTTTTTATTTCACAAGCTACACAGGGGTCCATGTAGCACATCATATCGTCGAATTTTTCTTTTTCCAGACAGGGTGGGCTTAAATTGGCACAGGCGCCGCAAATAGCTTTTTCCGGTTCTGTATAGGTGCATCTGAGCTGACAGGCAGGACAAATATACATACATCCCCCACACAACCGACAGACATCCGATTTGATATCAAAGGGTGTACCTATGCTCCGATTTTCACCACGATCTCGGAAGCCTATTGCCTTGGCCATCATTTGTTCTTCGCACATACGTACACATAATCCGCAGAGGATACATTCTTCGTATTCCTGTTTGAATCGCTGTTGGTGTACATCATATTTTGAAGCCAGATCCTGTATAGTTTTTGACTGGGGACAGGAGGCGAGTAGAAGCTCTATGATCATTTTTCGTGCTCTGATAACACGAGCTGAAGCTGTGCGCACCTTGAGTCCCTCTTCAGCAGGATAGGTGCAGGAAGAAACCAGTTTTGATTTTTTTCCCTCTCCAATCTCTACCACACAAAGCCGGCAGGCACCGTAAGAAGAGAGTCCTTCCAGGTGACAGAGAGTAGGAATAGGAAAACCAAGGAATTTAGCCGCTTCCAGTAATGTTGTGCCTTGTTCAACTGATACATGAAGTCCGTTTATGGTTAATGAAATCATACTGTTTTTCCTCCTGCTAGCTTTTCATTATTTTTTTCCTCAGATTGAGTGAATTCCAGATCACACCGTAGACATCTGCAGGCTTCATGCGTAGCTTCTTCAATTGTTAATGCCATTTCAACTTCAGCAAATCCACGTTTTCGCCATTCCACTGAAGCTCTTGGTGTTTTCACTCTTTTAGTCAGATCTATTTCGGTTTTACTTACACACTCAGGAGCTGGTTCAATATATATTTTGGGTAGGGATGGTTCTACAGGTTTTTTAAGGTCTTCCCCTCGTATATAACGATCTATCATTAATGCTGCCCGTTTTCCATCTGCGATGGCATCTACAACAGTATTAGGGCCTCTTACAACATCACCACCAGCAAATACTCCAGGCTGATTTGTACAAAGAGTATCCTTATCTGCTTGAATGGTATCCCAGTTGGTTGTCTCTATCTGCATAGAACTGGCAACAGCAACGCAATCTATATCCGAACCCTCACTGATAGCAACAATCAAAGAATTCAGCTCTACTGTAAATTCAGTTCCAGGTACTGGGATAGGTCTTCGTCGTCCACTGGTATCTACATCACCTAATTCATTTCTAATGAGTTTAATACCTGCCACCTGTCCATTTTTAGAAATAATATTAACAGGTGATACCAGTGTCTCTAATTTTACACCCTCCTGAAGGGCAGCTTTGACTTCTTCTTCAAATGCAGGCATTTCTTTAGTTGTACGCCTATAAAAAATGGTTACACTCTCAACATCTTTTTGACGCAGTGCTACCCGAGCAGCATCAACTGCTGAGTTTCCACCTCCGATGACTCCTACCCGACCTTGAGCATGCTGTTTACCTTCCAGATTGAAAGACCTGAGGTATTGAATAGAGGGAAAGACACCTTTCACCTCTTCGCCATCGATGTTTAGACGTCGGCTTTTATGAGCTCCCAGGGCAAGGAAAACTGCTTTAAAACCGTTTTTAAAGAGACTTTCTATAGTGATGTCTTTACCTAAAACAGTACTGGTTTTTAATGTTATATTTTCATCGAGTATAGATGAAATTTCTTTTTCAATCACTTCCCTGGGAAGCCTGTAGGCTGGGATAGCACTTAACATCATACCACCACATTTTTTCTCAGCTTCAAAGATTGTAACTTTGTAACCGTGGAGAGAGAGATAATGGGCTGCGGTTAGACCAGCAGGACCGGATCCTATAACAGCGATATTTGAGATTTTTCCATCAGTAATGGTCATCCTTACTGGTTTAAATGTTTCGGGATCGATTCGATCAGTAATAAAACGCTTTAAGGCGCGGATGGCTATAGCCTGTCCTCCTACAACTCCGGCTTTACACCTGTCTTCACAGGGATGATTACATACTCTTGCACAAACCGATGGAAAAGGATTAGCTTCCCGGATTGTCTGATAAGCTTCCTGATATTCTCCCCGTGCGACGTGAGCCACATATCGCCATGCTTCTGTACCAAGGGGACAGGCAGACTGACAGGGTGCACCAACCAGTTCTTTACACACGCCTGCAGGGCATCTGTGTTTTTCTATGTGTTCCAGGTACTCTTCATGGAAGTACCGTAAGGTGGAAAGTACAGGATTTGAGGCTGTCTGTCCCAGGCCGCACATGGTTGTATCTTTAACCACCAGCGCCAGTTCTTTAAGAAGATCAATTTTTTCTAATGTTCCATTACCTTTTGTAATGTCATCGAGAATTTCATACATACGTTGGGTACCTTTTCTACAGGTAAAACATTTGCCACAGGATTCGTCTTTCAAAAAATTCATAAAGTACTTTGCAACATCTACCATGCAGGTGTTTTGGTCCATAACGATCATACCACCAGAACCCATGATGGATCCTGCCTTTGTCAGGCTGTCGTAATCTATGGAAAGATCAAATTGGCTGGCAGGGATGCAGCCTCCTGAGGGGCCTCCGGTCTGCACTGCTTTTATTTTAGCATT
>CAYUAG010000025.1:4458-38666 GCA_964442615.1 uncultured bacterium
CCGTAGGCACCGATAAGCATCCCTTCGATGATACTGTGGGGATTTCCCTCGAGCACACTTCGATCCATATATGCACCAGGATCACCTTCATCTGCGTTGCATACCAGAAATTTATCCCCACTATTCACTTGATTGGCAAGCATTTCCCATTTTAAACCAGTTGGGAAGCCTGCTCCACCTCTGCCGCGAAGTCCGGATGCCTTTATATCATCTAAAACCTTTTTTTGGCTCCTATTTGAAAGCACCTTGGTTAGAGCCGAGTATCCCTTGTTTTCGATATAATTAAAAATACGGATAGGATCGACTTTCTCATTATGGCTGAGAATAATACGAACTTGTTTTTTAAAGAAGGGAATGTCGTCTTGTTTTTCTATTGAATTTCCGGTTTCCGGATCTACAAAAAGTAAATCTTCTAAAATTTTTCCTTGATTAACAGCATCAATGATTCGAATCATATTAGGTATATCGACCTTTGGGTAAAAAGTCCGGTAAGGCTCGATTAGAATAGATGGTTCCATCTCACAAAAACCATGACAACCGGTGATGAGCAGATGGATTTTATCTGTCAATTTTTTTGCCAATAGTTCACGTTTGGTTATTCGGATCAAGTCATTGGCACCGCTGGCTTGTCCGCATGTGCCTGCGTTTATAACTATAGTGGGAATAGTCGAATCACGGTCTATGGTTATGAGTTCTTGCAATTCCTTGAATTCATTTATTGAGTTAAGTTTTTTCATAAATTTTTTTTATTCCTTTTTATGAATTTTATTATAAAATTTTATATTTTATTAAAAATTTACTCCGTTCAAATCAAGCATGTGGGTCTTGCATCCTCGACGGGAACAAATCTGTACCATAGCCCCTCCGCTGACTGCCATGGGTACCATAGGAGCACCACATTCAGTGCAGTTTGAAGCGCTAATCAGTTCTGCATGGCAGTGGGGACAGAAATTGTGAATTATCGTTCCCATGGGTATTTTGTGTTCAGATTCAATGGTGTAACTGCCATAAAGAGAAGATAACCAAAGTGAGCCGTGTTTGTTTTCAAAAGAGATAGTAATTCTTATGGATGGGTACCCGTCGATTATATGTTCCGGATCCATAAGGCTATGGTTGCAGCGAGGGCAGTTCACCTCAACTGAAAATATTCTCTGGTCTTTTTGAACATCAACCTTGTCAAGTCCTACAAGGGTTTTATCGATAATTTGTTTGACTTTTGTCTTGGTAACTTTTGAAAAGTAATGGCCGTCAGCAACTACGATTGGACCAAGTGCACAGGCACCCAGACAGTTCACAGTTTCCAAAGAAAATTGTTTATCCGGAGTTGTCTCACCAGAATGGATTCCCAATTGAAGTTGAAATTCTTCTGCAATCATGGGTGCACCACGAACATGGCAGGCAGTACCAAGGCAGACAGATATGAGATGTTTTCCTCTGGGTTTCAGATAAAATGATTTGTAAAAAGTAGCTACTCCATATATGTCAACAAGAGAGTGACCTGTCTTATCGGCTAGAATTCTCAATATATCCTCAGGAAGATAACCATTCTTTCTCTGAATATCCTGAAGAATTGAAATTAACGCTCCTGGCTGTTTTTTTCGTTTTTCTATAATTTTTTCAACATCTTCTATCTCATGCGCCATATTTGCTCCTATTGTTTTATTTACCATAAATCAAGAAGGCAGTAAACATTTGCTCACTGCCTTTTTAAAAAACTTTTAATATTTTCAGATTGCAAAAAAAATTATAAGATTTATCAACATATAACTTGAAAATAAATAATTTTAAATCATAAGTCAATAAAAAAAAATTTATATCAATCATTAGTATTGCTTATATTATTTTAATGGTATTTTTACTACTTTTAAATTTTTACCTCTCACCAGAAACAATTCTAAACGTATCTGTATGATCAGTTTTATTTATTTTTCTTCAGGTATCCTCATGCAGATTAATCGGTTTATTAAAAAGATTTCATTTTGCATAATTTTACTTCATTTATTATTAAAAGTCAAGTTTAAAATTTGATTATTTTACAGAAATTATTTATTATATATCTAACATGAGAATTAATTCAGAAATATATAAGCATTTATCTCTTGAACAATTTATGGCATTTGATATAGAGACCACCGGATTGTATCCTGATAAAGATGAAATTATTGAAATAGGAATAGTAAAAATAGAGAATGGTAAAATAACTGAAACCTATGATCAACTTTTTGATCCGGGAATAGAAATACCGGAAACAATAACTAAACTAACAGGAATTACTAATGATGACTGCTCGGGTAAACCTTTATTGAAAGATAAAATTTCAAATATCATTGATTTTATAGGAAACAATTTTATTGTAGCCCATAATGCAGATTTCGATTCAAGTTTTTTAAACAATTCTGTAGAAAAGTATGCTTCCAAAAGAATGAAAATTTCCCAGGATAAAATTCTTGATACTCTTGATTTATCCAGATTCATTCTTTTTAACCTTCATAATCATAAGCTTAGCACTCTATCTGATCATTTTATGATTGTTTCTGATTCTGAACATAGAGCCTTGGCAGATGCTAAAACCTGTGGATTAGTTTTTTTACAGTTAATAGAATTAGGTTTGAATCTTGATAAGGAGATTATAAGAATTTGTTGCAGTTTATTAAGAAATACTAATTATGGCATTGAATATTTTTTTAATAAGATTTATTCTTATATTAATAGATATGGTTCAGATCGTAAGATTATTCTTAAAAAAGGTCAGGATAATATAATTGGCAGTCTTAGGGAAAATACTGAACAGGAAGAATTTAAGAAAATACCATTAAATGAACTAGAGGTTTTTTTTAAACCTAAAGGTTTTTTATCTAATCATTTACAACATTTTGAGTACAGAAAACAGCAGTTTGAGATGGCTGATTCTATAAGAAAAATTTTTAATCAGAATGGTTTTCTGGTTGCAGAGGCTGGTACTGGTATTGGTAAATCCATGGCATATTTAGTACCAGCAATGCTTTGGATAAAAGAAAATCCCAAAAGTAAAGTTGTAATCTCCACTAATACAAAAAATTTACAGGACCAGTTGTTTTATAAAGAACTACCCCTTTTACAAAAAATTTCTTCTTCAGAGTTTTTAGCAATTTTATTAAAAGGAAGAGGTAATTATATTTGTCAAAGAGCCTGGGAAGATTTGATTGAAAATCCTGAGAAATTTTCGAAAAAGGAAAGAAAGCAGGCTCTTCCCCTGGTTATTTGGGCTCAAAAAACAATCACAGGTGATATTGAAGAGAATTCTGGATTTTCAAGAAAAAGGAATGGAGCCATGTGGAGACACTTAAGCTGTGAGAGTGTAAACTGTAACGGGAGGAATTGTGTGTTTGAGTCCACCTGTTTTCTCAATAGAGTGAGAAGGCTTTCAAAATATGCTGATATTATAGTGGTGAATCATTCCTTACTTTTTTCAGATATTTCAGCAGAAAATACTATTCTTAAATCCTATGATTCACTCATTATTGATGAAGCACATAATATTGAATCTTCTGCTACTAATTCCTTGAAAATCGAGTTAAATGTATGGAAATTTAATGATACTTTTAAGACAATTTATCAGGAAATTCCAAACCAGACAGGTCTACTCTATTTTATTCAAAGAGATGTGAAAAAAGTAATCCAGAATCAAAATGATCAATCAACTGTAGAAAGTATATCAACAGATTTAATAAATCAGACCCGGATATTAAGGAAAAATTCTTTGGATTTTTTCAACAAATTACAAGAAAAAATTTCTCTTTTATCTGCTGCTAAACAAAATTATCCTCAAATACGTTATTCATCAAAACAAAAGCTATTTGGTGATTCAGAAAAAGACCTTAAAAAGTTAATGACTGACCTCAGACAGTTATACAAAGGTTTTATTCATTTTAGAGAGATATTGGGTGATATGGCTTATGAGTCAGATAAAGAATACTATAGATGGCAAAGAGAGCTTGAGTCTTCAGTATCACAGATTGAAGATTTAGAAAGGTTAATGAATCATTTTTTACTTTGTGATTATAATGAAAATATTGTTTGGTCTATTTTAAAAAAGGGAAAAAGAAAAAAAGATCTTTATGTATATTCAGTCCCCCTTGATATATCACATATTTTGCAAACGGGTTTGTTTTCTCAACTAGAGCGGGGTGTATTAACATCTGCCACTTTAAGAGTAAATAACAGTTTTGATTATTTTATTAAAAGGATTGGTCTGGCTGATTTTGATCCTGATAGAGTAAATACTGAATTTTTTGGTTCCCCCTTTGACTATTCTGAACAAACATTATTTATTATTCCTTCCTATTTATCTGATCCAAGAGGGAATAATTTTGTTAAAGAAGTTTCTGATCTTTTGAAAAATATTTTAGATAAAACATCATACGGAACAATGGTTTTATTTACATCTTATAAGATGTTAAAAGAAGTTTACAATTCATTAGTTGCTGTATGTAATTCAAAAAAAGTTTTATTACTCGGTCAGGGTATTGATGGATCCCGATCAATCTTGCTGAAAATTTTTAAGGAAAATAAAAATTCGATATTATTTGGTACAAACAGTTTTTGGGAAGGTGTAGATGTTCCTGGTTCTGCCTTAGAAATGTTAATCATTACAAAAATTCCTTTCCAGGTTCCTACTGAACCAACATTTGAGGCCAGAATGGAGAAAGTTAAAAATGAGTCCGGGAATGGATTTTTAAATTATGCTGTTCCCGAAGCAGTTATACGGTTACGACAGGGAATAGGACGTTTAATTCGTTCTAAATGTGATAGAGGAGTGGTTATGTTATTAGATCAGCGGCTTATTAATACTCTATATGGAGAGTTGTTTACTCATTCATTTCCAGTAAAACCAATCATTTGTAACCAAGAGGATTTTTTACAAAATAAACTTAAAGAATGGTTTTAATAAAAAAAATGAAAAAAATATAATCAAAAATAAAAGGTGGAATATGAAAGAAAAAATTATAATGGAGGGTATTACATTTGACGATGTACTTCTAATTCCTGCAAAATCAGAAATTTTACCCAAAAATGTTGATATCAAAGCAAGATTAAGCAGAAATATCACTTTGAATATACCTATTGTTTCAGCAGCCATGGATACTGTTACTGAAGCACGAATGGCTATAGCAGTTGCACGGGAAGGAGGAATTGGTATTATTCATAAGAATTTATCTCCAGAAAGGCAAGCTGCAGAAGTTGATAAAGTTAAAAGATCAGAAAGTGGAATGATATTAAATCCAGTTTCTTTACCACCAGATAAGAAACTAAAAGATGCAGTTGAGATGATGAAAAAGTATCATATTTCAGGAATTCCTATTGTAGAAAATAAAAAGTTGATAGGAATATTAACTAACCGGGATCTTAGATTTGAGACTCATTTGGATCAATTGATCAGAGATGTAATGACCAAGGATAACCTTATTACTGCTCCTGAAGGAACTAAACTTGAAGAAGCAGAAATAATTTTACAAAAACACAAAATTGAAAAGTTACCCATAGTTGATGATAATGGTATTTTAACCGGTCTCATTACTGTAAAGGATATTCAAAAGCGAAAAGCTTTTCCCAATGCTGCCAAAGACTGTAAAGGAAGACTTTTAGTAGGAGCTGCAGTTAGTACTGGTGTTGATGCAGAAGAAAGAGTGGATAAGTTAGTTAAGGCTGGTGTGGATGTAATATGTGTTGATACAGCTCACGGACACTCCAAAGGTGTTATTTTAACCATTAAACAAGTTAAAAAGCAATACCCTAATCTTGAGTTAATTGGGGGAAATATTGCGACTTCAGAAGGGACTCAAGAATTGATTAATGCAGGTGTCGATGCCGTAAAAGTAGGTATTGGTCCAGGTTCGATTTGTACAACTCGAGTAGTTGCAGGTGTTGGTATACCGCAGGTTACAGCTGTTATGGAATGTGCAAAAATATGCAAAAAAGAAGATATTCCATTAATTTGTGATGGAGGTGTTCGTTTTTCAGGTGATATTTCCAAAGCTATTTGCTCAGGCGCAGATTCAGTTATGCTTGGTTCATTATTAGCTGGGGTAGAGGAAAGCCCGGGAGAATTGGTTTTACTGGAAGGGAGAAGTTATAAAGTATATCGGGGTATGGGCTCCTTGGGAGCAATGTCTTCTGGAAGTGCAGATAGATATTACCAGGAAGAAAGTGAAGAAAAAAAGTATGTACCAGAAGGTATTGAAGGACGAGTTCCCTACAAAGGACAATTAGCGGATGTAATATATCAGCTTGCAGGCGGATTACGATCAGCTATGGGGTACTGTGGAGTCAAAAGTATAAACGAATTAAAGGAAAAAGGTAAATTTGTCCGAGTTAGTTCTGCTGGCATTAAAGAGAGTCATCCTCATGATGTTATAATTACAAAAGAAGCACCGAATTATCAGACATGATAAAATATTTGATAGAATATATTGTTTGCCTATCAAAAACTGAAAGACTATAGGCAAACATATTCATATTCAGGTGCTGCCTTCCGCTATGAGGAGTAAATAGCAGGTCATGTTAAACAGAAGACAGGGAACAAGAGCAGAAATATCTTTAAAGATATTAATGAGGCCGTTCTAAAAATCCACAAAAGGCACTAAATTCATGAAATATAAATTTAATAAAAACATTTAGTGTGTTTCCTGTATTTCGTAGGAGATACCTTTTTAGAGTGATTTCATTAATGTATTAGTCAGATCAAAAATTATTAAGCAAAAAAGGAGGTAAGAAGAGTGATAATGAGACTATTTCATTATTTCATAGTGTTTTTTTTGAGTACTATGTTGAAAACCAATTTGTGTTTTTCTCAGAATTCTAATGGTATCTTTCCCCTCTGGAAATCTCTGGCTAAGGGCAAAGAACTGCCTTCTCCCTTTGGTTTCGGAGTAAATTTATATAGTCAGAATCAGACTTTCAGTTTTTTGGAATTCAGTTTTTTTGTGCCGGATTTTAATATGAGTGCTATGCTTCCCCAGGATCTGGAAATTGAAAATCAAATTACAGAGAGAAACTTGAAAGTGGATCTGTGGGTACTTCCTTTTGTTAATGTTTTTGGAATATTAGGAGAAATTAATGGTAAAACAATTGTTGACTATGAATTTCTCGATGATAAGATAAGAATGAATTATAAGGGTATAGTGTATGGAAGCGGTATTACCATGGCAGGGGGATATGAACCTTATTTCATTTCTTTGACAGCTGCATTTTCCAATACCAAACTGGATAACAGTGAGTCTTCAGCTAAGGCCTGGATTTTTACTCCTAAGATAGGAATTACCATGAGTGGCTGGAAAATGATAAAAGATTTGAATATATGGGTAGGTGCCATGTATCAGCAGTCAGAAGAGCAACACAGCGGTTCCATGAACATACTTAATTCCATTCATGTTCAGTATGACGTTACTCTCCAGCAGAAGAATGCCTGGAATTCCATGGCTGGTGTTCTGGTAAGTTTCACTAGTGATTTTCATCTGGAGCTGGAACACGGGATTGGGGATAGAAAACATACCCTGGCATCCTTGATTTATCGGCTATAGTACAGTTTTTTAGAATGCCTTTACGCTTATTAAAATAACAGATAATATTGGTTATATGATACCTTATTGAAGAAGTTTAGAAAAAATATTTTGTTTTTCTGTTTTTATAGTACTTTAACAAAATCTGCCCTGAAAATTAGTAGTAGTTAATCTTTTATCCTTAAGTCTGGCAACATGATAGATAAGATACCGAGCAGCGGATATTTCCATCGCCATATTAGCTAAAATATTTTGTACAGATTGCGACCTCTTTAATCCCCAAAGCCTTTCAATTAAAACAGAATTATCCCAATCCTTTCAATCCTTACACAGCCATTCAATGTGAACTCCCTAAAACAGGGCAGGTCACATTAAAGATTACAAATATTTTGGGACATGAAGTAAGAACTTTACTAGAGGAACGATGTATAGCCGGTTCCTACACAGTTATCTGGGATGGGAGCAATAATCAGGGCAATCAGGTTCCTTCCGGAATCTACCTGTACCTGCTGCAAACTGAAAATAAAGTGATTACTAAGAAGATGCTGTTGATGAAATAAAACATGCCTCCATATCAAACAATTACAGACTCTGCCTGAGGGATTATCTTCTAAAGCAGAGTTTTTTATATTAATTATAAATTCAATGTTCAGATAGTTAATATTTAAGTTTCATCTTTAATTTCCTTCCCAAAATTACCAGATTTTTTCTTGACATATTGGGATACAAATGTTATATTAAATTCGCTATTATTATAATTACTAAAAATTAATTTAATGTAATTATATATAGAATTAGCAATTTTTTTATAAATTAAGAGAATATTTATTTATAAACTCCGCAATTTGAAACAGTATTACCTGATAATTTGTAAATTAATGATAGGGAAAATTTGAAACCCATAAAGAAACTAAGTGATTTATTAGAAACTCTAAAGGAAGCTTATACTCCCACAATTGCTGTTGCAGCTGCTCAGGATACAGATACAATAGTTGCTGTACATCGTGCAATAGAAGAAAATGTAATAAAGGTAAAACTTGTTGGTGATACAGATAAAATTAAAACTATCATTACAGAAAATAATATTGAAATATCCAATTTTGATATCATCCCTGAAAAAGACGAAACAGAAGCAACTTTAAAGGCTGTAGGTCTGGTAAAAGAAAAGAAAGCCGATATCTTAATGAGAGGCTTGGGAAAGACTGAAGCTTATTTGAAATCAATACTGGATAGAAATACGGGATTAATTCCCAGTGGAGGTTTTTTAAGCCATGTAGCAATTATGGATATTCCAGCCTACCCCAAACTTCTGATGATTTCAGATGCTGCCATTATTCCCAATCCAAATTTTGATGAAAAAATAAAAATCCTCAAATATACTATTGATATTGCCAGAGCCTTAGGTAATAAATTACCCAAGATTGCACTGGTATCCGCAACAGAAACCATCAGTTTTAAGGTGCAGTCTTCAGTTGATGCAGCAGTAATAACAGCCATGGCTCAGCGTAAACAAATTCAGGGTGCAATTATTGATGGACCCTTAGCTCTGGACGTATCCATTTCTCCAGAAAAATGTAAGATCAAAGGACTTGATAGCCCCATTAAGGGAGAAGCGGATATTTTATTATTTCCTAATTTTGAAACTGCAAATACTTTTTATAAATCAATGACTCTTTTAGCTCGGGGAACAGCTGCATCAATTTTAGTGGGATCTACCAATCCGGTGGTATTAACTTCCCGAGCCGATAGTATTGATTCAAAATTTTATTCAATTTTATTAGCTGCCCATTTGGCAGTTCAGAATTATGAAAAGAATACATAAGGAAAAAATAAATTACTTATAAGATTTAAATTATATATTTTTTAAAGTTAAAAGTGCTTTCTCTACACAGGTGATACATTGATGAGTTTTTTAGTTGATCGGAATCAGATTTCCAATAATATTTAGTAGGATAAGAAATTTTTTTTTTAATAATATACTATTTCATGAGAGAATAGAGGGTGCAATTTGGAAACAATTGAGTTAGTAATTAAGGATGCAGTAACACAGATTTATTTAAACCGACCCAGAATTCACAATGCCTTTAATGAAATTATGCTCAAAGAATTAATTCAGGTTTTTCAGGATTTACACAAAAGAAGAGGAGAAATACGGGTGGTTACCATAACCGGTAAAGGGAAATCTTTTTGTGCCGGTGCTGATTTGAATTGGATGAAAAAAATGGTTGACTACTCCTATGAGGAAAATTTAGAAGATTCTTATCAGGTATCAGAATGTATGTATCAACTTTACTCTCTTCCCATGCCAACCATTGCCCGGGTAAATGGAGCTGCAATTGGGGGTGGTATGGGACTGGTTGCTGCCAGTGATATTGTAATTGCCCAGGAAGATGCTGTTTTTAGTTTGAGCGAGGTTAAATTAGGCCTGGTTCCGGCCTGTATATCTCCTTATGTTATTAAACGGGCAGGTGAATCCAAATGCCGGGAATTCTTCCTCTCTGGAGAAAGAATTTCTGCTTCAAAGGCTCTCTCAGCAGGGCTTATAAATGAGATGGTTTCATTGTCTCAGTTAGATGATGTAGTCCAACGATGGATTAACCGGTTTCTGAAAAATGGACCGGAAGCACTCTCAGTATGTAAAGATCTTTTAGAAAAGGTCCCTGGAATGTCTCTTGATCAGGCAAAAAAATATACTGCTGATGTAATTTCAAACCTTCGTATAAGCAAGGAAGGACAGGAAGGTATGAAAGCCTTTCTTGAAAAACGTAAACCTGATTGGCGTATAGATATTTAGAAACCAAGTTTGAATAAGGTTAAGGCTTAGGGTACGGTTATGATTAATGTTTAAAAAAATTTTAATTGCTAATAGAGGGGAAATTGCTGTTCGGATTATTCGAGCTTGTAGAGAGTTGGATATAGAAACTGTAGCCGTTTATTCAGAAGTAGATCGCTCTGCTCTTCATGTACAGATGGCTGATGAAGCTGTTTGCATAGGTCCTGCCTCACCAGTGGAAAGTTATCTGAATATGGATAACATTATTAAAGCTGCACATTCTACCCATACAGAAGCAATCCATCCCGGGTATGGATTTTTAGCAGAGAGTTATACATTTTCTAAGAGATGTGAAGAACAAGGTATTGTTTTTATAGGTCCAAATCCCCAAGCTCAGAAACTGGTGGGTGATAAAGTAGCTGCTCGTAAAACTCTTAGCAAAGAAAATATACCTATTATTCCTGGCATGAAATCCACAAGCAAAGATTTTCAAACCTACAAAAATGCTGCTGAAAAGATAGGGTATCCGGTGATGATTAAAGCATCTGCTGGTGGGGGTGGAAAGGGTATGCGTATAGTCCATACCCCGGGAAAACTGAATACTAGTATTGAGCAAGGAAGACGCGAAGCCGGTTCTGCTTTTGGAGATGATTCAATTTACTTGGAAAAATGTATTGTCAATCCCAGGCACATAGAATTTCAAGTTCTGGCAGATCAGAAGGGAAATAGTATTCATCTTTTTGAACGGGAGTGTTCCATTCAACGTCGCCATCAGAAGATCGTAGAAGAAACGCCTTCAACTGCATTAAATCAAGAGCTTCGCAGAGAAATGGGGGAGACTGCTTTAAATGTGGTCAAAGCAACTGGTTATACTAATGCAGGCACAGTTGAATTTTTATTGGATGAAAATAAAAATTTTTATTTTCTTGAAGTTAACGCCAGAATCCAGGTTGAACATCCCATAACCGAATTAGTAACTGGGGTGGATTTAGTGAAATGGCAAATTCGCATTGCCGCTGGTGAGAAATTAAGTCTTAAACAGAATACATTGGAACAGCAAGGACATGCAATAGAATCTCGGATTTATGCTGAAGATCCGGCGAACAATTTTTTCCCGTCCTTAGGAAAAATTCATTTTATGCAAAATCCGGAAGGGCCAGGAGTGAGAGTTGATTCAGGAATCTTTTCTGGGTATGAAGTATCTCGTTTTTATGATCCTATTCTTTCCAAACTTATTGTCTGGGGGGAAAACAGAGAAATTTCACGAAAAAGAATGATCTGTGCTCTTTCAAATTATATAATTATGGGAATTGAAACCACCATACCATTTCTTAGCGATGTAATGAAGCATTCTGATTTTCTAGCTGGAAAAACAACAACCAATTTTATTGAAAAGAATTTTAAAAATTGGAATAATAAGAAAAATTTTAAGTATTTAAAACCAGCACTTATTGCTGCAGCAGTATGCAGTCAAAAGAGTGAAAAAACAGCTAATTATAAAAAAAGCAGAATGTCTAATCCCTGGACAACTGTAGGGAAATGGAGAATTGGGGAATAGTTATTGGTATGAATTAAGAATTTTAGATTAAGTTCAGAGAGACAAATATTTTAATTTCCCAAAGTTCGGTGATATATTTTAAACATACTATTCAAGGAGTATATTTTGGTATACGATTTTCTTTATAATGGAAAAATTCACAAGGTAGATATTGAAAATAGAAATAAAGAATTAACCGTCAAAGTAAAAGATGAAGAATTTAGAATAGATAAGCAACACATTTCTCCCCAGGTCTTATCCCTCATTATTGATAATCATTCTTATAAAATTCACCACGCAAGAAATGGAAATGATCTGTATATAAATATAAAAGGAGAGATTTTTACATTTCAAATACCTGGTGATGATGAGGACATATTAGAGGAGAAAGGGAAGGTAAAGGGAGAACAAGAATTATTAATAAAGTCATCAATGCCCGGGAGTATTCTTAAGATAGAGGTAAAAGAGGATGATAGAATTGAGGAGGGTCAATGTCTCATCATTGTAGAAGCGATGAAAATGGAGACAAGTCTCTATTCTACAATTTCTGGAAAAGTAAAAAAGATTTATACAGAACCAGGTAAACAAATTGATAGTGGGGAAGTACTTATTGAATTGGAAAAAATTAAATAATAATAAATACTCAATTTACATACGGAGGTTTAGATGAGTACAAAAAATATCGTTTACAAGAAGGAGCATAGAATCGGTTTTATAACCATGAATCGTCCAGAAGCTATGAATGCCTTAAACTCTGAGACCTTTCATGAATTGAATCACCTATTTAATGAGATTGAAAAGAGTGATGATGTAGATGTAATTATAATTACTGGAGAGGGGAAAGCTTTTGTGGCTGGAGCAGATATTGTTGAAATGCAGAATATGGATGGACAGCAGTCCAGAGCATTCTCCAGATTGGGGCAGCATGTTTTTCGCCGCATGGAATTGATGGACAGGATATTCATTGGGGCAATTAATGGATTTGCCCTGGGTGGAGGATGTGAATTTGCTATGGCCTGTGATCTGCGAATAGCTTCAGAAAAAGCAAAGTTTGGACAACCTGAGGTAAATTTAGGAGTAACTCCAGGTTTTGCAGGTACCCAGCGTTTACCAAGACTTATTGGAATAATCAAAGCAAAGGAGCTTCTGCTGACAGGTGACATGATTAAAGCAGATGAAGCTTTAAATCTGGGGCTGGTTAATAAGGTTGTTGCTTCTGAACAGTTAATGGAGGAGGCTAAAAAATTAGCTTTAAGAATTCTCTCTAAAGGACCGATAGCCGTAAAAATGGTAAAAGCCTGTGTCAATCGTGGCCTTCAGACAGATATTGATACTGCCAGCGCTTTTGAATCAGATGCATTTGGATTGTGTTTTGCTTCCGGAGAGACTAAAGAGGGTATGAGTGCATTCTTAGAAAAACGGGATGCAAAGTTTAGATAAAGTAATTGAAATATACGATTTTGAATTTTTAAGTATCTTTATTATATTAAATATTCTTTTAATGTTTAAAACAAGATTTGGAGGATAGATAGTTATGACACTTGATGAACGTTTAGAAAATGTAGGTGTTTTAGGCGCTGCCGGAAAAATGGGAAGCGGAATTACTTTGCTTATAGCTCAAGAGATGGCAAAACTTAAAATTATAAATCCAGATAAAGGATATCATCTCTATGCTATGGATATTTCAGAAAAAGCTTTGGATGGATTACTTGCCTATGTACGAAAAATGGCTACCAAAAGTGCGGAAAAAGGATGTGTGATGCTCAGAGAGTTGTATAAAGACCGTACCCATTTAGTAGAAAATTATGATATTATCGATCAGTTCACTCAGGATGTTTTAGATGTTATTCGCCCGGTAACAGAAATTTCTGTTTTAAAAGATGCACAAATGATTTTTGAAGCAATAATCGAAGATGAAAAAATAAAATTTAAGGTTCTCAATCAGATTAAGGAAATGTGTTCAACACAGACCCTCTTTTTTACCAATACTTCTTCTATCCCTATTAACATTCTGGATAAAGAGGTAGGACTAGAGGGAAGAATGATAGGTATGCATTTTTATAATCCCCCTGCTATCCAAAAATTGGTTGAACTTATTCAATCTGAATACACCAAAAAGGAAGTTGTTGATACTGCCCACGAACTTGGTAAGCGTCTCGGAAAGAAAATAGTTCCTTCCAATGATATAGCTGGCTTTATTGGAAATGGACATTTCATGCGAGATATTCTTCATGCTGTAAGTGAAGTCGAAAGACTTGCAGATACTTTTTCTCAGGTTGAAGCTATCTATGCCATGAATAAAGTTAGTCAGGAGTATTTGATCCGTCCCATGGGTATTTTTCAACTTATTGATTATGTAGGAGTAGAAGTCTGTCAACTTATTATGAAGGTTATGACACAGTACATTTCTGATGTTACCCTTAAGAGTTCATTAATTGACAGCATGGTAGAGAAAAAAGTAATCGGCGGTCAAAATCCAGATGGAAGCCAGAAAGATGGCATCCTGAAATATGAAAATGGAAAACCAAGCGGTATTTATGATTTAGATAAAAATACTTACATATTGTTTAAAGATGGGAGTTGGAAAGAGAAAGTTGAAGAAAAGTTAGGAGTACTTCCAGATGGATGGTCTCCCTGGCGGGCACTTCTCATGGATTCCAAAAGGGAGGAGAAACTAAAAACAATATTTAATCATCTCAAACAGTTGGATACCTTAGGCGCTGATTTAGCTAAAAAGTATTTTAAGCGGTCAAAGGAAATTGGACAAGAATTAGTCCATAAAGGTGTTTCAAATAGTGTGGATGATGTTAACCAGGTTATGATAAATGGTTTTTTTCATCTTTATGGTCCGGTAAATGATTTTTTTGTATAAATTATTAGCTCTAGGTTAATTCTATTGGGTACTTTTAAAAAAAGAATCAAATAACCAATAAATAACGATGACCAGGAATCAAAGTAAAAGAATAATTTATGGCCTGGAAGATGGTTAACAACTTATTTAATTAACCGGATAAATAGAGGTGATTTATAGGAAGACGAATGAAGTTTTGGTGTGTAATGAGAATATTTTAAATTTTTTATAAAAGAATTATACACTTTGTAAGTTAATAAAGATTTTAAATGTTTTGAATATAGATGCATAATTTTATAGTAGAGGAGGAGTAAAATCCATGAATTCATTACGTAAACCAATCTATTTTACAGCAGCTTATAATACAGTTTCTTTCGGTTCAGGACGGAAAGAATTTCATCCCAAAAAATCCCGTCCTGGATTGGAGTATTATATTGATAATGCTGGCAAAGGAGTTTTAGAACAGATTAATGATGCAAAAAATATTGATGAAGGTGTGATTGGGAATTTTATGGCTGCCAGGTTCAATAAACAGGGTAATCTGGCCAGTTTAATGGTCAATGTTCATCCTAGTTTTGAATACAAGCCTATGGTAAGAGTAGAAGGTGCATGTGGATCAGGGGGATTGGCTTTAACCACTTCTACAAAAACTATTTTAGCTGAAACTGCAGAAGTGGTTTTATGTATTGGAGTAGAAGTGCAGAATCCAGTAAAAGCAATTTATGGTGCAGACATTTTAGCTGGAGCTGGCCATTATGCAGGAGAGCGAAAAGAGGGACATGCTTTCTTTTTCCCTTCAAAATTTTCAGATCGTGCTGGTGTCTGTTATGAAAAATTTGGAAAAGAGAAAGTACGGAAGGCTATGGCTCGCTGGTATGAACAAGCTATTTTAAATGCTCGTAAAAATCCTAAGGCACAAGAGTATCATAACAGAATTGAGGATCTATTTGCTGCAGGTATGACACCTCCAAATCCCAAGGTATTTTGTGAACATATAAATGTATTTGACTGCTCAAAAGTTTCTGATGGAGCCTCAGCTCTCATTGCTGCCTCAGAAGAAGGATTAAAGAAGATTGGAGTGCCAAAGTCACAGGCAGTAGAGCTGATAGGATATGGAGTAGCAGTGGCTGATCTGACCAAGTCGCCTCCTGATCAGACAAAAATGACTACAGTGGCTAAAGGTGTTGAAAAAGCTTACACCATGACAGGACTCGGTCCTCAGGATATTGGAATATTGGAAGTTCATGACTGCTTTTCAATAGGTGGAATTTTAGAATTAGAAGCTGCTCAATTTGCTGGGTATGGAGAAGGATTTGATTTTGTTTTTGAAGGAAAAACTCGCCCGGAGGGAGAAATTCCTACAAATGCTACGGGTGGATTGATTGGATTTGGACATTACACAGGTGGTACAGGTGTACGCCAGGCTGTGGATATTGTTCATCAATTAACCGGGCAAGCTGGAGATTGTCAGGTTACTATTCCTTCTGAGCGCCCTTATGGACTAATGATCAGTATGGGAGGAAATGATAAAACAGTTGTGTCCTGTATCTTTAAAAAAGCTGAATAGGGAGTGGGTATGAATACAGAACGAATTGTTTCAGAGCTATCTGATAAAAAACACGAAGAGTTCAGGGAACAGGTTCAGGAGTTTGCAAAAGAGCATATTGCTCCTCTAGCTTCGAAAATGGATGATACTGAAGAATTCCCCTGGGAAATTATAAGAGAGATGGGAAAACGTGGGTGGATGGGGATCCCTATTCCACAGAAGTATGGTGGAGCAGGTCTGGATAACTTAAGTTATGCAATTGCGGTTGAGGAAATAGCCCGGGTATGTGGTTCAACCTCTATTACTCTTGCAGCCCATACCTCACTTGTTGTTTGGCCGATTTTTACTCATGGCAATGAAGAACAGAAAAAGAAATATCTCATTCCTCTTGCCAGAGGAGAGCATTTGGGTTCTTTTGGCCTGACCGAACCCAATGCCGGATCTGATGCAGGAGGTACTGAGACCATGGCGATTCTTAATAATGATCATTATCTTGTTAATGGTAGCAAACGATTTATTACTAATGGTACTTATGCGGATACGATTATTTTTACTGCCTCACATGATAGATCAAAAAGGACCCATGGGATTAGTGCTTTTATTGTTGAAAAAGGAACACCAGGTTTCGAACCTGTGAGAAAAGAGGATAAACTGGGACTTCGTGCTTCAAATACAGCAGAGCTGCGTTTTGAAAACTGCAAAATTCCAAAAAGAAATCTTATGGGTAAAGAGAATGATGGATTTAAGGTGTTCATGGAAACCCTTGATGGTGGAAGAATCAGTATAGGAGCCTTGGCTTTGGGTGAAGCCCAAGGTGCTCTAGATTCTGCCCTTGTTTTTGCAAAAGAAAAGGGATTAAAGAGATCGCAATCCGTACAAAATATTTTAGCTGATATGGCAATGGAGGTATCAGCTGCCCGCCATCTTATCTATCATGCTGCTAGACTTAAGGATAAAAAATTGACTATTACTATTGAAGGTGCTATGGCAAAGCTGTATGCTTCTGAGATATCAATGAAGGTTACATCAAAAGCAATAGATTTAATTGGGATGGAAGCATTAACCAATAAATATCCGGTAGAAAGATTTTTCAGAGATGCCAAACTCAATGAGATTGGTGAAGGAACATCTGAAGTTCAACGGATTGTTATTGCCCGGAAATTAATTGGTAGATAAATTATTATTTATAGGAGGTTGACAAATGAATTTTGAACTAGACTCAAATCAAAAATTGATTAAAGATATGGTAAGTGAATTTGCTGTTAATGAGCTTGTAGAAAAAGCTGTTGAAATTGATAAGAGCAGAGAATTTCCCTGGGATAGTATCAAGAAGATGTCTGAATTGGGTTTACTGGGAATGATTGTGCCTGAGAAGTATGGTGGAGGTGGAATGGACTTTGTAAGTCTGGCAATTGCAGTTGAAGAAATCTCAAAAGGTTGTGCTTCAACAGGTGTTATTGTAGCTGTTAATAATACCCTGACAGCATATCCGATATTACAATTTGGCAATAAAGAGCAGAAAAAAAAGTATCTGCCTATTCTGTCCCAAGGTAAAAAAATTGGAGCTTTTGGCCTCACTGAACCCAATGCCGGCTCAGACCCGGCCAGTTTGGAGACTACAGCAAAATTAGAAGGGGATCACTATATCCTTAATGGCTCCAAACGTTTTATTACCAATGGTCAAGAAGCAGGTATTTACATAGTGTTTGCAAAAACAGATATTGAACAAGGGCACAAGGGCATAAGTGCATTTATTGTTGAAAGAGAATCACCAGGTTTCAGTGTGGGAGAACATGAAAATCTACTGGGACTAAGAGCAACCGGGAATTGTGAGCTCATGTTTGATGATTGTAAGGTACCTAAAGAGAATTTACTTGGGGAGGAGGGTCAGGGATTTAAAATTGCATTGCATACAATTGATACAAGCCGTATTGATATTGGTGCTCAAGCGGTAGGAATTGCTCAAGCGGCTTTGGAAGCAGCTATTCAATACTCAAAGGAACGTGTTCAGTTCGGTAATCCTATTTCTTCATATGGAATGATACAGGATAAATTAGCAGAAATGGATACTAAAATTAATGCAGCCAGGCTTTTAGTATACTGGGCAGCTGCTAAGAAAGATAGTGGAGCTGAACGCTTTTCCAAAGAAGCAGCAATGGCAAAGTATATGGCTGCAGAAGCCTGTATGTATAGTGTGAGAGAAGCAATTCAGGTCTATGGTGGTTATGGATATACAAAAGACTATCCTGTTGAGCGGTTCTACCGGGATGCAAAAGTTATGGAGATTTATGAAGGAACCTCAGAAGTGCAGAAAATTGTGATTGCAAGAAGTCTTTTAAAATAGGTATAGTTTATAAAAAAGGATATGATAGAATAAATATCTGATTATTCATAAAAGGAGTACTATGGCTATAGAAGGAGCTGTGCTGTGTAAGGAACTTAATCTTTATGAGTGTATACAGTGTGGAAAATGCACAGGAGGTTGTCCGGTTTCGATTCGTTCAGCCCTTAATCCAAGAAAAATTATTTATGAGGCACTGCTGGATGTACGTTTTGTTCCAGTGGAGAGGACAGATATTTGGGAATGTACATCCTGTGCTACCTGTGTCGAGCGCTGCCCCAAAAAAATACGACCTCTAGATGTAATTAATTCTCTCCGTTCTGATATTGTTGAGAGTGGTCGAGTAAAGCCCTCAATTCGTGATGCACTGGAAAGTACATTCATGCATGGTAATCCCTGGGGCAGAGTCAGGGAAAAGAGATCGGAGTGGACCGAAGAATCAGATATTCGTATTTTAAATGAAGGTGATAAAACAGATATTCTTTATTTTGTCTGTTGTACTGCTGCCTATGATGAGAGAGTACAGGCCATTCCTAAAAGTCTGGTGAAAATATTGAAAAAGTCAGGAGTTGATTTTGCAATTTTAGGTAATGCTGAGAGTTGCTGTGCTAATGAGATGGGTGAGATTGGAGAGAAAGGACTTTTTGAGATGGCTCAGGAGAATAATGTAAAATTATTTTCAAAGTATGAATTTTCCCAGATGATAACAACCTCTCCCCACTGTTTTCATGCTTTTGTTAATGAATATCCCGATTTTGGATGTGATGTATTTCATTACACTCAGCTCCTCAGTCGCTTTATTGATGAAGGAAAACTGATATTAAGTAAGGAATTGAACAAAAAGATAACCTATCATGATCCTTGCTTTTTGGGAAAAAGAAATAAGGTCTTCGAAGAACCCAGACAGGTGATTCAATCCATACCCGGGATTGAGTATCTGGAAATGGATCGTTGTCGGGAGAGGAGTATCTGCTGTGAGGGTGGTGGTGGACGTATGTGGATGGAATCAGAGAGCTCTGAGGAACGGCTGGCTGAGGTTCGGGTAAAAGATGCAGTAAGTATAGGAGCAGAAATACTGGCAACTGCATGTCCTTTTTGTCTACTGACTTTGGAGGATGCCGTAAAGACAACCGGAAATGAGAGTAAGATAGAGATTAAAGATATTGCTGAGTTGATCTCAGAGGTGGTTTAGAAACACTAGAATGTAAAAAAAAATAAATTAATTTATAATTAAAACAAAAGGAGCACTATTCTATGGATATAGTAGTATGTATTAAGAGAGTTCCTGATACTTCTGAGTCCGAAGTAAAGATAGATTCGTCAAACAAGGATATTGTTCAAGAAGGTCTGGCATTTAAAATTAATGAAGCGGATAATTATGCCTTAGAAGAGGCTCTTCTGATTAAAGAGAAGATGGGAGGCACTGTGACCTTAGTTACAATGGGTTCAGTGGAAGCAGAAGAGACCATTAAAATGGGATTGGCAAAAGGTGCAGATAACGCTCTTAGACTTGATGATCCTGCCTTTGCAGGTTCGGATGGAGAGGTAACAGCCAGGATACTTGCATTAGCACTTAAGGATATGGAATATAATTTAATTCTGACTGGGTGTATTGCTACTGATAACTGGTATTCTCAGGTAGGACCTGCTTTGGCCGAAATTTTAGGAATTCCACATGCAACTATGGTAATCAAGGAAGAAATTGAAGAGAAAAAGGTCAAGGCCTATAGAGAATTGGAAGGGGGAATTTTAGAGGTATTGAATATTGAACTTCCTGCTGTTCTGAGTATTCAGACCGGAATTAATGAACCCAGATATGCTTCCATAATGGGAATAGCCAAAGCATCAAAAAAAGAGATAGCATTGAAAGGTATAAATGATCTGGGATTAAAAGAAGATGAAGTCGGAGTTAAAGGTTCAAAAACTTCAATAGAAAAACTTGAACTTCCAGTACAGGATAAGATGGCAGAATTGATTTCTGGACCCCCTGAAGTAGCTGCTGAAAAATTATCGGAAATCCTGAAGGAAAGGGGGATTGTATGAAAGAGATATTTGTACTGATAGAACACCGGCAGGGGGAGATTCAGGATGTCACTTTTGAACTTTTAACTGGAGCAGCACAATTAGCGTCCAAAATAAATGGAAGTGTTACAGCAGTACTTTTAGGCTCTGGAAAAGATTCTTTTATTGATGTGTTGAAAAGCAAGGCTCATAAAATTTTGGTTATAGAGGATGAGAGATTAAAAGATTTTAATGCTGAAGCCTATCAAAAGGTCTTATCTTCTCTTATTCAAGAGCATAAACCTTATATAACTTTGATAGCACAATCGGGTTTTGGAGTGGATTTAGCACCAAGTTTGGCAGTAGAGCTGAATTATCCTCTTACCACAGATTGTTATGACCTTGATATTAGCGATGAAAATCTTTTTGTTTATCGTCAGATGTACGGCGGTAAGGTTAATGCTACAGTGAAAATTGCTGAGGCAGCAGGAATCATTTTAACTATCCGTTCAGCTTCATTCAAACCTGAAGAGGGGAAATTAAATGCAGATGTTGTAAAGGTTGACTGCCCTCTGAAGGATACTATTGATTATCGTAAATTCATCGAGTATGTTGAGGCAGTGGTTGGAGAAGTTGATATTACTCAAGCAGACATTGTAATCGGAGTAGGAAGAGGCATTAAAGAGGAAGAGAATATTCCTTTGGTACAAGAGCTTGCTGATGCCATGGGAGGAGTTCTTGCTTGTTCTCGTCCTATAGTTGATGCAGGGTGGCTTCCCAAAGACCGTCAGGTTGGATCATCTGGTAAAACAGTTAAACCAAAGCTTTATCTTGCCCTTGGTATAAGTGGAGCTTTTCAACACCTGGCAGGTATGAAGAATGCAGAAAATGTGGTAGCTGTTAATAAAGATAGTAACGCTCCTATATTCGGAGTTGCTGATTATGGTATAGTGGATGATTTGTTAAAAATAGTTCCTGCTTTAACCAATAGATTTAAGGAATTAAAGGCAGATTAATATGGCAAAAATAGGTGCTTATATATGTCACTGCGGAATAAATATAGCTTCTGTAGTGGATGTGGAGAGAGTTGTAAAAGCAGCTGAAAGATTTCATTCGGTAGTTATAGCTAGAGACTATCCCTATATGTGTTCAGATCCAGGACAGGAATTGATTAAGAAGGATATAACTGAATATAAACTTGATCGAATTGTGATAGCAGCCTGTTCTCCCCGGATGCATGAATCTACCTTTCGAAAAACCTGTGAATCAGCTGGAGTAAATGCTTACTGTGTTGAAATTGCAAATATCCGCGAGCAATGTTCATGGGTACATGATTTAAAGGAAGAGGCAACAGCCAAGGCAATTGACCTGGTACTAAGCTCCCTTTCTCGAGCCCAGCTTCTTAATCCTCTTGAAATACAGGAAGTACCAGTTACTCCTTCTGCTTTGGTGATAGGAGGAGGTATTGCTGGTATTCAATCAGCATTGGACATTGCAGATGCGGGATTCAAAGTATACCTGGTGGAAAAAACTCCTTCTATTGGCGGCCATATGGCCCAGTTGGATAAAACATTCCCAACTCTGGATTGTTCAGCCTGTATTCTTACTCCTAAGATGGTTGATGTAGCAAATCATCCCAATATTGAACTTCTGACATATTCAGAAGTTGTGAAAGTGGATGGATTTGTGGGTAATTATCAGGTAACTATTAAGAGGAAGCCGCGATATGTAGATGTTGAGAGATGTACTGGCTGTGGTTTATGTGCTGAAAAATGTAGATTGAATAATAGGATTGAAAGTGATTTTGATGCTGGAATGGGAAAACGTTCAGCAATCTATGTTCCTTTTCCTCAGGCTGTTCCTTTTAAGTATACTATTGATTCAGAGAATTGTCTTTTCCTCACTCGGGGAAAATGTGGAAAATTCCCTTCCTGTATGGATGCCTGTGAGGCAGATGCTATTGATTTTAAACAGAAAGAGGAATTTGTAGATTTTGATATAGGAACTATAATTGTTGCAACCGGATTTGAACCTTTTAGAGCAGAACGAAAACCAGAACTTGCCTATCAATATTATCAGAATGTTATCACAGGACTGGAATTTGAAAGACTTGTTTCTGCTTACGGCCCCACCCGGGGTGAGATAATCATTGGAGAAAAAATACCCAAGAAAGTAGTATTCATTCAGTGTGTAGGTTCAAGGGATAAGAATTTGGGTAATGAATATTGTTCCCGTGTCTGCTGTATGTATGCTATTAAACAGGCACACCTTATCAAGGATAAAATTCCAGATGCGCAGGTTACCATACTTTATATGGATATTCGATGTTTTGGCAAAGGATATGAGGAATTCTACGATCGAGTTCGAGCCGAGGGAGTAATTTTTAGACGTGCAATTGGTTCTGAGATATATAGAAAAAAGGATGGTTTGACAGTGCGCACTGAAGATACATTTTTAGGAAAGACAGTTGAAGTGGATGCGGATCTAGTAGTACTCTCTATTGGAATGGAAATTAGTAAGGGCTCACAAGATATTGCTGAATTGCTTAAACTATCCAATTCTCCGGATGGTTTTCTTATGGAAGCACATCCTAAATTGAGACCAGTAGAAACAGCCATAGAGGGTATTTATTTAGCAGGCTGCTGCCAGGGGCCTAAAGATATTCCAGATACTGTGGCCCAGGCCAAAGCAGCTGCTTCTTCAGCAGTTATCCCTTTGATTCAGGGTAAGGTTTTTGTTGAACCTATAGTGGCAACAGTTAATACGGATCTCTGCTCTGGTTGTAGAGTGTGCGAAGCAGTGTGTGAATTCAAAGCACCTGAATTCGATAAGGAGAATGAAGTAATAGAAATCAATACTGCATTATGTAAAGGGTGTGGTTCATGCGCCAGTGCATGCCCTAGCAGTGCTATTACTATCCATCACTTTACGGATGAACAGATTATGGCTCAGCTTCATTCTCTTTCTGGATAGTTATTTGTCATTATGAAAATATTAATAGATTGACTCAGTTGATATTAAAAAATAATAAATGAATGATATGGTGAATAAATTTTTATCAAAAGAAAATTGGAAGCCTAACATTGTTGGTTTTGCCTGCAACTGGTGTACTTATGCCGGAGCTGATTTAGCAGGAATATCCCGGATAAAGTACCCTGCAAATATTAGGATAATTCGGTTAATGTGTTCTGGCAGAATCGATCCTACCTTCATTCTTCAAGCTTTTTATAAAGGTGTTGATGGTGTTTTAATTGGCGGATGCCATCCAGGTGACTGCCACTATCAAACAGGTAACTATAAGGCACAACGCTGTATATTATTGACTAAAAAAATGATTACTCAATTAGGAATTGATCCACAGAGGCTTCATCTGGAATGGATATCTGCTGCTGAGGGAAAACTGTTTGCTAAAATTGTGACAAAATTTACAGAAAAAATTAAATTTTTGGGGCCAAATCCTTTAAAGGAGAAGGATAACAGTAGTGTCAAATAAAAAAGAAAAGAAAAAAGGACTTGTTCAGGTTTATACCGGAAAAGGCAAGGGAAAGACAACAGCTGCTCTAGGGCTGGCTTTGCGGGCATGTGGTCATGGCTGGAAGGTATTGATGATATGTTTTATGAAAGGTGATTCAAATTACGGGGAAGTTAAAATTTCTAAAAAAATTCCAAATTTCAAGTTAGTACAATCAGGACTTCCAACTTTTGTTAAAAAAGGAGAACCTTCCGAGGAAGATCTTCGCTTGGCCATAGAAGGATTTCAAATAGCAAAAAAAGCACTTAAGGAAAAAAAATATGATATGCTTATTCTTGATGAGATTAATGTTGCAGTGGATTATGGATTAATATCATTGAATTCAGTTTTAGATTTAATAGATAAAAAACCTGATAACGTGGAACTGGTACTGACAGGGCGTTATGCACACCCTGAGATAGTAAAAAGTGCAGATCTTGTCAGTGAAATATTAGTGATTAAACATTATTATCCGAAAGGAATTGATAGCAGAGAAGGAATTGAATATTAATAATTTATTGAAAAAATTCAACTCTGGTGATCGATCAGCCTGTGCGCGAATGATTTCTAAGATCGAAAATGAATCTTCTAAAGCATCTGATCTTTTTAATGCAGTTTACCATAAAGTGGGCAGAGCTCACAGAATAGGTATTACTGGTCCCCCCGGAGCTGGAAAAAGTACTCTGGTAGAAAAATTAACTCTTCAAATAAGAAAAAATGGGTATACTGTAGCTATTGTGGCTGTGGATCCCAGCTCGCCTTTCAGCGGGGGTGCAATTTTAGGGGATAGAATACGAATGTCAAAGTTATTTTTGGATTCAGGTGTTTTTATTCGCAGTATGGCTACCAGAGGAAGTTTAGGAGGTATTTCTTCCAAAACTGGGGCTGTATGTGATCTTTTGGATGCTTTTGGAAAAGATATAATAATTATTGAAACCGTAGGAGTAGGACAGGCGGAATTGGATGTGGTTAAGGCAGCACATACTACCATTGTTATTTTAGTCCCGGAATCTGGTGATGGTATTCAAGCCATGAAAGCAGGTCTAATGGAAATAGGTGATCTTTTTGTGGTAAATAAGTCTGACAGAGATGGTTCAGATCAATTATATACAGAAATTGAGATGATACTGGATATGCTTCCTGACAATGAGAAGTGGCGGCCTACAATATTTCAAACTATAGCAAAAAATGGGAAGGGGATAGACACTCTGCTTCAGGGTGTTTATGATCACTATCATTTTTTAAAAAAACATAATCTTCTTATCAGCCATAAAGAGGAAAATATAAAATCTGAAATCATTCAGGAATTAAAGGTTCGTTTTTCAAATTCGCTTCATAGGGATTCGAATGTCAAGTCATTTTTTGATAAGTGTATAAAACAAGTTTGTGAAGGGAAGATGAGTCCAGGAGAAGCGGTAAAAAATATTTGGGATCTGTTGCATAACTGAAATACATGGAATTTTAAGAGAATTAATGAAAAAAAGAAAGATATTGATAGTCAGTTAGAAAGAATGTAAAAAACTAAAAGATAAAAAATGGGGAAAAGTAGAATGTCTAGTAAGCTTGAATCAGAAAAAGGTAAGTGGAAGAAAAATTTTGATTCCTGCAAGAAGCGGAATTTTTCTTTTGATACAGTTTCAGGAGAGCCAGTGGAACCCGTGTATTCACCAGATGCTCTAAAAGATTTCGATTATTTAGATGATCTTGGTTTTCCGGGTTGTTATCCCTTTACTCGAGGTGTCTATGAATCCATGTATAGGGGAAGACTGTGGACTATGCGAATGTTTTCTGGTTTCGGAAGTGCTGAAGATACTAATAAACGCTACAAATACCTTTTAGATCATGGACAAACCGGTCTCTCCGTAGCATTTGATTTTCCCACTCTGTATGGGAGAGATTCTGATGATCCATTTTCTTGTGGTGAAGTGGGGAAATGCGGAGTGGCAATTTCATCTTTAGCTGATATGGAACGACTTTTTGAAGGTATACCTCTAGATAAAGTTTCTACATCCATGACAATTAATGGCCCAGCAGCAATTCTCTGGGCTTTTTATATTGCTACTGCTGAAAAACAGGGAGTTAAATCAGATACATTGAGGGGTACTATTCAGAACGATGCTCTTAAAGAATATATTGCTCAAAAATCATGGCTTATTCCTCCTCAGCCCTCTATGCGGCTTACGGTGGATACCATGGAATTTGGTTCGAAACAAGTACCTAAGTGGAATACTATCTCTATCTCCGGGTATCACATAAGAGAAGCAGGATCAACTGCAGCTCAAGAATTAGCCTTCACCCTGGCAGATGGATTTGCTTATGTTGAAGCAGGGAAAGAATCAGGTTTGGATGTAGACAGTTTTGCTCCCCGTTTATCTTTTTTCTTTAATTCTCACCTCGATTTTTTTGAGGAGATTGCCAAGTATCGGGCAGCTCGGCGAATATGGGCCAGGGAAATGAAGAATAAATATGGGGCAAAGAATCAACGTTCTTTATTGATGAGGTTTCACACCCAAACTGCAGGATGTACATTAACAGCTCAGCAGCCTGAAAATAATATAGTTCGGGTTGCCTGGCAGGCTTTAGCGGCAATCCTGGGTGGAACTCAGAGTCTGCATACTAATTCTATGGACGAGACCCTGGCTCTTCCTAGTGAAAAGGCTGCTCTTATTGCACTCCGAACTCAACAGCTTTTAGCGCATGAATCCGGAACTGTTAATACCATAGATCCCTTGGCAGGATCTTATTTTATTGAATCCCTGACCAATAAGTTGGAAGAAAGAGCCTATGAATATTTTGATAAGATAGAAAAACTAGGGGGTATAATTAATGCAGTTGAAAAAGGATATCCTCAAAAAGAGATAGCAAAAGCTGCTTTTCAATATCAAAAAAATATTGAAGAAAAAAAACGTATTGTGGTTGGGCTTAATGACTATAAAATGAAAGATGAGAAGATAGAAATACCAATATTGGAGATAGATCCCCAGGTTGAGAAAAACCAACACCAAAGATTGAAAAAACTAAGAAAAGAACGTGATAACCAGAAAGTACAAAGTACGCTGAATGATCTCAGAGAAGCGTGTAAAGGAACTGATAATCTTATGTATCCGATACTGGAAGCAACTCGTGTTTATGCAACCTTGGGAGAAATTGCGGGAGTATTAAAGGAGGTTTTTGGTGAATATAGAGAACCTCCAACCTATTGGTAAATTTAATCTAGAGGTATATAATGGAAAGAAAGATAAAAATATTATTAGGTAAACCAGGACTGGATGGTCATGACCGGGGAGTAAAAGTAATTGCCCGTGCTTTACGTGATGCAGGTATGGAGGTTGTATATACTGGTCTTCAACAGACACCGGAAATGATTGTGGAGGCATCAATTCAAGAAGATGTAGATGCAATAGGGCTTTCAATTCTTTCTGGTGCACACATGACTCTTTTTAAAAAAGTTAAAGAGTTGATGAAAAAGAATGGGATTGAGGATAAGTTGTTATTTGGGGGTGGTATTATACCTGAAAATGATATTAAAAAACTTAATAAACTAGGAGTTGGACGGATATTTACTCCAGGTGTTTCTACCGAAGAAATTATCAGCTATATAAAAAATAACCTGGAGGTCAATGATTAAGAGGAAAGAAATTTACAATATATCAGAACTTCAGCCAGAGGTAAGAGAAGGGGCGAGGTTATTCGGAGAAAAGGAGATTGTCCCTTACCTGCATAAATTTGACAGTCACTTTCCTGAGTTTCCCCGGCAGTTGTATCAAAAAATAGCAGAAGCAGGATTTATTGGTTATACCACTGCCAGAAATTTGGGGGGAAAGGGGAAGAGCTGGATTGAATATGCAACTCTCATGGAAGAGATTTCATATTTTGATGCTTCCATCGGATTTATTCTTTCAATTGGGAATTTAGCCTTAATACCTATTGAACTTTTTGCAAGTAATGATCAAAAAAAGATACTAATTCCAAAAATGATAAGGGGAAAACTAATAGGCGCTTTTGCCCTGACTGAACCTCAAGCTGGATCAGATGCTACCAATTTAAAAACAAGGGTTGAGTTCAAAAATAACAAATTTATTATTAATGGGGAAAAGCTTTTTATCTCCAGTGGTGATGTAGCAGATATTATTGTACTGGTTTGTCAGATCGTTAAAAATTCCGAGAAAGGTTTAGGTGTTCTGCTGGTTGAAACTGATTCAATTAAGGGATTAACCAGAAAAAAACTCAAAGATAAGATGGGATTGAGAGGTTCTACTACAGCTCGACTTCATTTTGATAATTGTCAAGTACCAGAAAAATCATTATTAGGAAATACAGCTGATGGTTTTAAAATTGCCATGAAATCACTGGATTATTCACGGGTAGCTATTGCAGCTCAGGCAGTGGGTTTAGCTCAGGCTTGTTTTGATAGAGCTGTTCAGTATACAAAAAAGAGAGAAGTGTTTGGAAAACCTCTTTCCAGACTTCCAACCATACAGCATATGATTGCAGATATGTCCTGCAGATTGGAAGCTGCCAGATTAATGACCTATAAAGCTGCTTCACTTATGGACAGAAATCTTCCCTTTACCAAGGAGTCTGCCCAAGCTAAGTTGTTTGGAGCAGAATGTGTGAATTATATTGCAGATAAAGCTGTCCAAATCCATGGAGGATATGGATATGTAGGGGAATTTTCAGATATTGAAAAGCTCTATCGGGATGCCCGGGTAATTCCAATTTACGAGGGCACTTCTGAGATACAAAAAATAGTTATTGCCAGAAATGAATTTAAATAGGAGGTTTAAGGTGGAAAAGGTTAATATTAAAGTCGGGATCGTGGGATATGGAGCATATGTTCCGAAGCACAGAATAAAAGTTGAGGAGATAGCCAAGGTCTGGGGAGCAGATGCAGAAAGTTATAAAAAAGGGCTTCAGTTGAGGGAGAAATCTGTACCTGCCCCGGATGAAGATACTATTACCATGTCAGTTGAGGCTACCAGAAATGCGCTTATGCGCAGTCCCATTGATACCAAGGATATCGGAGCGATTTATATTGGATCAGAATCACATCCCTATGCTGTAAAACCATCAGGTACTACTGTAGCTGAAGCAATCGGAGCTACACCTGATATTCACTGTGCTGATTATGAGTTTGCCTGTAAAGCAGGATCTGAAGCCATGTTTGTTGCACTTTCATTAATAAAATCAGGTGAGATGGAATATGCCTTAGCCATTGGTGGTGATACTTCTCAGGGAGCTCCAGGAGATGCTTTAGAGTATTCTGCTGCTGCTGGTGCAGCAGCCTTTATTATGGGATCAGAAGATCTTGTTGCTGAATGCGAATATACCCATTCCTTTATGACTGATACTCCTGATTTCTGGAGAAGAGAGTATCAATTTTACCCACAACATGCTGGCCGTTTTACCGGTGAACCAGCCTATTTTAAACATGTAATAGGTTCTGCTAAAGCAATATTGAAAAAGAGCGGAATGAAACCTGAGGATTTTACCTATGTGGTATTTCATCAGCCTAATGGTAAATTTCCTCAAAGAGTGGGAAAGATGCTTGGATTCTCAAAAGAACAGATTGCTCCAGGTTGGCTTTCTCCCACACTTGGTAATACCTATTCCGGATCTTCTCCCATGGGATTAACTGCTACTCTGGATGTAGCCAAACCCGGGGATAAAATTCTTATGGTTTCTTATGGATCAGGAGCGGGAAGCGATTCATTTATATGGAAGGTTACTGAAAACATTGAAAAAGTGAGAGATAAAGCAGCAAAAACTCGTGAGCAGTTAGAAAAAAATATCAGGTATATAGATTATGGTACTTATGCAAAATTCAGGAAAAAGATCAGGAAGAATGTGTGATAGGACAGCAGAGGATAGAGGATAGAAGAAAGATAGGTTTGAGGGGGAAGGGGATAGGGGAATTAACTTCCAACTTCTATCTTCTAAAAACTATTAATAAGGAGATAGTCATGGATTTTCCAGACCTAATAACCAATTTACCGAAAGCAGATATTCCTTTTACAGGAGTCAGGGGATGGATTCTGCAGAGTGAGGATAAACAAATAGTTTTTATGGATATAGCGCCTATTGGTAAAGTAGATGAGCATTCACACAGTGCCCAGTTTGGAGTGATGCTGGATGGGGAAATGTCTTTAACTATAGGCGGAGAAACAAAGAGATATAAAAAAGGTGATACCTATTTTATTCCGGATAAGGTACCACATTCTGCAGTTTTTCACAGTCAGGTGAAGGTTATGGATATGTTTAATGAGAAAGAAAGATATAAGATTAAGAGAGAAGAAGTGTAAGAAGATATCAGATATGTATTGATAAAGTGTAATATCAAATAAATATATTATTAAATAAGATATTAAATTTGAGGAGGCATAATGAGAGATGTTGCTGTTGTTGGTGTAGGTATGCAGAAGTGGGGTGAACTATGGGGAAAATCTTTACCTACCCTTTTTGTAGAATCTGCTTTGATGGCTATTGAAAATGCTGGAGTAGATCATATTGATTCTATGTATGTTGGTTGCATGTCCAGCGGATTATTCACTGGACAGGAACATATTGGTTCATTGCTGGCAGATTTTCTTGGAGTAGCGCCCATTCCTGCTACTCGGGTAGAGTCAGCCTGTGCTTCTGGGGGTGCAGCCTTTCGGGCAGGCTTTATTGAAGTTTCCTCTGGCATGAGTGATATTGTTCTTGCCGGTGGTGTGGAAAAGATGACCGATGTAGGGGGAGATGAAGCAACCTTTGCCTTGGGAACTGCTGCTTATCAGGAGTATGAAGGATTTAATGGGACTACTTTTCCAGGGATTTATGCTATGATTGCCCGAAGACATATGCATCAGTTCGGTACAACTCCTGAACAGATGGCTCAGGTAGCTGTGAAAAATCATGAAAACGGCTCAAAAAATCCTCTGGCTCAGTATCCCATGAAAATTTCAATAGATCAGGTACTGAATTCTGTCATGATAGCTGATCCTCTCCACATACTTGATTGCTCTCCAATCACTGATGGAGCAGCTGCTGTAATTTTATGTCCTGTTGATATGGCAAAGAAATTTGGAAAATCAATCATAAAAATAATTGGATCAGGACAGGCTACTGATACCATTGCCTTACATGATCGAGAAGATATAACTTTTTTAAATTCTACTGCTAAAGCAGCTGAAATTGCCTATAAAATGGCTGGTAAAATCCCTAAGGATATTGATGTTGCAGAAGTTCATGACTGTTTTACTATTGCTGAGATTTGTGTTACCGAAGCTCTGGGATTTTGTGAGAAAGGAAAGGGAGGAGAATTTGTTGAAAGTGGTATAACTGCAATAGAAGGTGAGATTCCGGTTAATACCAGTGGTGGGCTGAAATCTAAAGGACATCCAGTGGGAGCAAGCGGTATAGCACAGATTATAGAAATTGTTCATCAATTACGAAATGAAGCTGATAATAGACAAGTTAAGGGAGCAAAAGTGGGTTTGACTCAGAACATGGGTGGCAGTGGTGGAAGTGCAGTTGTACATATATTGGAGGTTGAGTAAATGATAGCACCAAAAATACGCAGGGCGATGCCCCAACGATATAGATATGAAGCACATAAGTGTAAGAAATGTGGCAAGATTTTTTTCCCTCCTCGCCAAATCTGCTCCGCTTGTAAATCAAAAGAATTTGAAAAAGTCAATTTAAATAGAAAAGGGAAGGTTTTAACTTATACTATAATAAGAGTACCTCCCAGTCAATTTAAAGATGAAGCACCCTATGCTGTAGGAATTGTGGAATTAGAAGGAGGGGGACGTATTACAACCCAAATTGCTGATTGTGATTTTGATGACTTAAAGATCGGTATGCAGGTTAAAATGGAGTTTAGAAGAATTCAGGAAGATGGAGAGGCAGGGGTAATTGGTTATGGGTATAAGTGTGTACCGGTTTGATAGATTATTATAATATTTCAGGTCTGAGATAAATTTTATCAATATGTATTGAGTTCAGTCTAAAAAAAGACCTCTCCCACGAAAGACACGAAAGAAACTAAATATTTTTATTGAAGTTATTTTTATTTCGTGTCCTTAGTGGGTTTTTAGAATGACTTCATTATTAAAATGTGGAGAAGGTATGAAGCTTCCGGAATTTACTTTAAATTTTCTTCGTGAACAAACAGTAGGTATTGATTCGATTATTAATACTCCTTTTGGAAAAAGACTTATGGTATATTGTGATTATAATGCCTCTGGAAGATGTTTAAAATTCATTGAAAAATATATAATGCATCTTCAAAAATTTTATGCAAACACCCATACAGAGGATGATATTACAGGAAGGAGCATGACCCAACTCCTTAATCAGGCTGAAGATAAAATAAAGAAGGCTGTAAATGCTGGTCCTCAGGGTTGTATTATATGTTCTGGTTCAGGTAGCACCAGTGCAATCTATAAAATGCAGCAAATACTTGGAGTAGCTATACCGCCAGTTACACGTTATTTTTTATGGACATGCCATAAAAAATACTTCCATGATAGTCTTAAAATTAAAGAATTTTTAAAGCATCACCAACCAGTTGTGTTTGTAGGACCATATGAACATCATTCCAATGAGCTGACCTGGAGAGAAAGTCTGGCTCAAGTAGTCAAAATCAAACTCAATAACCAGGGATTTATTGATCTCAATGATTTAGAGAAACAACTTCAAAATGAGGAATATAAAAACCGTCTTAGGATTGGATCTTTTTCAGCAGCATCAAATGTTACTGGCATTAAAACTCCTATATATGAGATTACATGTTTATTACATAGGTATAATGCAATTGCCTGTTTTGATTATGCGGCTAGTGCACCATATGAAAAAATTGATATGAATCCTGATCCAATTCAAAAAGGTGATGATCCTTCTATCGATGCAATTTTTATTTCCCCCCATAAATTTTTAGGTGGTCCAGGTTCCAATGGAATTTTAATCTTTAATAAAAGAATATATCACAGTGATATTGCACCAAGTGTGGGTGGTGGTGGTACTGTCACCTATGTAACCTCACAAATGCATGACTATTTTGATGATATTGAGGAAAGGGAACGTGCCGGTACTCCGGGAGTTTTGCAAACATTTAAAGCATCTCTGGCATTTGAAGTAAAAGAGAGAGTTACTGTTTCTCAAATAAAAAATAGAGAACAGCAGCTTATATCAAGGGCACTCAAAGTGTGGAATAACAATTCCAATATAAAAATCCTTGGTAATACGAATCCTACTAAACGCATTGGCATTGCTTCATTCAATATTCATGATCCTTGGGGAACCATGCTTCATCCAAAATTCATTACTGCACTTCTTAATGATCTATTTGGCATACAATCAAGAGCTGGCTGTTCATGTGCGGGCCCATATGGACACCATTTACTTCAGATTGATATTGATACATCCCAAAAATATTTTAATTGGGTAAAAAGAGGGTGTGGAGGCATTAAACCTGGCTGGTGCAGAATTGGATTTCATTATACTATGGATGATAGTGAAGTACAGTATATTATTGATGCAGTAGATTTTATTGGATCTAAAGGATATCTTTTTCTTCCCAGATATCAATTTCATTTAGATTCAGGTTTATGGACTCATATTGATAGAATAAATATAGGGGATGAGTTTTCATTGGATAATGCTTTAGATACCCGTCAGGAAGGTCTAAGTAACGCTCTTCCTGAGGAAATTCGCCGTTGTCTCTATACAACCTATATTGATGAAGCGTATAAATTATCAGAAGAAATCCAGAAAGAAAAGATGCCGATTGTAAAGAAATTGAAAGATGAGTTGGAGAAATTACAATACTTTTCAGTTGTAAATATTGAACAATAAATATCATAATACTTATTTTTATTATACTTAGTGCTTTTGTATCTTGGGGACTATATATTGTTCAAGTAAAAAAAAGTGCAATTTGAAATTTGTTTTGAAATTTGAAATTTATTTTTGTAAGATAATTTATTAATCTATAATTTTTATAGTTTTAATAAGCCAATATATATTTAAAAGGTTTATGTTATAAGTTTTTTTTTAAAGATAAAATTTATTCTTATTTAGAATTATTGGCATAATTTTAGCTTTAATAAATGTGAGTAATAGTATATT
>CAYUAG010000026.1:0-36864 GCA_964442615.1 uncultured bacterium
AAACTTTCCCCCATCTTTCAAACCATTCATTAATCCTTTTGAGCTCCTCAAGTTTATTTTCAAAATTTCGTTTTTTATTATTTAATTCTAAGAAATCATTCACTATCTGAGAGGGATTCTGAGATTTTTTACTTCCGGAGATTTCCCATTCTTTTATACTATTTAATGTTTTATCTAAATTTAAAGCATTCTTTTCTAATAAATTAATATTTTCTGATTCTGGTTTTTTAATATATTTTACATGAACAACACCAAGCTTTCTTAACTTCTTTAATGCTGTTTCTTTTTCTCTGCTACTTATGAACAGAGTGATTTTTGCCATTTTAACAATCATATGAAATCAGCCTGTTGTTTTTTATGTTCAATTTTTGATTTTGCAATCTTGCCTCTTACAACCGCTGCTGTTTGCTGATCACCCAGAAAAATTCTGATCTTTCTTATATTTTCATTCGCTTCAGGAATTTTAATTTCTTCAAATAATTTAATCCTTTGTATGGTAGTTCTCAGCTCTTTCTGCAGAATTTCCCGCTGCCTGTTCAATATTTCAATTTTTATATTCCGTTTAATCTGTTCTTTACAAACCTCAATGCCTATGTCAATCCATAAAGGTGTAGAAAATAAGTCATACTCTTCTTTCTTAAAAATCAGTTCTTCAAAAATCGGTATGTCAATACCTGCAACATTATCTTGTCCTTCTTTGATCTTTTCAATCTCAATAAACTCACCTAAATCAATATCTTGAGCAAAAACATCCACCCATTTATAAACTTCTTTGTCTAATTTATTAAAATTTCCTTTAATACTTTCTATCTCTCTTAAGATTTTATGTATAACCTGTAGAAGCTGTTTTTTTTTCAATTCTAAGGTTGGCAAATACCTCTCAAACTGCTTTAAGTTGTCTTTTTGCCGTTTAAGTTCATTTTTAGTTAGTTTGATTTTTATCATATCAAGTTTTCTGTGGTTTATTAAGATAAAAATACTCACTGAATTTTTGTGAATTTTGGCTTCAGATAAAAATTTGTCATGCTGAATACTGAAACCAGTTCAGCACAGGTTTGTTTCAGTATCTCAAAACGAAACTAGGAGATCCTGAAACGAGTTCAGAGTGACATATAATTTCATAATGTACAAAAGTTCAGTTACTCAATAATATCCTTAATTATAATATACAAGATTATTTTTTTCGACTTTTTTTTGTTTCTTTTTTGATCTGAACTGGTTTACTCAGTTTTCTCTGTATCCTCTTTTTCTTTTTTTCCCTTTTTCTGGTTCACTAATATCTTTTTCTTATTTCTGCTCACTTGACTTTTTTGTCTCTGACTCTTTGCCTTTTTCCGCTTCACTCTTTTGGTTATCCGGCCAAAATTTATTTATTAAATCACTCCGTAAATTGGTCTCTTCCGGTTTAAAACACTGAGCTAATATTTCCCATCCTTTGTCCAGAGCTTTTTCCAAAGGAATATTTACAGACAGATCCATCATTTCTGATTCAAAGAATTTACCATATTTGATCAATTTATTGTCCCATTCACTCATACGAAAGCCCATGGAACGTTTCTCTTCTGTTTCCAAATACTGAGCATACAACTGAATCATTCCATCCATTATGGCTCTGTGATCCTCCCTGGTATCTTTATTTACCTGCTGTTTGAGACGGCTTAATGAACCAAAAGGTTCAATACGACCGTTTCGCAAGTAAAATTGTCCTTCAGTAATATATCCGGTATTATCCGGTACAGGATGAGTAACATCGTCTCCTGGCATGGTGGTAACTGCAAGAATGGTTATTGCTCCTGCACCTTCAAAATCAACTGCTTTTTCATATCTTGATGCTAATTGACTGTAAAGATCACCAGGATATCCTCTATTGGAGGGGACCTTTTCCATGGTAATAGAAATTTCCTTTAAGGCATCAGAAAAATTAGTCATATCCGTTAAAAGAACCAACACTTCTTTTCCCTTTAAGGCAAATTTTTCTGCCACTGCAAGGCAAAGGTCCGGAACCATCAATCCTTCCACAATCGGTTCTGAAGCAGTATGGATAAAGAATATGGATCTTCCCAAGGCGCCACCCTCTTCAAGAATATTTCTAAAATACATGTATTGATCAAACTTAAGACCAATACCTCCCAGAATAATCATATCCACCTCTGCCTGAAGAGCTATTCGAGCAAGAAGTTCATTATAAGGTTCACCTGATACTGAAAAGATGGGCAGTTTCTGAGATGCAACTAGGGAATTGAATACATCAATCATGGGAATATTTGTCCGTATCATTCTTTTAGGAATAATCCGTTTGGCCGGATTTACCGTGGGACCGGCTATCTGAATTAAATTTTCCTGAAGTTCAGGACCTTTGTCCCGGGACACACCACTTCCATTGAATATTCGTCCCAGCATATTTTCTGAAAATGAAACCTGCATGGGATGTCCTAAAAATTGTACTTCATCATTAGTGGAAATTCCTCTACTTCCGGCAAAAACCTGGAGTGATACCAGATCCTCCTCGAGTTTAATTACCTGGGCTAATGACTTTCCTCTTTTTGTGGTTATTTCAGCCAGTTCATTATAGGAAATTTCCTTTGCTTTTACGGTTATTACATCCCCGAATACACTCAATATCTTATTGTAAATCTTTTTCATTATTCACCCTCCTCTTCGGCATTATCATCACTGCTTTCACTCTCTGAATCTGAATCACTGTCTGAACCTGGCTTGTTTTTATGTTTATGGTTTTTGGTTTTTTGTTCTACACTTTTATCTTTTTCCCTCTTTTCCGTCTCCTTACTTTCTTGTTCATTCACCTGTTTTGACTGGTCTTTGTTTTTCACCCCATCCTTTTCACTCCTACCTTGCAACAATGTATCAATTTTTTCTTCCAACTGTTTAAATTTATTTGAATTCATCTCTGAATAATTCCAGTCGATAAATATCTGTCTAAGATCATTAAAGAATTTTCTGGCCTGATCTTTTGTTTCAAACTGAAATTCACTTGACAGGATTTCATTTATTTTTGAGAATACATATTTCTGTCGTTCCGGAGAGGTTGCAACATCAACTTTATCAAAAGCATTTTGCTGAAGATATATATTATCAAGGAATTCTGATTTTAAATATATTACAAAATCGTCAATAGATGTACCTTCTTCTCCTACAACCATCATCATTTGATGTACTTCAGAGCCTTTTTGTATAAATCGATTAGCCTTATCAATTAATTCTTTATCAATAAAACTTGAATATTTGGACCAGCTTTCAAGAGGATCTAGGGAGGGAAATCTTCTGGCATTTGCTCTATCTCTGGACAGTCCATGAAAGGCTCCTACTACTTTTAAGGTTGACTGGGTTACAGGTTCCTCAAAATTACCTCCGGCCGGGCTTACCGTTCCTCCAATGGTGAGGCTGGCTTGCTCCCCGGAATAAAGAATCACATTACCAGAGCGCTCATAAAATTCAGCTACTCTGGACTCTAAATAAGCTGGAAAAGCCTCTTCCCCTGGTATCTCTTCCAGCCTTCCAGAAAGTTCACGCATTGCCTGAGCCCATCTGGAAGTAGAATCTGCCAGAAGTAAAACATCCAGACCCATTTGCCGGTAATATTCACCTAAAGTGGTAGCTGTGTAAACCGAAGCTTCCCGGGCTGCAACCGGCATGGAACTTGTATTGGCGATAATTATGGTTCTTTCCATTAAGGAACGTCCAGTTCTGGGATCAGTAAGTTCCGGAAACTCTCTCATTGTTTCCACTATCTCTCCTGCACGCTCTCCACAGGCAGCAATAACCACAACATCAACTTCTGCATATCTGCTTGTAATTTGTTGCAGTACAGTCTTACCTGCCCCGAATGGACCAGGTATACAATAGGTACCCCCTTTTGCAACCGGAAAAAAAGTATCAATAATACGAATCTTTGTGGTAAGAGTTTCGGATGGCACAATCCTCTCTTTATAAACATCAATTGGAATTTTAACCGGCCAATTAAATACCATGGTTAATTTTTTTTGGGATCCATTTTCATCAACTATCTCAGCTACTGTATCATTCACCGTATAATCACCTTCATCAGCAATAGATTCTACAATAAACTCACCATTTAGATCAAAGGGAACCATTATTTTATGTTCAAACTGCCCCTCATCAACATATCCCAGGGGCAGCCCTTTACTAAGGGTATCTCCTTTTTTTACCTGGGGTTTAAAATGCCATTTTTTCTCTTCATCAAGAGCTTTTAAAACCACTCCTCTGGGAAGAAAAAATCCATATTCTTCTGCCAGTTCTGGAAGAGGATTCTGCAATCCATCATATATCTGTCCCAGAATTCCAGGGCCCAGCTCTACTGATAGCATCTCACCGGTAAATTCTACTTTGTATCCAACTTTCAGTCCTTTTGTACTTTCAAAGACCTGTAAAAAGGCATTATTTTCCTGTATACGGATAACTTCTGATTTTAAACGCTCCTCACCTTTAATAGCATATGCAACTTCATTTTGAACCACACTTCCATTAAAGCTTACAGTAAGCAGATTTCCATTAATACCTCTAATTGTACCAATATTTTTTTCCATTATAATCCTTAATTAATCTTTTTCTAAATTATCTTTTTATAAGATTTTTCATCCACTGTCTGACGAAATTTTTTTGATCCCTTTTCTTTATCAAAAACTGACAACTTACCATTAATTTGGAGCCGAAGAAAGTATAAAACTATTGCATCTATATCAAAGTCATGCTCCTTGGCAAGATTTTCAATATAGTCCCATCTGTATTGTAATAATTTTTTTTCAATTGTAAGAGGATCTCCTTGTTTTACAAGTTCATCAGGAAAAGTAGTTTTTTTTAGTTCATTGTCTTTTTTTACAGACCTACGGTAATCGGCAAGATCCTTACGTAATAGATATTCAAAATTTTGATATTGCTTATAGATTTTTACACTAATTTTTTTTCTGGAAGTATCTTCAATATCAATTTGAGCTAATTGCTTAAAATCCTTTTTAGTTAACCACTTCACAGCTTCGTCTAAAAAGGACTTTATGGTTATACTCGATTTTTTACCTAAAAAAAGAGTGGGAAGTTGTGCTGCCAAATAGTAATATCTATCCATTCTGTTTGTCCATAATTTCTCTTAAGCGGGGATTTAAATATTTCATGAGTAATTCTGCAATACTTTCTTCCGTAAAATCATAATACACATCTTCTTGTTTCAGACCTATACGAAATCCATGTGAAATTTCTTTATCCACTTGAATGGTGAGCCCTTCTTTAATTTTTTTCTTTATGGATGACAGCAGTAATTTCTCAACCTTTTTTTTATCTTCATCACTTAGTTTTACCTTCTCAATACCTCCCTTTTCCCACTCCTCAACAATCTTCAATATCAACTCTTTAATAAATTCAGGTGTTAGGACTGATGAAATTTCTCTTTTAAAAATATTATCAAATAAATTTATAACACTATTTTTAATCTGTAATATTGCATCCCTGGAAGCCTGTTTTAAGGAAACTTCTGAAGCAGCTTTCATTTTTTCTGTTTCTTTTATCGCATTTGATATAATTGTATCAGCCTTCTTTTTGGCTTCATCGATTATGTTATCTGCTTTTTTACGAGCTTCTTGTAATTTTTTATCTGCTTCCTTTTGAGCACTTTCCACACCTTCTTTTTTTATTTTTTCAATAATATTGTCAAGTTTTATATCCATAAATAAATCCTTTCGAAACTAAATGTCTAACTTATTATTTCTAAATAAAATTAAACATCTATTAAAGTTTAAATCGGTAAATATAATATCATTATTTAATAAAAAAATTTTAACTTAAATCCTAAAAATAGTATAGATAATCTTTTCTTCCTCCTGAATTTAATTATCTAAAAATGCTGATTTTATATTTATTGAACATAGCTAAAATATTATTTGTTAATATCTTTGGAGTTATTATAATATTTTTTAGGAGATTTTTCTTCTTTATCCTTCATATTACAATTACCATTAAAATGAGCTCCTTCATTAACAATAAGTTGAAAAGCTGTAATATCACCATCAATTGATGCTGACGATTCCAGAAATACTTTCTCTGAAGCAATAATATTACCCTTAACCTTACCTCCCATAAGAACATTTCTTGCAGTAATTTTACCTTCAATGGAACCGTCCTTTCCAATAATTACGGTATCACTGGTTTTAATGTTCCCTATAATCGTGCCATCCACACGAAGACAATTTTTAAGTCGTAAATTTCCAGTTAAATCTGCATCCTTACCAATAATTGTACTTAATTCCCCTCCTCGTTCAAAATTAGATTTAATTTTGCCTTTTATCAATTTTATCTCTCCTGTTTTCTATTTATATTTTCAATAATTTTATAAAGTACTTTTTCAATACAATATTTTTACTTTTTACTTTGAATAGCATAGAGATATTTTTCAGGATCCAGTGGTTTTCCATTTTTCCATATTTCAAAATGAAGATGTGGTGCAGAACTGATTCCTGAACTTCCAAGTAAGGCAATTGGGTGTCCACGTCTGACTTTCTGACCCTGTTTAACTAATAATTGCATAGCATGAGCATAATAGGTATACAATCCATTTCCATGATCTATTATCACAATATTACCAAAACCATGAGTCCAATTTGCCAGAATTACAATTCCGCTTCCTGAAGCCCGGATGATAGAACCTTTTTCTGCTGCAATATCAATACCTAGATGTTCATGCCCTATAAACCATCCTCCTTTTTGAAAATGTGTAGTTAGAAATCCTTCGATAGGAAGCATGGTAGGTAAATATTCTGGATTATAATAATCACTATTTTCCTGTCTGATAAAATAAAGATTATTTTGAAATTTTTGGTCTTCATCTTCGGTTAATTCAATAGAATCACTATTTTCAGACAAAAAGTTACTTGGCTGCTCTTCTGTTGTTCCATCCCAGCTTTCATCACTCTGTCCTCCCAGTCCAAGGCTCTGACCAAATGCTCTATTTATCTTTTCCTCCATTAAACGTATTTTTTTAAATTCTTCAGCAATCTTTTCAATTTTTATATTTTTCAATTTCAGTGCTTCATTTTCTTTTGAAATTATTTTATTTTCTTTTCCTACTTTATATAATTTATAAAAACCAACTCCGGCCATAATAATATAGATCCCTAGAATTCCAAGAAATAACATAAATACTCTACCCATGGTGTAACTCATGGAAAAACTTTTAGGTTCTCTATCTTGATCTGGAACATAAATTATTGAAAATATTTGTTTTCTTGCCATATTTACCTCATTTTATTTTGGAATCAAATAAATTAGTTCAACAATTCTGTCTAAATCATCCTCTGAATAAAATGAAATACTAATCTCTCCTCCTTTTCCCTTTTTTTTCAATTTTACCTTTGTACCGAACTTTTCTCTAATTTGATCCTCTATATCCTTATATACTTTAGGTAAAGAATCTTTAGGTGATTTCTCCATGGGATATTTTTTTTCTATAAGTACTTCCTCTTTAACTGCTTTTTCAAGTTTTCTTACACTCCATCCATTTTTAACCACTTTTTTGAAAAATTTTACTTGAGCATTTTCAGAGGATAATCCCATCAGAGCTCTTGCATGTCCCATGGAAATTTCATTTAATGTAAGGCTATTCTGAATTTTTTCAGGCAATTTGAGTAACCTTATAGTATTTGTAATCGTTGGTCTGTCTTTTCCAACCTTTTTAGCTACTTCTTCCTGAGTTAATCCATACTCTGTTTGTAACTGCTGATATGCTTTTGCCAGTTCAATGGGATTTAGATCCTGTCTTTGTACATTTTCAATTAAAGATAATTCAAGCATTTCATCATCAGAGGTAACATCAGACATAATATAGGCAGGTACTTTATTATAATTAAGTTCCTGTACTGCTCGTAAACGTCTTTCACCAGCAATCAACTCAAAGCCATCCTTTTTTTTACGAACAGTTATGGGCTGGATAATGCCCTTTTCTTCAATAGAGGATTTAAGTTCATTTAATTTTTGCCGATCAAAATCTGTACGGGGCTGATAAGGATTAGATTTAATCTTGGATATTTTTATTCCTTCAATAGTTCCTTTTGGTCCTTCATCATCATAAAAATCTCCAGGAATTAAGGCATCTAAACCTTTGCCTAAACGTTTAGTTTTCATTTTTTAATAACCTCTCTGGCAAGGTTCATATAGCTTTCAGTTCCTTTACATATTGCATCATAAAGTATAATAGGTTTTCCAAAACTTGGTGACTCACTAATTCTGACATTTCTAGGGATAACTGTATTAAAGACTTTATCTTCAAAAAATTTTTTCACTTCATCACTTACTTGATTAGATAAATTTAACCGGTTATCAAACATGGTAAGAAGAACTCCTTCAATTTCCAGCTTAGAATTCAAATTTTTCTGAACCAGTCGAATAGTTTTTAAAAGTTGGCTTAAACCTTCAAGAGCATAGTATTCACATTGAATTGGTATCAAAACTGAATCTGCAGCAGTTAAACTATTAACAGTCAACAATCCGAGAGAGGGGGGACAATCAATAAATATATAATCATACTCTTCTTTTATGTTCTTTATAATTCCATCTAATATTTTTTCCCGACCAATAATATTAACCAATTCAATTTCTGCTCCTACAAGTCTGATATTGGAAGGTATAAGATCTAAATATGATATTTCTAAAGAAAGAATTATATTATTAATATCTTCTTCTTCAATAATAACTTCGTAGATACTTTTATTGTCACTAGAATGATCAATACCCAAACCACTTGTTGTATTTGCCTGGGGATCAATATCAATCAAAAGGGTTCGTTTTTCCGCGACTGCTATACATGCAGATAAATTAATTGCTGTAGTTGTCTTACCAACACCACCTTTTTGATTAGCAATTGCAATAATACGTGCCAAAACTAACTCACTTTCTGTAATTTTTATAACAAATATACAATTTAATTCAATTTAATTCAAGGAAAACAGTACTGAATTAATAATTTTTTCTGGTGTGCTTAAATAAAAAGTATTTTTTTAAAGAGATTTTTCTAGAAACCTATGAAAAATCTGGGAAGTTACAATCTAAATTCGTTAAAAACAATTCTGTATTTTTTATTGGGAATGTATTTTTCATGAAATACTTAAAATTTACCCTGTTTAATAGAAAATTATTAGTGTGAGAGAAATGATATCATTTTAAATAAGGTTGTGTTTATTAACCATAAAATTTTTTGTTATTAAACAAAGTAAGCACGAAATATTTCTATTCAGTGTATGTTTTATGCTTTGTGTATTTAATACCCTTCCTGGGATAGTAATGGTCTCGTTTATAAGAAATCTTAAAGGTGAAAAAATTTGTAGATTATCTAAAACTAAGTTATTTTGAATAATTTAAATCGAAAGTAAGACTCATACCATAATAATCTCTCTTGTGTACAGGTACAACTGAAACTCTTTCGTTCATTCTTATATTAGCTCTGCGGGTTAACATATAATTAATAATGCTATATGCTATTAAACCACCCCCTAAGCCTAGACAAAAATTAGATATATTATCAAATTTTCTAGTCTCATCAACCAGTTGATCATGTTCATCTGGAAGATGATATTTAGTGGAATTTTTTTCTGCTTCATTATAGTAAAAATAACTAATTCCAAATGATATCATACCTGCTGAAAAAGATAAATATGAAGGAAGCTGACTTTTCCTTTGAAAAGCAAACCTTGACTGTATTGATGCGGATGTACTCGAAGTTTCATTATCGTTAATATATGGAACCTTTTCCTCTCCAGATTTCTGGTATGGAGTAACTATATCCCCTACCTGAATTTCAGTAGTTATGCTCTCTTTAATAATTTTTGCTGCACATTGATCACTTTTAAATACCATAAGCTCTACCACACCTACCAATTTATCTTCCCCATCTGCTATGGGATGGTAAACTAAAAATTCATCTCCAATCTGGTAACCAGAATTTTTAGAAATATCAATAAGAACATAAGGTTTTTTAACTTTAATAATTTTTTGAGAAAAAACAGAAGAGGTAAAAATAAAACATAAAATAAGCATTAAATACCTAAAATGTTTCATCTCGTTCTCCTTACATTTATCTGATAATTTACAAAAAATGTCTATTCCTTTGAAATCAATTCATTTATTTAATAATATAACATTTTATATATGAAAGTCAAGTATAAAATTAAATTTTTCAAATATTCTAAAAAAAGATTTTTTTTGTTGACTTTTTATTGTTAAATTAGTATATTTCAATTAATTAAATAATTTTTCATTAAAAAATGGAGTAGGACAATGAAAGTAAATACTTTACTCTATTATTGTATTATAGGATTATTAATTATAGCATGTTCAGAACATACTGTGCAACCTCCGGCTGAACTTGCTAATGGGAGAGTGACTGGTACTGTTCATGGTTTAATATATGATAATACTACTCAATCACTTTTTGGTAGCGGTGATGTCACTGTAACCTGGGTGGTGGATGGTGCAACCGAATCTACGGTAACAGATTCCCTTGGCTATTACATAATTACCGATCTGCCACCTGGTGATTATACCATCCATTTCATCCATTCTTCGGTCTATGCTGTAGGCCAGATAGTAGTACACGTACCTACTTTAGAAGAAATACTATACAGCACCGGTTCTTTTGGTTCTCCACCTCCAACTGATAAAGATTATGATCATACCATTTCTCAGGACATCACGCTTTATAAAAAGAACGCCGGTATACAGGGGACTGTGTATAAAAAAGAGAGTGATCAATTAACCAGCCCTGCTGCAGGAGTAACAGTTATCGCAGATCATGATACTGATGATCATGATAGTTACAATATCCATCCTGATTCTTATTCAACCGTAACTAATAGCAGTGGGTTTTTCTCTTTTGACAGTCTTCCCAGCACTCCTGATGTAAACATTGTAACCTTACCCTACAATGATGGGACTAATGAATATGCCTGTTATGAAAGAACAGAAATCCTATGCAGAAATCAAACCAGAACCATGGATGATATAATTTTAACTATTAATTCTCCTGAGCCTTTTATAAGTCAAAATAATTTTTTTAATGTACATAATTTTCCTTTAACGGACAATTTAACCTGTACATTTTCAAAAACCATGCATGCCTCATCTTTTAAATACAGTTTATATCATGGTGGGACACATGTTGAATGTGATACAACCTGGTCACACAATATCTCCTTAACCATTGATCCAGGTGTGGATTTACTTCCTAATACAAACTATACTCTTACTTTATATGGTGAATCTACTGATGAGCATAATTTTTACCTGGACACTATGTTTACTACCCAAAATGGTATAGAATTCATTTCCACAAATCTGGAAAGGATCGAGGGACTCTATGATAAATTTCCTGTAGATCAAGATATTATCCTGTCCTTTTCCATGGAAGTGAACATCAATCATCCTGATTTAATGTTATATATTGAAGATTCGGATAATAATCCTATATATTTAAATACCCCTTCACTTAGTTCCGACAGTAAAACCATAACCCTTTCTCATCCCAACACTCTGGAACCGGAACAGGAGTATACTTTATCCTATGATGTTTATTCAACCATACTTGGAGATCATGTCTCTGATATCATTACATTCACCACTGCCAGCAGTGATCAGGTTCCGGGTCAGGTCACAGGTTTTTCTCTAATCAGTCCAAGTTCAAATAATATTGACTGGAACACTACCTCTATGACCTTTAGGTGGAATACCCTGGAAAGTGCGGATTGGTACGCGATTTTTGCCGAAGACAACTATAACAATTCTGACAGAATTTTCATCGATGGAGTTGATGACATTGATTACATGACCCGCCAGACCATGTCTATTACTCTTCCTTCTGAATTCGATTATTATGAAGGTGATGTAATTCAAACTCCATTTCTAAATGGAACAGAAGTTACTTTCTATATTGCTGCTGGAAATGATGCTGGAATGGGACAACTTAAATCAATAAGCACTACTGATAATTTAAATCCTGATTTAGAATTAAACTACCATCATGGAGGTCCAATTGACAATTCTGGAAATTCTACAGCAGCAAATATTTATCTTGAATTTACTTCTACAACCGGTGAATATCTTAATCCTTCTACCTTGAATGTCACCACTTCTGATGACAGTTTAACTTACATGAGCGTCAATTGGTATTCTGAACATAATGATAAAAATGCAGGGATGATAAGGATTAGTATATCACCTGAATATGATGCAACAAATGAAACAATAACTATAAAATGCGAAGATACAAGTGGAAATGAAGGATCTGATGATGAAGATCTTTAAATAATTAATTAAAATATTTTATTAAATTATAAAAACCTGACAGATCTGTGAAGACTTGTCAGGTTTTTATTATATTTTGACCATTAATAAATCCAACAAATCCTCTTTACTTTTCCATAATTTCTTTTTATTTTTTTAGGTCTGATTATCCCTTAAATAAATCTGACATTATTAAGGAGGAATACCCTATGCAAAAATTCATTACAGTGTTTTTTGTATTAATGTTTCTATTTATTAACCTGAGCTATTCTCAGGATAAAGCCGGCCTGATCTTAACTAACGGAAAAATTTATACCATGGAGCCGGACCACCCCTGGGCGTCCAGTATAGTTATCACTGGTAATACCATAACTGCAGTATTAGACCAAAATGAGGATCATCAACAGTTTGCAGGAGCTAATACCCGCATAATAGATTTAAAAGGCAGATTTGTTATTCCTGGCTTTATTGACGGGCATGTCCATTTCAACCGGGCAGGAGCCCTGCTCAACGATCCCAATCTTTTGACCGTATCTGATGATAAAGGCCTGCGGAAAGAGATTAAAAAAGCAGTATCCAAACTGGATAAAAATGAATGGATCACCGGGGGGCTCTGGGGTGCCTATGAACAATGGAAAATAGGGTCTGCTACTGCAGGGAAAAAACAAAACCATCGCTGGCATCCATGTCGAAAAGTTATTGATGATATTACACCTGATAATCCCTGTCTGCTCTACAGTTTTGACCGGAAACTTTATCTTGCCAATACGGCTGCTTTACAATCTGCCCAATTGATAGAAAACCCGACTTCAGGTATGCAGTTAAATGAACAAAACCAAGTTACAGGATTGATCTATGAAAATTCTCCAGCCCTGCAAAAATTACAAAAAGCAGTTAAAGAAAAATCCCCTGAACGACTGCTGGATGAAAACCGGACTGCATTTAAACATTTGGCCCAATGCGGTATAGTTGAGGTTCATGATATTGCTGTACCTGATCAAACCCAGAGATTCATTGAACTGGAAAAGAAGGGAGAGCTTACCTGCAGAGTCTGGTTAAGGCCAGATCTATCCAGAGGGCAAGAGATGGAAGAAAAAGGATTTAAACCAGGATTACACCCGGAAACAAAACAGAAATGCAGCTGGTTACGGTACGGAGCTCTCAAAGGGTACATTGACGGCATAATGGGAACTCACGGAGCCTTATTTTTTCAACCCTATGACGACCAGCCTTATAATTACGGACATTACAGACGGCATACCAGTGATGATCCGGATTTTAAAACCGGGAATATGGAAAAAATGTATACACTGATAAAGATCGGATATAACGCTGGTTTTGTATCCACTGTTCATGCCATTGGCACCAAAGGGGTAGCCTTAATGCTGGATACCTATGAACGCCTGATGAAGGATCTGGGTAAGGACCTGGAGGGATTCCGCATCATTCATGCTCAGGTTATTCGACCTCAGGATTTACCCCGATTCAAAAAACTGAATGTGATTGCAGAAGTTAATCCCTATCATCTCTCCGATGATATGCGCTGGATGGAGGAGCGCATTGGTCATGAACGATGCAAAACTGCCTATGCTTTTAAATCCTTACTGGAAAATGGTGCTGTGCTCAGTTTTGGATCGGACTGGCCAGGGACCTCTGCTGCCGAGTATAAAGTTCATCCCAATTATCTCCTCCATGCAGCAGTGAACCGTACTACTATAAATCATACTCCGGAAGAAGGCTGGTTTCCGGAACAAAAAATATCCATGCATGAGGCCCTGAAAGCCTATACTATCAATAATGCCTATGCCGCTTTTGAACAAGATATCAGAGGATCGATCAAAGAGGGAAAATTAGCTGATATTACAATTTGTGACCGAAATTTACTTGAAATCGATCCTGAGGATATCTTAAACTTTCAGGTTGATATGACTATTGTGGATGGAAACATAGTTTTTGAAAGAGATAAGTGGACAGGTAAAAAATAATTTTTTCGGAGCAGATATGTTTACTCTTCTGGGAATACCAAGTGATGAAAATTCATCATTTTTAAAAGGACCAGCCAAAGCACCGCCGTTGATACGCAAAGCACTGTATAGTGAATCCAGTAATCTATGGACTGAGACTGGGATTGATCTGAGATCGATTGAAATTTCGGATCAGGGAGATATTAGTATCGAATCTGATCAGAATTTTTTTAAAACAATTAAGAAAAAAACATCTCATCTCCTTGAAAAACCAGACATTCCCATAATTTTGGGAGGTGATCACTCTATAACCTATCCTATTATTTCTGCATTTCGAGATCATTATCCACAACTGAGCATTCTCCATTTTGATGCCCATCCCGATCTTTATAATGAACTTAAGGGAAACAAGCTTTCTCATGCCTGCCCCTTTGCCCGCATCATGGAGAATAATCTTGCAGATCATATTACCCAAATCGGAATCCGGGGGATGAATGGTCATCAGAAAGAACAGGCTCAACGATTTGGGATCCGGGTAATAGAGATGAAGGATATCTTAAACGATATAAGACTTGAATTTACTACACCTCTTTATATTTCATTCGATATGGATGTTCTGGATCCTGCTTTTGCACCTGGGGTATCCCATTTTGAACCAGGAGGCCTTTCCACCAGAGAGGCCATCCGTCTTATTCATTTAATTAATGCACCCCAAATTGTTGGTTTTGATATTGTAGAGTATAATCCGGATCGGGACTCATCTGAAGTTACGGCTATGGCCTGTGCAAAAATTCTTAAAGAAATAGCCGGGAAAATTATAAAAGGATAGTTACCTTTACTTCCCAAATTAATTAACCTGAGAAGATAAAATGTAAAAGGGATAAAAGAACAAAGACAAAAGAAAAAAGTAAGAAATGGAATGGGGAATAAGGGAAGATGGAAAAGGGAAGGATAAAGTAACAAGGATAAAGGATTAAGTGGTAAAATTAAGGTTCAGAAAAACCATATATGAACCTTAATTTCAAGCTAAACCTGAACCTCAACCTTAACCTATGTCTACGAAAGAGATGATTCTGAGGATTGTTTATCACCATCTCAATCACTCTTCCGAACCGTTAATACCGGACAGGGAGCTGTCCGTACTACCCGTTCCGCATTACTACCCATAAGTAGATGAACCAAGGCACCCAATCCCCGGGTGGCCATAACAATCAAATCTATATTTTGCTCTTCAGCATACTGAACTATAGTCTTGTATGGACTCCCTTCCAGTACAGCATAGCCTGCTTCGTCTTTTTGCATTCCGGTACGTTCTTTAAGATTCTCTTTTATGGTGTCCTCCAAATGGGGATTAGCCTCAAGAATAGGTTTACTGCTAATATTATAGTACATTTCATGTTCTCGCTGCATCACAGAGTGAAGGAAGGTACATCGAGCCTTAAATATTCTAGCCAGACTCTTTCCCTGTTCCACCGTTTGTTTGGAAAAATCGGAAAAATCATCCGGAATGAGGATTTTTTTTATGGAAAAATCCTGGATATCTCTATGAACCGTTACCACAGGTATGGGGGAATGATGAACCACCTTTTCAGTTACGCTTCCGGTTGTCCATCGTTTGATTCCGGTACGGCCTTGCGTACCCATGACTATGAGATCATAATCTCCCTCTGTAGTATGATCCAGGATAGTGTCCGCTTCCGATATACCTCTATCCAGAACAGAATCAACTATAATTCCCCGTTTGTTTCCTCCTTCACAGTGATCTTTCAATTGTTTTACATGCTCTTCTTCTATTCCCCGAACGATTTCCTCATAGAATTCCAGATGTTCTTTCTCTTTAATATCCGTTTTGAAAATAACCACAACATGTAATAAAGTAACCTGAGCACCAAAATGTTCAGCCAGGAACAAGGCATATTCCGTTGCCTTGTTGGAAAAAGCACTGAAATCTACAGGAACCAGTATGTGCTTGAAATCCATATTATATCCTCCTCTAAGTATTTTATATTATTATTTGTCCTATTCCTTCTATCCCAAACTCCAGAGTTTGTGTGTAAACACAATTTTAAGGAAATTTTTTCCCTCTAAGTTATTATGTTTTAATAGTGATTCTCTTATTTTCACACAGTCTTTCCAGTTTGGACAAGAATGTTAGTTTCTGTATAGACTGTTTAAAACAACCAGTTGGCAAGCATACCGAGTAAAACCACCTGAGGGACAGTAATCAGGGGCAGCATTATTGCTGTTTTTCTTCCTACATTATGCCATAACAATCCGATCTCGGTATAATCAGTAACCACCCCTGCCATGAGAAAAACAAAACTATTACCAAAAGCAGCGGTCTGCTTAAAAATTTCAAAAGCCATGGGAGCCGAACCTTCTGAACAGATTTCGATAATGGTGGCAAAAGCCAGGGTAACTAGAAGCCCTACAAAAGTGGGTCCCATATAGTGCAGGAAAAAAGAGCTGGGTACATAGGCACCTGCCAGACTGGCCAGTCCCATACCAATCAAAATCCACCAGAGAACCATATTGCTTAAGCTGATCATACCCTGTAGAATTCCCTTGATTGCATTATTGACAGCTGGGAGGGTCAATTGAGTATGCTTCACCCTTTTTTTGATGTCATCAACAATTGAAAACTGTTCATCAATGGGAGCCGAATGGGGATTGGTTTCCACTCGATTTTTCTTTTCCAGAACCTGAAATATCAATCCGGTAATTATGGCTACCACAATTGCAGACAGAATAATGAAGAGAGCCTTAAGTCCAAAAAGACCAATCAGCATAATGGTAAGAGTCATATTAGCCCAGGGACTGGCCAGCAGAAACGCTACCACTGCCGGAACAGAAGCCCCCTTTTTGTAAAGCTGGATGGAAAGGGCCAGAATTCCGTGTGAACATGCACTCATGAGAAAACCCACGAATACAGAATAAAAAATGGTTCGTTTGTAAGGGCGAGCCAGTACATGGGAAACATACTCCCGGGGAATGAAATAATCGATCACTCCCCCTAAAACTAGACCCAGAAGAATAGCCCACCATATCATTCGAAAGTAGTCAAATAACTCCCTTCGGAAAGCTCGGAGTAAAGGAATCCATAAGGACAGCAGTGACAGTACCGCTAATACTGAAACCACAATAACAAGCTTATTGCGATAAATAGGCTGCTTAACACCTGGTTCACATTCAGTACATTGGGCCTGGATTATCTGATTTTCCTGCATAAATTTTTTCATACAATGTTCACTGCAGAAATAATATGTTTTCTCTTCATGGGTAAGTTTTAATCCATGTTTTTCATCGACATGCATACCGCAAATTGGGTCGGTTGCCATTTTTTGATCTCCTTATTTTTTTATTTTTAGGCAGAAAAAAACAAAATTATCCTTTCTACTCATTTAAACAGATTTCTCCAACCGGATACTTGCGGGTTGCTTTTCTGCATTTATGCTTAAGATGTTCAGGTACTTTAGTTATCATGACAATTGTTTTTTTATTCTTCGGTTCAAACTTAAAAAATTTTAGGACATATTTTCACACATATGTTTGCGGTTTCACATTTAGACTGATCTATCCATGCTTTTATTTATTTTTTCTTTATATAGAAACTGTTTAAAATTGCACTTTCCCTTTTATAAAATTCATTTGAATTGTGATTCTTATTCTGTCTGATTAATTATTTTTTAATTGGGCCTGCATTTTGATCTCCACTCCAGTCAAAGCTCTGGATACCGGACAGCCGCTTTTAGCCTGGTCAGCAATTTTTTGAAAGGTTTCAGCATCCACTCCGGAAACCTCAGCCTGGGTATCCAAAGTGATGGTGGTTATAGTAAAACCAGTTTCTGTTTTTGCCAGTTCTACTTTAGCTTCTGTATGTACTGTGTGGGATTTATATCCCTTCTTATCCAGTTCATTTACCAGAGCCATGGAAAAACAACCAGCATGTGCTGCTCCTAAAAGCTCCTCCGGATTAGTCCCTTTTGATTCTTCAAACCGTGATCCGAAAGAATAGGATCCCACAAAAGAACCGCTTCCCAAGCTCAATTTGCCTTTTCCCTGTCTCAGGTTTCCCTGCCATTCTGCACTTGATTTTCTAATAGGCATATTTATTCTCCTTTCTCATCACTTAGTTATATGATATAGTACAATGTTTTTTTTAGTTTTAAATCCTGCTTTAATATGCGATCCATCACAAAAAGGCATATTCTGGGATTGACCACAGCGGCACAGGGTAATAGTTTCTCCTTTAAAAAAGATTTCACCTTCAGGATTTTGTATTTCTACTGGACCCTGCAAATGAAGTGGTCCATCATTCATAAGAGTTATGATAATGGATCCATGGTCAATATTCTTCTGAATTTTCCCTTGGGAAAATCTTTTCTTGTCCCTGAATCCAGTAAAAGTATGACTTTTATCACAGAGAGGCATAATCTGGGAGGCACCACATCGGCACAGTGCAATCCGGGTATCTTTTAAAATCAGGGAATCATCAAAATTACGGATTTCCAGATTCCCTTGCAGGTAGAGAGGACCATTCCGACAAATAGTTGCTGAATTTTTTATAGGAATTGTCTCTTCAGTACCTCCATCTTTTCTTTTAAAATGAAGGGCTCCGGTTGGACAGCGTAGAATTACCTCAGCTATTTTATCCGGTTCATCAGCATCAGTTATAATCCAGGGTTGTCGAGCAGAATTAAATACCTCAGGGGCACCACGTATACACTCGGCTATATGGGTGCATCGGTCTACAGTAAAATAGATATCAATATTTTTACCTTTGTATTTAATGGTTTTCTCTTTCATTTTCCTTATTTTCGGAATTTCAAGAATGAAATGATCTCCCGGCAAAAGGCTGGTAAGTCATAGGGATTTCTGGATGTAATCAGATTGTTGTCAACAACCACTTCCTGATCCAGATATTCAGCGCCTGCATTGATCATATCATCTTTTATGGCCATAAAAGAGGTAACCTTCTTGCCTTGTAAAATTCCTGCAGAAACCAGCACCCATCCCCCGTGACAAATAGCAGCTACCAGCTTACCGGATGTATACATTTTGCTTATAAATGTATTGATTTCAGCATGTCTGCGCAGATAATCTGGAGCATATCCGCCTGGTATGATAACTCCGGCAAAATTTTTTGGGTCTGCCTTTTTAATTGAAAGTTCTTGTTGGGCCGGATACCCTTCTTTACTCTGGTATTGATTCTGACCAGTTCCCACCAGAACTGTTTCCATCCCCTCTTCCCGAAGCCGGAGATAGGGATACCACACCTCAAGAACCTGGTACTGATTTTCAATAAGAACTGCAACCTTCATGGTAATTCCTCCTTTATCAAGGTACAGGATAATTATCTAAAATCTCTTTGGGATTCATTAATAGTTTTACATATTGAGCCCGAGTATATACCCAGGGATCAGTACTGTTTTTCTTATTCATCTTTCCCCGAAAATCATTTAAAGAAGAATATCCTTTCTGCTCCATCCAGAATTTCAAATTTTTCAGCATATCACTGATATAATCAATACCATTTTTATACAGTGTGCTCACTACCTGAACCGAAGCAGCTCCAGTCAGAATCATTTTAGCTACATCTTCACCCTCGATTATCCCTGTACTGCTGCATATATCGGACTGAATATTCTCTGATAATAAACCGGTGAATCTCAGAGGAAGCCGATTATCTGAACGTTCACTCAGATGAAAAGGAAAAATGTTCTCTTGTTTGTATACATCGATGTCAGGTTGAAACATTCGGTTAAACAAAACCAATCCCTTCACTTTGGTTTTGTCAATTTGAGAAATAAAATGTAATAGATTTGTGTAAAAGAAACTTAGCTTGACTGATACCGGGATTGAGATTTTTGCTTTGATCTGTTGTAAAATTGAAATCTGTTCCTTTTCAACAGACTGGGAGTCTCTTTCAAACTTTTTGGGAGAAAAATAAAAATTTAATTCAAGTCCGTCTACACCTGTCTCCTCTAACAGCTGAGCATATTCAATCCAGGTCTCTTCATGCACTGCATTCAAGCTTGCAATCACAGGAATGGAGAGACTTTTTTTGGCTTTTCGAACCCAATAGAGATGTTCTTTGGGACCTGCGTGTTTTTGATCAGGAAAAACTGTAATCATTTCAGGATCACGATTGCTGTATTTTTCCCGATCCTCATCCATTTTAAACCGTTCCAGCTGAATCTGTTCTTCAAAAAGAGATTTGGTTACCAAGGCTCCGGCACCAGAGTCTTCAATTTTTTTTAGCTTTTCCATGTCTGCAGTCAAACTACAGGCTCCCACAATGATAGGATTTTTTAAATTGATTCCCATATACTGGGTAGTTATGTCAATCATTTTTACCTCCCTTGATTTATTTTGGAAGTGTTAAAAACTTTTTAATTTTTTTTATTTAATTGTTTTCATATATTTGTATTATATTTAATTTGTCTCCTCCTTTTATAGAGGATTTGTTTTTCTAATTTTTACTATTGTTATCGAAATCGTTGTCAGCACTTTTTGAAAATAGTAAAATTTCCCTAAATCCCTCCTGGATCAAATCCGGGACAAGCCTTTAAAAAAAGGGACTTAAGGGTAAATCCATTTCTTATAATGCTTTTATAATGTAAGTAAAAATAATTTACTAAAGCTCCCTTTTGTAAAGAACCTGTCCTGAGGAAGCCGAAGGGGGAGGTGGAGAATTTAATACCATCCACATCAAATTTTTCATAAACAAATCTCATTGTTCTCTCTTCTATTTCGATACCAATCAATCACATACTAAATTTCTTCAACTTCTAAATAGTTATCGCTTTGCATTTTTTTCAAAAAGTTTTTGACACTACCTTCATTTACTTATTCCAATATATTTTAACTTATTAGTTCGTTAATTTTAATAATATAATAATTAATAATTAAATCAAATTATCTTCTAAAGTGAAATTTATTTAAAAAGTTTACACAAAGACACAAAGCAATTAAGAAAAAATTAATAATTTGACTTTTACTACAGCCAAAAGTTTTTAGCATTGGGATGAAACCACTGAACATTCAAATCCCTACTGCAGAGCCCAACTTTAGGACTGCATAAAGAATGAAGAAATTTTTACCTCCAAGCAATTAACTGGCCTTAATTTCTTTGCTGTTTTCCCAGAGCCCGTGAATGTTGCAAAAGGCTAGGGCATGGAAGATTCCTGATTTTGTGGTTTTCATACTAACCACAACCTGATGATGGGTATAGACTGATCCTTCATTGGGTCCTTTTGCTGATTCACCATGGGCATTGAACTCAAAATGTCCGATTTCATAGGGAAACTTCTCACCCTCAGGATGAAAATAAAGACTGATCCAGCGGATATGATGCTCGGTAGTATTGGGATGTACCACCTCCTTACCCAGTCCAACCTTCACCTCAAACATTTCATCCCCTTTTATTTTATCAGGGCATTCGATCACCGGTACATGCTTTTCAATTTTCCAATCTGCCTGTTGAATGTGTTCTTTAAGATTTTTCATTGTTTTCCCTCCTTTAAAATTTAAAGTATTGAAATCACAGCAATAATTTTATCAATTAAGATAACCTGGAATTATTCAACATGTATTATCTCATCCGGGCAACCATCTGCTGCTTCGGTTACACAATCGGACAATGAATCTGGAGCTTCACCCTGATCAAGGTTATCATTTTTCCGAAATGATTCCACTACCTGGCTTAGTCCATCCTCCGGACTCTCCTCAAAAAAATCCGAGCAGGTTTCCCAGCACACTCCACACATTGTGCATTCATCTCTTTCAATTGTTACCTTCATTATTCTTCTCCTTTCTCTTTTATAAAATTCTGTAACCTCTTTAATTCTACCGATCTCTTAATTATGGGGATTTTGTCTTCTTGATAGACAGATAGGCTTTCCTCAAAACTTTTTTTATTACGATTTATATAAAAAATCCCCAAAGGAAGTTTTTCTGTTTCTGAGGCCCGGGTGAAGGCATCAAATTTATTTTTAGGATTATAATTGTCCTCCAAATAATAAGTATTCTCTTTGAACCATTGATAGGTGTTAACTTTATTAAAGGAAACACAGGGTTGAAAAACATCCACCAGTGCAAACCCGGGATGTCGAATGGCCTTTTTAAGAATCATTTTCATTTTATCAGTATCTACAGTACTGGTTCTAGCAACAAAAGATGCATTCAAAGCAATTGCCACTGTGAGTGGATTAAACGGTTCCAGGGTAACTCCATTAACCTGTACCGGAGTGACAAATCCCTGCTGGCTGGTGGGTGAGGCCTGTCCTTTAGTTAGGCCGTATATCATATTGTTATGCACAATATTGGTAATATTGGGATTTCTTCTGATTGTATGAATAAAATGGTTGCCTCCTTCTCCATACATGTCTCCGTCACCACTCTCAGCAATCACCACCAGTTCGGGATTTGCTATTTTAATACCCGTAGCCGGAGGTAATGCCCTTCCATGCAGACCATTGAATACATTGCAGAGAAGATAATGCGGCATCTTGGCTGCCTGACCGATACCTGATACAATCACTACTTCTTGTGGTTTAATTTCCATTTCGGTAAGTGTTTCCTTTAACACTCTCCAAATAGTAAAGTTACCACATCCTGGGCACCAAGCTACCTCAATGTTATCCAGATCATATACATTTTTATTCATTATATTCTCCTATTTAATTAAGTTTTCAAACTTTTTCTCCAGTTCTTCTACAGAAAATGTCAGGCCATTGTACTTAAGAATTTTTGTGGGGATATTAATGCTAAACTGGCATTTCAATATCTGAGCAAACTGAGCTGTGGCATTATTTTCTACTATAATTAATTTTTTTGCTTTGTGCAAGTCATCCACTGTTTGCGGCGAAATAGGAAATACCTGTTTGAAATATAATAACGTTACCTTATCCTGGTTGATATTTTGCAGGGCCTCTCTGACAATATTGACTGTTGACCCCCAGCAGATCACCAGAGTTTCACTATCTTTGGGACCGATCCTTTCCGGAGATAAGGCTGTCTTGACAAGATCATCCATTTTTTTCAGACGTTTATCTACCATATTACTGCGAATTTCATAATCCTCGGTAATATGACCTTCATAGTCATGCTCATCACTGTCCACCGCAACCAGACCGTCACCATATCCCGGAATACCCCGGGGAGAAATCCCGTTCTTGGTTAATGCATAGCGTTTGTAATCCTCTCTAGTTTTAACTATATACTTTTTGTTTTTAATTTCTGAAAGTTCAAATTTAAGGGTATTGTAATAGGAATCAATGAAATACTGATCTGTGAGAATGAATACTGGAATCTGATATTTATCCGCCAGATTAAAGGCTTTCTGAGTCAGATAGAAACCATCTTCAGTAGTTCCCGGAGTAAAAATAATACGGGGAAATTCACCATGTCCGGCATGTAGTGCAAACAACAGATCACCCTGTTCGGTCCGGGTGGGAAGACCAGTTGCCGGTCCCGGTCTCTGAGCAAGGTGAATGACAACTGGTGTCTCTAACATACCAGCCAGACTCAAACCTTCTACCATCAAAGCAAAACCACCCCCGGAAGTAGTCACCATGCCCCGTGCTCCTGCATACCAAGCTCCCAGGATCATATTGATAGCAGCAATTTCGTCTTCCGCCTGTTCTGCTACAATATTAAACATTTTCGCATGCTGAGCAAGAAAAGTCAAAACCGAGGTAGAGGGAGTCATAGGATACGATGCAATAAAATTACATCCCCCAGCTACTGCACCCATACTAACTGCTTCACCTCCATTAACTATAACTTCCTTTCTAATCTGAGTATTCTTTTTAGTTTTAATATCGATTTTTAAATCCGGTACAACATTGGAACTGATTTCTAATCCTTTATCAATAGCCTTGATATTTTGCTCGATGCTCTTTTTTTCTTTTTTACTGAAAAATTGTTTTACATAGGAATCAACCAGAGACTTTTCTATTTTAAGAAGTCCGGCTATAATACCTACCACCACCATATTAGTATAAATTTTTCCACCTGCCTCTTTTGCAATTTCGGTTAAAGATGCATCAAAGATCTGATAGTTTTTTCGATTATTTAGTTTAACTAATGTTTCTTTTTCCCCAATAATAATTGTTTCCGAAGAAATACGGGGCTCAACATGTTTTAAAGCCTGCCGATCCAAGGGAATTAAAATATCCATCCTGTCCACTAATGCCTTAACTTGTTTTGATGATACTCGGATTGTGGTAGAATTACTTCCTCCTCTAATTCGGGACATGTATTCTTTGGTGGCAAATACATTGTACCCTGCTTTTTTAAATATTGAAACCATTATTTTTTCAGCAGTTTTAATACCTTGACCGGCCGGTCCACAAAGAACAATAGAAATGTCTTCTTTTTTTATCATTATAAGATCTCCTACAAATGTTTTTTTGCTCCGATTGTTAACTGACTTAATAAAAATTGTCCAGGTCGGTAGAGTTTTTAAATGAATGATTTTAATTGATATTGAATCAATTGATCCAGTTTATGATTAGTTTTCAAAATTATAAACAAATATATTTCTACACAGTTTATATTTTAAAATTAATAAATATTTATTTAAAATCAAGTTAATTATTAATGAAAAGATAAATAATCCTGAGAAAATTGTATTATTATTTTTTACCCTGAATTGAAGATGTACTCAGGTGATAAAAGTTCTTGTACTGTATTAAAAGTTTAATTGAGTTATTCGATGATATATTCCTAATTAATTTTTATTTTATTTGTTTGAGAAATGAGAACTTTTAAAATTTAAAAATTTTATTGCATTTTTTTAAAAAATTTAATACATTAATCATATTCCTATATTCACTATGACTTAAAAAGATTTTTAATAAAGTTACACAAATTTATAGAATTTTTTATTTAATTTATTTACAATAAAGGGGAAAATTATGATATTACATCACGAATTTGTAAAAACTGCAAAAAAAATGGGAAAAAAATTAGCAATTATTGACAGAACAACAGAAAAAAGAGTACCATACTCAAAAGCTTTAATTGCATCAATAATTCTGACAAAAAAATTTAATAAATATGAGAAAGGCTATTTGGGGGTAATGATTCCCAATTCTGCCGGATCATTTCTGGTAATATTGGGTGTTCTCTTAGCTGGAAAAGTTCCTGTTATGATTAATTACTCAACCGGTGCTAAAAAGAATGCCCAGTATGCTCAAAATAAGTGTGGTTTTAAAATAATAATCACTTCAAAAGCTCTTCTTGAAAAAATAAAATGTCCCAAAATCGATGGTATGATATTTATTGAAGATATAATGGAGGGTATTTCCAAGTTTGATAAAATAAAAGCATTATTCCGTTCTAAATTATCTGCAAAATCGATTTATCAATCAACATCTAAATTAACAGAAAATGATAATGCAGTTATTCTTTTTACCAGCGGAAGTGAAAAAGAACCAAAAGCTGTTCAGTTAACCCATAAAAATCTGGCCTCAAATGCACTAACTGCAATAGAGGTTTTTAAATTAACCAGTGAAGACAGTATTCTCTGTATTCTCCCTCTCTTTCATGTTTTCGGGTATATGGTTAATTTTTGGCTACCTTTTCTTTTGGGTACAACTGCTATAACTTATGCCAATCCACTTGATTATAAAACCCTTCCCAAAATCATCAAAGAAGAGAAACCTGCAATGATTGCAGCTACACCAGTCTTTTTTGCTGGATACCTCAGAGAATCACAACCTGGAGATTTTGAATCTCTCCGGATTCTGGTGGCTGGTGCAGATAAAACCCCTGATAAACTTCGAATAGGATTTAAAGAAAAGCATAATAAAATTTTACTCGAAGGATATGGCACTACAGAAACAAGTCCTGTAATTTCTGCCAATACTCATGAACATAACCGCTCTGGTAGTATTGGAAAAGTTTTTCCAGATCAAGTAGTTAAAATTGTTGATATTGATTCTGGAAACGAACTCCTTCCTATGAAAGAAGGGAAAATTCTTGTTAAAGGCCCAAATGTCATGAAAGGCTATTTTGACGATATTGAAGAGACCTCCCTACGCCTTAAAGACGGTTGGTATGACACTGGTGACATGGGAATGATAGATGAGGATGGTTATTTATGGCATAAAGGGAGATTAAAGCGCTTTGTAAAAATTGGCGGTGAAATGATATCTCTGGTTAATACAGAAAGTATTCTTAATTCTATACTTCCTGACCATATAGATTGCTGTGTTGTGGAGGTCCCGGACCAAGTAAAAGGTGCTAGATTAATTGCAGCTATAACTGAAAAAATTGATAAAAAAGAAATTATAAAAAGAATGAGTAAAGATTTACCCAAGATTGCTATTCCAAAATCATTTATTGTTTTTTCTGAACTTCCAAAGATGGGTAGTGGTAAGATAGATTTTAGAACAATTACAGAAATGGTGAAGGAAAAACAAAAAGGAAATACATAGGGATAGTTAACCTTAACACTCTATTAACCTTGCAAAGATTTGTATTACAGTAACTTTTTAGTAAAAGTCAACCTTTTTTAGAAAAGATTTATGTTTATTAGGGAAAGACATAATTTATTTTAGAAGAAATAATTGAAAGTGCCTTTTTTAAAAAAAAGGTACTTTCAATTTACTTACCTTTAATAAATTATTTCATTAACAAAGCCTTCTGCATCAGAACATGAGATCCTATACGCATGATGTATATATACATACCGCTCGGTACTATGTTTGCTTTTTCATTGCACCCATCCCATATAATTTGATGATATCCAGCATCTATAAAATCATCATACAGGGTTCGTACATGCTGCCCCATCATATTATAGATTTTAATGGTCACATTTCCTGCATATGGTAATTCATACCTGATTTTAGTTTCAGGATTAAATGGATTAGGATAATTCTGAAGCAGTTTATAATCTCTAGGGATTGTATTTTTAATTTTTTCTATATCTGTTGATTCTTCCAAAATCAATGTTCCAGGAGGGCTGGCCTTAAAATTATTATTTGACTCATCAAAAGCAATAACACTCCAAAGATATGTACCAGCAAGAAGAGTTGTATCAGGTATATAATTATAAACTGTATCATACTCATTTAAAAATGCTTTCTCATCTACTACTAAATACCCCCCTTGTGATCTTAATTCCCATTTATAAAATACATAGCTCCCTGAATCAGGATCAGATGTGCTGTGCCATATAAATTTGATTGAATCTGGCCATTCTTTAAAGGAATAAGATAATGGTTCAATTAAAGTAAAGGGTATAGGAGAATCCTGCTTATCATCATAAACAGATATTTTTATTCGAATTAGATCCCTTGCATCTGATGTATCTATAACAATAAAATCCAACTCTTCTGTCCCATACCAATTAGAGGGGGCAAACAAATAAATAAGTTGTTTACTGTAATCTGCAAACCACTGTATAGAATAATTATTTGCTACTTCAAAATGTAAGTTTTCAAAATCATCATCAATATCATTAATATGATTATAAAAATTTTGAAATTCAATCTTTAGAGAATCATCTTCTGTAAAAGAGAAATCATCTAAATTAATCCATTGGGGGGCATCATTGACTGGAGTGACCGTAAATAAAACCTCACAGCTATCCTTTTTGTCTGCAGGATCTCTAACTACCAAAGTAATTTCATCCTCTCCCCACCAATTACTATCTGGTATAGTAATAAGTAAGACACGGTCATCAATAGAGACATTTAAAACTTTATTACTCCTAAAACTCCACTCCATCTGATCTGCTGTATGATCCTGATCATACACATAATCATCCAATTCTACTGGTTGGAAACTACTACCCTCTTGTATGGATTGGTTTGGTATAGTTGATATGTAAGGAGCTTCGCATGAAACCAAAACAATAGCACTATCAATCCCCACTCCTCCATCATCATCTCCTGCTTTAAACCATACAATATACCTTCCAGCTTCCTTAAAATTCACAATAACCTCATAGCCATCGGTTTCAAATACATTATCATTATTTAGATCCCATCTTTTATAAATAATTGAATCCGCAGCTCCCTTGTCATACACTTCTGGTTTTAATAAAATATTTGATTCTACAACCCCTTGATATGGTCCTCCGGCATCAACAACTGGATCACAATTATTGACATGAACGAAAATTTTATCCTCATCTATACCTCCATCGCCATCATTAACTTTGACTATAACATTATATGTGCTGTCATCAGAATAGATATGTATGGGTTTTTTCTCATCACTAAAATTATTATCACCAAAATCCCAAAAAATTGAAATTGTATCATCTCCTGGATCTTCTATAACTGCAGAAAAACTTAATGAGTCACCTTCTTCACATACTATATCATTTCCAGCTTCTACCGTAGGAGCAACATTAGTAATATTGAAATAGGCTGTATCATAACCGACTTTTCCAGAATTATCAGTAACTCTTAAAACAGCATATCCAATGAAATCATCATTAAATCTATGGGTAATTTTTGAATATTTGGTTTTAAAATCAAACTCTTTATCCTGATTCCAGTCCCAGGCATATTCGGATATTCCTGCAAACCAACCACTATCAGATGAAGCAGACATATTGAGTTCTATTATCTCACCTTCTTTTCCTGAATAAGGTCCTCCAGCAGAAGCAGTTGGATTATAATCACCAAGATGTATCATTCTCATGCGTACCCTTTGGGGATAATTTTCAGGATAGACCACATAGAAGTGATTTCTACAGGCTCTTATAAGATGCTTGTTTCTCCCTTCCTGTCCGCCACATGATTCTGATAATCTTTTTGGGGAACCCCAATTTTCTCCTCCATCTTCAGAAATTCTTGCCCATAGTTCTCCACCAGATTTTAATAAATAGGTTGCAATAACATATTTACCTTTATCACTTGCTGCTATTGAACCGAATCCCCATTTTGTACACTCCAGCATTGAACCCTTATGATTTACGACATTATGTTCTTGAATTACACCATCTGACATACGTACATATCTCAGAGATGGTTCATTATTCAAGGCTTTATCATGATCTGTTCCATAGCAGAAATGAATGTTTCCAACCTGATCTAAAAATACATCAGGATCCCCGCTCCTTCTTTTACAATCTGGAGACTGAAGATGTCCCCATTTGATAAAATTTTCTCCTCCATCATTAGAATAATAATAGGTTATCTTTCCATATTTTTGAAATGGGCAGCCAAGTACTACATGAACTTTCCCATCATATGAGGATTCAATTTCAAACCGATTATCAAGTCTGAAAACAATATCTGTGGAATTTAGGGGATCAGTTATTGCCTCAGTTAATGGATTTATCACTTGACCATTCTGAATTTGATAATAGGTGACCTTACCCCAGGAGCTATCTGAAAGTGAACTATGAACAATATGTACTCTATTATTTCCATCTATATCCATTCTGACAATATACCCTCTCTCAACATTACCAACAATTTTTTTGTCATTTGACCATCCACTATCTGTTTTATAAATATAGTATAAACTATAAAACCAGTCATTATCTAAATGTCTTCTGTAACAAATATGAGGATAACCCTGTTGGTCCACTGCTATGGTTGCTCCATAATAAATACCTCCAACATCTCTGTAATCAATAGGGACTTTCTGTGCATTGACAATAATATTTCCAACAGAATCAATCTCAGTATAGCGAACACCTCCCCCTATTTCTTTTTTCATTGAAATAATATGTAGATGTGAATTTTTTCTATCCATATCAAAATCAGGTGTGTCCCCTAATGATAATATATCAATTGGATCTGACCAATGCCAATTTTCCTGAGCATATAGGTTATTTACCCTAATTATTATTGAAGAAAACAGAACTAGAAAAATTGTATTATTTATAATTTTTATATTAGATATTCTGAACATGAAAGAATATTATCCATAAATTTAAACCTAATATATTTATTTATCTCATTAAAATTCAATTTAAATCATTAAATATTAAAAATTTGTACTTAATTAATTTCTAACCGTACATTATCCTCAAATTTATTCATGCCAATATCATGCCAGATTCATCACTTAATTAAATAGCATTCATCTCTTTAGTAGAAACATAGGGGAATTCTGTAAGTTTTTTCTTAAACAAAGTTACCATTTCTTGTAAACGCTTTTCTGTTTTTGCCTCAAAACGAAGGACAAGGATTGGTTGTGTATTAGAGACTCTTACCAATCCCCACCCATCACCAAAAAGTACTCGTGCGCCATCAATCTCTATAACATCATACTTTTTTTTAAAATCTTCTTTTAACTTTTCCACCACCATAAATTTTTTATCATCCGGACATGCTATTCTTATCTCAGGAGTTGAGTAAAACTGAGGCAACTGAGCAATAATTTCACCCAGTGTTTGATTCTGTTCAGATAAATACTGTAGTAATCGAAAGGAAGTATAAATTCCATCATCATATCCAAAATAACCATCTTTATAGAATATATGTCCGGACATTTCACCTGCAAGAGGAGAATCCTCATTCCTCATTTTTTCTTTGATAATTGAGTGACCGGTTTTCCACATTAATGGTATTCCACCCATCTTCTCAATCTCCTCAGGAAGCATTTGAGAACATTTAACATCAAATATTATTTTTGACCCTGGATTTCTTTTTAAAACCTCTTTAGCTAAAATTGCTAATAATTGATCAGCAAATACAACTTTACCTTTTCCATCAACAACTCCTATCCTGTCTGAATCACCATCATATCCAATTCCTAAATCAGCATTTTCCTCTACAACTGTGGCACGTAATTTTTTAATATATTGAAGAACAGTAGGATCAGGAAGATGATTTGGGAAGGTGCCATCAGGTTTACAATAAAGTCGAATTACTTCACAACCAAACTCCTCAAACACATCTGGAGCTATGGGGCCTGCAGTTCCATTTCCTGCATCAATAACAATTTTAAATGGTCGATGAATTGTAATCCTCTCCTTAAGCATTTGTTTATAGTGAGAAATAATTTTTCTCTTTTCAAAGGAACCATCACCTTCTTCAAAATCTTTTTGTTCAATAAGTTGTCTTATTTTTATAATATTGTCTCCATAGATTGAAAACAGACCATTATTCATCTTTAAACCATTATACTCAATAGGATTATGACTGCCAGTAACTATGACACTCCCGTGTGTAGAAAAATGAACAATAGAAAAATAGACCACTGGTGTAGGCGCTACTCCAACATCAATTACATTCAATCCAGTGGAAAGAATTCCTTTAACCAAAACATCTTTTATTCGCTCTGAAGTCAACCTTACATCTCGTCCAACTGTAATAGTTTTTTTATTTTTTCTAATCATATATGTACCATAAGCTTTTCCAATCAGTTCTACTACATCATCTGTCAAATCCTTTTCTGCTATTCCCCGAATATCATAAGTTCTAAAGATATTATTATTCATATTTTTCTCCTGTTTGAAAATTTTGTAGTGTCAAGAAATAATTAATTTCATTATAATACGAATTCATGAGTGTCCGGTTTAACTTATAAATTTCAAAAAAACAGGTCCGAATGACCTCAAAAATTGTTATATTTTATTGTCACCAATCCCATAACAAAACATGAGGTTATCATGCCAGGAGATATCATAATACAATTTTTGGACAAATGCTACAACTTTTTTCAAGACTCGAATTCCAATCTTTCGTTAAAGAGTACAAAGGAGACTACAGAGTACGCACGCTCCGATGCTGGGATCAGTTTATCTACCTACTTTTTGCGCAATTGGGCAGTCAGAATTCACTTCGAGATACGATTGATACCATGAATACCCAACAACGAAAACTCTATCATTTTGGTGCTCAAAAGCTGTACCGCTCTACATTAAGCGATGCAAATAACAAACGGGATTATCGGATTTATGAAAATTTATTCTTCCTTCTTCTGAAAAGAGTACAGCGTGTCGCACCCGAATACAAACTTAAACTGAATAGAAAACTTTTTATTCTGGACTCAACAACCATTGATCTTTGTTTGAAATTGTTCTCCTGGGCACGATTCAGAAAAACCAAAGGGGCTATTCGATTGCATACGCTCATGCAAGCAGATGGCCCATTGCCTGTGTTTGTTCAGATAACCGATGGAAAAGTTCATGACCAGATTGTGGCCAAGAATCTTGATCTCCCGAAAGGCAGCTTTGTTGTCTTTGACCGGGGTTATACGGATTATGCTCAATATAAATCATATAATGACAATGACATACGATTCATTACCCGAATGAAGAAGAATGCAAAAACAACCCTTGTGAAATCCAATCCAATTATTAACAATATCAATGTCCTTTCGGATGAATGTATAATCTTCACCGGCCATTATGCATCTGAAAATTACCCGGATCCGATTCGGAAGATTCGATACCGAGTTGATGAGAATAACAAAGAACTGGTCTTTTTAACCAATGACTTCGATCTTGATGCCCAGACCGTGGCTGACATTTACAAGGCCCGTTGGGAGATCGAACTGTTTTTTAAAACCATCAAACAGAACTTGAAGATCAAACGATTTATCGGCAACAGTTCGAATGCTGTATGGACTCAGGTCTGGATCGCATTGATCGCTTATCTTATAATCAGTTATCAAAAGTTCTTACTCAAAACCAAATACTCGGTTCAGAAAATATTCAGGCTCATTCAAGTGAACCTTTTTGAAAGAAAATCACTGGCAGATCTTTTGACCGATAACCTGGTCAAACCACCAAGCTTTATAAACAAATATCAATTTTGCCTTTTCGAAACTTAAACCGGACACTCATGATACGAATTATATTTTAACGCAGAGACGCTAAGGCCGCAGAGTTATTCAAACTTTCTCTAAGATTTCATTTTCATATACAAAGTCATTCTTAAAATCCACAAAAGACATGAAATTCACAAAACAGAAAAATATAAATTTAATAGAAGCATTTAGTTTATTTTTGTATTTCGTGGGAGATGTTTTTTTAGAGTGAACTCATGAATTATAACTAATTTTTATCTTTTTTCCTGTGTTCTCAGCGCACTCTGTGTTTATTAATTATTCTTAGGTTAATTATTTCATCTTTTCCAAAAATTTTTAATGCTAGTTAAAATATCTTAATATCAGAATATCTTAAGTTTTTAGTAATTTTCTCTCCTTAGGTCCTTTATACGTAGCTTGAGAAAAATTAATTCTACGCATAGGTGATTGAGTGATAATTTCTTCAAAATAATGAGCAGATAAACCACAAATCCGACCAAAAATAAATATAGCTTTTGCACATTTGGGTTCAAGCCCCATATCTGCTATAATTGCTCCAATCACACCATCTACATTTACGGGTAAATTAATTCCTCTCACCTGATTCAGTACTTGTCCAGCAATTTTTGATATCTTCACACAATCTCCTGCAATCTTATTTTCCTCTGCTATTAACCACAATACATCTCTTCTGGGATCCTCAGTATGTATTCTGTGTCCCATTCCCTCAATCTTAAATCCTGATTTTATATACTGGTTTATCATTGTGTAAGTAGCATCTTTTAGAGAGATTTTTTCATTTTTAGCCATTTTTGCACATTTGGTAAAAAATTTTGCTGCTTTTTCACCTGCACCACCATGAACATCTGTAATTGCTCCAACTCCCTGAGCAACCGCAACTTCATAGTCTGCTCTTACCGAAGTAGCAATGAGGGTTGCCTGAGTAGAAGGTGGGGTTGCGCCATGGTCAATACAAGCAGTAATCATTGATTCTATCATTCTCGACTTATTTTTATTCCCCGATTCCCCGGTTACTGCACTAAAAATCATTTCAGGAAAGTTCTCTTCACTACTTAGAGTAGTTAAAGCTTTTTGATTATCCAATGAATCAGCCAAATAAGAACAGAACCGCCCCAGACAATAAATTGACTTTTCCACCGATTTATTTTCACCCTGAGGTTTAAATCTAACCAATTCTTCATCATTTAATAAATACTTTTGTAAGCTCTTTGATATATCCTCATTAGAATTATGGGGAATGTCAGGAGCCTTTTTTTTAGCGGCATCACAAGCAAGTGTATCTAAGGCTCTACCGTATCTTTCATCCGGCAGCTCTCCATTGATTATCAAACGTGCAGCTGATAGCAGAGAACAATTTTTAATAATGTCCTGAAGTTTATATCCTCTGATAATAAGATTATTTGGATTAACATCTGTTATTAAAGTACCCCAGCTTGGTTTTGGTGGAGGGGCCTCCCACCTTTCTTTCATTTTTTCATAATATTTTTCAGGTTTAAAATATTCCTTATTATGGAGTTCTTTCTGTACAGTTTTTATCAAATCATACTGACTATTAACAACCATCACTCCGGCTGCTTCCAATGCCTCTTTTTTGGACCTGAATGTTCCTGTCTCTCCTCCAGGAGTAACTATTGCTCCAGCATGTCCCATGGTTTTACCTACCGGAGCATGTGCACCTGACATCAATGCCACCAGGGGTTTGGGATACTTATCAGGATTTTCTTTCATATCACGGGCAAGGACTTCTTCCTGGCATCCTCCAATCTCACCAGCCACTACAACAATATCTGTGTTTTTATACTTCATAGCTAACTGTACCAAATCCTTGAAGGTTGATCCTATAGCTCCATCTCCGCCAATTCCTATTACTGCATTCTGGGCAATCCCTACACTGGCCATGGCATCAGACATATGATAAAGAATTGCACCGCTTCTGGATATAATGGTAACACCTTTTGATCCAAGTTGACCAGATTTTTTCACCTGGGGCTGAAAAATATCTGGTAGCATTCCGATTTTTATTCGTTCTGGAGGGAATATCAAACCTGGCGTATTGCCCCCAATCAAGAGAGTGTTATGTTTTCTTGCAGTTACAAGAATATCTCTCACATCCTTCATAGGGATAAATTCAGTTATTAATACAATGAGCGGTATTTCTGCTTCAATAGCCTCAATAGCAGAATCTTTTGCAGTTGAATAGTGCCTCCAGATACTTGCTGCTACAATATGTGGATGTTTTTCCAGCGCTTCTTTAACCGTATTATAGACAGGTATAATCTCATGTACTCTTGTTCCGCCTTTTCCTGGAGCAATTCCCGCGGTTACATTTGTTCCAAATTCACTCATCAATCCTGCATGTTTAGTACCCTGCCCTCCTAATCCAATAATCATGGTCTCCAGTTTATTTGTTTTTTTAATTTGCTTTGCCAGTTCTGGTCTTATCTTATTAACAATATAATAGAGCATTCCCTCAGTAGCATCAATTTTTTCCTTCATGATTTCCTTCCTCTGTTTTTAAATGCTTTCTCTATTCCTTCTCGAATTATTTCTGCCATAATTTTTTTATTCCCAACCGTAATATGCATATCTTTTAGCTCTTCAGAATATTGTTTCATAGCTTTCAATAAATACTCTCGTGCACTTGGCAGATCTGTTCCCACCATACGACCATATACAGGAACTATTCTCTTTCCTGATTTGTAACGATCCTGTATAGCTTTGATCAATCCTTTAATAAATGTATCACAGGATGAGATTCCCCCAAATCTGGAGGTAATAATTATATCCACAAGGCTGTAGTCCATAAGAAGGTGAAACATCTCTGAGACTTTCTCTGATGAAGGTCCACCTCCAGAATCCATAAAATTTATTGGAACTACTTTGCCGTCAAAGAATTTTTCTCCAACATTGGCGACCTCATCAATTGAGAATATTCCATATCCTGCTCCCCCAGGTACCAATCCAACATAGAGTTTTCCTTTATCTTTCTTATAATTTTCTGGAAGCAAATCTACATAGGGAAAACCTGCTTCCTTTGCCCTTACCTCATTTCTGGTAGGCTCAGAAACGTCATGTCTGACTTCTTTGATGCCCAGTAAACCAAAAATTTCTTTTTGTCTGTAAAGGGCATTGTCATCCAGTACAATCTTGGCATCTGCTGCCACCGGACCTTCCGGAGTGATAATCAAAGGATTTATTTCTACAACCTTACAGTCCAGGGTTTGATAGGTCTCATAGACCTTGGAGATTATATCTTTTAGATCATTAATATACTGTCCATTCGTATTCAAATATTCAGTTAGAAAACCTGCAGCTTTTTCAGCAACATCATCCGGTAAATTTTTTTCATTTTCTTCCAGCTCTACCCTGAAAATCAGCTTCGGATTCTCTTTTGCTACTGTTTCGATATCCATACCTCCAGAAGGGCTTACTATGATGATATTATTAAAGGTTTCCGGATTCATTGTCACTCCCAGATATATCGCTTCTTTTTCTTCGACCGCCTTTTCCAACATGAGCATCTCAACCGGATATCCTTTAATGTTCAGCCCCAATAATTTTTTTGATGTTTTTTCTGCCTCGGTAATATTTTTTACTTTTTTTATTCCCCCGGCTTTTCCCCTTCCACCGATTAAGACTAAAGATTTTATCATAACTGGAAAATCACTGTCTTTTAAAACCTTTTTAATATCCTGGGATCTGCATATTACACCCAGCTGTCCAGGTACTGGTATACCCTGGTGAGTGAAAATTTTTTTTGATTCGTTTTCATATAAACGCATTGTCACCTCGTTACAAAATTGTTATCTTGATAATATTATTTTTAATATATATTTCAACTATATATCAC
>CAYUAG010000027.1:0-32914 GCA_964442615.1 uncultured bacterium
TTACAATTGGAATTGCATTTTGAAGAGAAAGTGCTCCCCCGGCAACAAGTCCAACGGTTATTGAGGTTGTGGTGGAAGAACTTTGTATAAGACTGGTAGTAACTATACCAATAAGTAATCCCGCGGCCGGATTACTGGTCATTTGCAGCATGGTTTCGGCAAAATTTTTTCCTAATAATTTGAATGAGTGGCCTAAGAGTTTGATGCTTAATAGAAATAGATATAGGATGGCTGCAATTATAATAATATCTATGATTCTTGTTAAAAATTTTTTATTCATTAGATTTAATTTAGAATTGTTTATTAAGAATTTTTTTAATATAATAAATTCACCATACGAATCAAAGTAAAATTAACTTTTATTCCAGGGTTTTTTACATTATAATCTATCTTTTATTTTGCATGTACTAGATATATCTTTATTCGAGCCAGTTTCAAATAAAATAAAGACACCAAGTGGACCAGAATCATTTTTTCTAAGTGCACTTGGTGTTTTTGGCTGTTAATTAAAAAATTATTATGTTTTTAAACGCTTCTTACGGCGGATTTCCCGTTTTTCTTTAAGCCGGTCACTAAGATTTTCAAAAATTGCATAAATCACTGGTACAACTAAAAGAGTAAGAATGGTTCCAATTAATAGTCCGCCGATAACTGAACGTGCCATGGGTGCCCAGTTTTCACCGCTCTCCCCCAATCCAATTGCTAGTGGAGTCATAGCAAGGATGGTTGTAAGTGCAGTCATGATCACTGGTCTCATTCTGGCTTCGCCACCGAGATGAATAGCCTCCAAAAGAGAGTGTCCCCTTTCTCGAAGCAGGTTAATATAACTAACAAGCACAATACCGTTGTTAACAATAATACCTAAAAGCATTATGGCTCCAATAAGTGACATGACACTTAAGGTAGTACCTGTAAGGAATAATGCCAAGGAGACTCCGATTAGTGATAAGGGAATGGTAAAAAGAATAATAAATGGATCAAGAAATGATTCAAACTGGGAAGCCATTACCATGTAGGTAAGGAACATAGCCACAACGAATGCCAATCCTAAATACAGGAAAGATTCCATCATCTCCTCTGCCGCTCCACTGATTTCTATACGGAAATCATTTGGAACGGAAAAATTTTGTAATATATTCCGTACTTTTGCAGTTGCTTTGCGGAGATCATTTCCTGCTACAGTACAGGATACAGTTACTACTCTTTCTTGGTCTTCCCTGTCTATTTCAGTTGGGGCATCACTGAGTTCAATATCTGCAATTGAACGTAGCGGTATTTGCTGACCCTGAAGAGTTGTTATTAAAATATTTTCCAGGTCATTTTTATTTTGCCGGGATTCCTTATTAAGCTGTACTCGGATATTATATTCATCTCCTCCCTCTCGGAATTGGCTGATAACATTACCCAAAATACTGGTGCGAATTACCTGACCAATCTGAGAAGTTGAGAGCCCCAAATCAGCAATTCTATCCCGGTTGAGTTTTATTTTTAATTCTGGGGCTGCTTCTCGTATACTAACTTCAGTTTCAACCACTTGCTCAATATTGGCTACCTTCTTGTCAATTTCATTTGCCAGTGCCTCAGCTACATTCAGATCGTGACCAAATATTTGTATTACGATATCTCCACCCCCACCGAAGAAAGCCTCTTCGCCTCTGTCTGCAAACCTTACTTCTAAATCAGGTATTGTATTGACCTGCCCTCTAAGATCATTTTCAATATCCTGCATGGAGCGTTTACGTTGATTTCTGGGAACCAATCGAGCCATAACATCACCTTCATGGGATCCGCTGGATGAAAAGGCAGCAAACATTCCTTCACCTTGACCAAAATTTGTATAAATCATCTCAGCCTCAGGAACATGTTCCTTAATAATTTCATGCAATGTATGTATACTTTTTTCCATGGCGGGTAGGCTGGTACCAGGTGATCTATCCACTGCCATTTGAACAAATCCCTGATCATTTTCAGGTATAAACTCTCCACCCCGGGTAAATAGTAATACAATAGCTGCTAAAAAGATAGCAGTTGTGATAATTATAACTCTAAGTTTATGTTTTAAGGACCAGTCTAGAGCAATTAGATAGGTATTGCGTAGTTGATCAATCCAATTTCCTATACGCTGAGATAGGCGATATAATTTTGATTTTTTCTTTACATTTTGATTAATATTTAAAAATCGGGAAGCCAGAAGTGGAACCAGGGTTAAGGCAACCAGCAAAGAGACTGCCAGAGAAAAACAAATGGTAACCACCATATCATTGAACATTTCACCTGCAATACCGGGGACAAAGAGAATTGGTACAAAGACTGATATAGTAGTCAGGGTTGAGGCTATGATAGCGGTTGAAACTTCACTTGTTCCGATATCTGCTGCTTCCCTGGCTGAGGTTCCCTGTTCGCGATATCTGTAAATACTTTCAAGCACCACAATTGAGTTGTCTACAAGTAGTCCCACTGCTAATGCAAGACCGGCCATGGAAATAATATTCAAGGTCAGCCCTGCCTGATCCATTACAGCAAAGGTTACGATTATAGAGATGGGAATTGAGATGGCAACTATAATAGAGCTGCGAAAATTTCGCAAAAAAAACAACAGGATGAGAAAGGCCAGAAAAATAGCCTGTATAGCTGTATTTCCCAGATTAGACATGGATCTATTTATAAAATCCGCCTGATCCCATATTGTTTCAATTTCTACTCCTTTAGGAATTTCCTGGATTATACTGCCCATCCTGTTATGTACTCTTCTGATAGTATTAACAGTATTAGCATCCGATTGTTTTTGAAGAATGAGCAGCACAGAGGGTTTATCATTAACTAAAACTTTTTGTCTGCTTTCAGCAAAACCGTCAATTACGTCTGCAACATCTCTGATACGAATAACAGTTCCTTGCATCATAGTAACAGCAGTGTTACTGATTTCCTCAACTGTACTATATTCCCCCTGGGTTTGAATGGTAAACTCCTGTTGTTCATTATCAATCCATCCAGAAGGGAGCTGTAGATTATTTGCACGCAGAGCATTTTCAACTTGTATAACAGATACATGATGTGCACGAAGACGAACCGGATTCAATAATACTCTGATTTCTCTTTCCAGCCCTCCTGTTGTTGCGGCAGAAGCTACACCTGGAATTCGTTCCAGTCTGGGTTCAATATCTTGCTCAGAGATTTTTCGTATTTCTGCGAGACCATGGAAAGAAGAGCTTACAGACATAAATGAAATTGGCTGCATGGAAGGATCGAAAGCAAATACCATAGGATCTGATATATCATCAGGAAGATATTCCTCAATAAAATCAAGTAGATTACGCACATCAATTTCAGCTTGTTCCATATCCGAACCCCATTCAAACTCCAGCATTACCAGAGAAAGACCCTGCCTGGACTGAGAGGTAACAGTCTTCACATTTTTGACAGAGGATACAGTTTCTTCAATTGGGCGGGTAACAACTGTCTCAATATCATAGGGACCTACGCCTACATACTGGGTTATTACAGCAATTACAGGAAAATCGAGTTCAGGAAAAAGGTCAATTTTAAGCCTACCTAAAGAGAAAAGGCCAAATCCAACTGCCACTATATAGATCATCATGAAAGTGACACCGCGTTTTATAGCTGTCTTTGACAATATCATAATTCAGCCTCCTCTTTCTCTGTTTCAATAATATTGACTGGAACCCCATCAAGTAGTTTATTTTGTCCAGAAATTACAATACGTTCTCCTTCCTTGATTCCAGAGCTTACTGCAATATTAAGATGATTTACATAGTCAACTGTAAGATTACGCTGTTCAGTTTTACTGCTGTCATTTACTACAAAGACATGATATTCTTTTACTACTCTATCTTTACCCTGTTCTGATTTCAAGGTAGTAGTTTCAATGGCAGCAAATCGTGGTATTATTAGTTTTTGCTCCAATAATCCAATAGTGACTTCTGATTGAGCAAACATACCCGGTTTTAGTTTATATTCAGGATTGGGAATAAGTATTTTAATAGTAGCTAGTCGGGTCATGGGATCCAGTATTGGACTGATTTTTATTATTTTTCCCAGGAAGGTTTCATCTGAATAACTGGTTACTTCTATTTTTGCTTTTTGATCGACCTTCAGTCGGCCAAGTTCTTTTTCGGTAGCTTCAAAAACCATTTTTACATTATTTATTTGTACTATAGTTACTAAAGGAAATTGAGGAGAGGCCATGTCTCCTACTTCATAATTTCTCTCACCTATGATGCCTGGAATAGGTGCTGTGATAGTTGCATCCATAAGACTACTTTCTGCACTGGCTAATCCTGCATTTGCCTGATCAACCTGTGATTGAGTAGCTTCATACTGGGTTTTGATAGCATCATACTGTTGTTTACTCATGGCATTCTCAGAATAAAGACGTTCTGCTCGTTGAAACTCAATGGAAATATTTGCTAACTGGGATTCAGCTGCTGCTAATCCAGCTTTTGCTCTAAGTACTGCTTGTTTTAGTAGAGTAGCTTCCACTTTTGCTATAATATCTCCTTTAGATACATTATCCCCTTCGTCAACATAAAACTGGGTAATACGATCAGGGACTTTAGAGAAAACTTTTACCTTATATTCTGCTTCAATATCACCATTAAAATGTAATGTCTGTTTAATATCTCCTTTTTTGACTGTCATCACTTCTACTGGAACTGCAGTTTTCTCTTGACCTGTATCAGGAGGAGTGCAGCTAAAAACTAGTATAATACTGATGCAAACTGTGGTTAATATCCATTTTCGTACCATTCTTGTTCTCCTTTTTATTATTTTTTCATGGTTATGATTTAATAGCAAACATCCTTCTGCTCTCATAGTACACCTGACAATGTACCTGTTACTTTCCGGAGTCCGTATCGTGCTGTCTGGTACTCATATAAAGCAGAGGCATGATTGACTCTGGAACGTGTCAGGGCAAGTTGTGAATTCAATACATCAAGTTGGGTTGCAACTCCTTCTTCATAACGAAGATTTGCCAGATGCAGTGCTTCTTCAGCCAGAGTGATTGATTTTTTTGCAGCAAAGTATTTTTCCTCTGCTTCTTTAAATTTATTATAAGCCAGTTCAACTTCAGCCGCAATCCCATCATATAACTGTTTTTTAGAATCTTGGACAATTTTATAGTCTAACCGAGCTTGTTGATACTGCCGGCAGCGTTTAAGACCTGTGAAAAGAGGAATTTGCAAGCTTATCGCAGAAGTGAATCCTTTACTAAAGTCATCAGAATGGAATTTATAGTCATTCCGCATGGCAAGAAAGGAGTAATCTGTAGAAAAAAAGAGTTGTGGAAGGTACTGACTCCTGGCAATTGTTATATTTTGGGCAGCAATATCCTTTTGAGCATTAAGGGCTTGCAGCTCTGGTCTGTTTTGTAGAGCTTTATCCATCAGTGAATTATACGAGGTTGATATTAACTCATCTTTTGTATAGTTTAACTCACCTTGAATTATTATGTCAGTTTCCTTTGGCAGTCCGATAATAGTTCGCAGGCCAGTTATAGCAGACTGATAGTTATTTTTTGCTGCAATAAGTTCAGGTTTAACATTGGATACTTCTACTTCGGCTCGCATTTTATCGAATCCAGAAGCTGAACCAACCTTATAGAGTTTCAATACCCGGTCAAAATTTGCCTTTGCCTGCTTAAGTGCTTCTTCCTGAACATTGGCAAGTTCCTGGGCAAGGAGAGCCCGGTAAAATGCGTTAGCAGTCTGATATATGAGATTTTGCTTTTGTGATTCCAACTCTTTTTTACTTACTCGGTGGGCAGCATAAGCCATTTTAATTCCTGCAATTCCTGCTCCACCCAGAAAGAGGGGTTGAGATAAGTTTATTCCGTAAGTAAATGTATTTTCTAGTCCAAAAGCTATTCTGACATAGTTCGGCATATCTTCATATCCTGGAAAGGTGGGGCCAACCATTTGTTTGATGAAGTTTGGGATGGTGGTTTCCTGAATCTCCCAGGATTTTTGAAAATTAGCACTTGCATTTACTTGAGGAAGTAGTACTGAAAACGCTTCTCCAATTCCTGCTCCAGCTTTTTTTACCATTTTTTCTGCAATCTGGACTTCCGGATTTTTTTCCAGAGCAAGATTAACACTCTTATCAATGGTTAAAATAAGTTTGTCTTGAGAAAATAGAGATGTAGTTAATAACAAAATTATTACAATAATATTCCAAAAATAATGGTTTCGCATAAAAAACCTCCACATTTTAAAATTAGTAGTAGTAACATTTAATTTTTTTGATTTACTCCATTTAAAAAGAGATCTTCAATATGTTCAGATTCTTTTTCTATTGAAATTTTTTTATTAGTAAAAATCCATTGAAATACAAAGGAATTTAAAATCCCACGAAGACTTTTTGCTGCTATATCAACATCAATATTACGAATACAGTTCTCTTCTTTTCCTATTATGATAAATTTTTCAGTAATATCTAAAAATTGCCTAAAAGTTTTCATTCCCAGGTTGTGCATCCGAAGGTGATCATTCATGGTCATGCGGCATTTTTCCGAGTGAATGATTTTGAAAAATGCTTTGTTCTCTTTAAAAAAATTCAAATAAGTTTTTATAAATTTTTGTAGGGTTTTATCAAAGGGTAGATCACTTTCAATTGAGTTTTCCAGGCGGTGTAGGAGATCATTTGTTTTTTCTGTGATAATTGAAAAGAAAAGATTTTCTTTATTTTTAAAATAGAGGTACAGAGTTCCTTTGGAGAGGCCGACATTTTTTGCAATTTCATCAACTGTTACTTCATGAAAATCAGTCTCTGAGAATAGCTTCATCGCAGCATTGAGAATAGTCTTTTTTCGAGCAGATTGAACACCATTTTTTTTGTTGGATTTCATTTTGATTTTGCTCCATTTAGTACTCTATGGTATCATTATACTTACTGACTGGTCAGTCATAAATTTGTATAGTATACGAAAAATAAATGAAAAGTTCCAAGAAAAAAATATTTTTTTAGGGTATTGTTATACAAATTCGTATTATAATAAAAAGTTTAATCAAATATTATACTTAAAATTCCATAAAAAGGGGAAAAAATTATAAAAAAAATTAACATATGGAGTATATTAGGAATTACAACTATATTGTTGTTTCATATTGTATGTACAGTACAGTCACCTCTGCAAACAAATAATGGAAATTTTTATGAGGATGTATTCCCATATGAATGGGAAACCTCTACTCCTGAGAAACAGGGTTTAGATTCTTTTATGATCAACAGGGCATTGTGTCAAATATGCAGGATATCCTATTATTATAGCTTTTTAATTGTAAGAAATGGTTATTTAGTTGTTGAGGATTATTATAACGGAAGAAATGAATATATAATGGATCCGATTTTTTCTGTGACCAAGAGTTATATTTCTGCTGTAATTGGAATTGCTATTGATAAGGGTTATATCGAAAGTATTGATAGTAAATTACTTGATTTTTTTCCTGAATATATAGATGAAGATACAGATCCAAGAAAATTTGAGATTACTATTGGTCATCTTCTTACCATGACAGCTGGATTTGATCATGAAAACAATATAGGTAGTGAATTAAATAAGACAGAAAACATGATTGCCTCTATTATAGCTTCAGATTTACGATTTAATCCAAAAACGGATTTTCTTTACTCCACACATGGTGCTCACCTTTTATCTGGAATAATAAATAAAGTCACAGGGATGAGTACCCGAGAGTTTACCTTAAGGGAACTATTTAATCCTATGGGATGCGAGTCAGTAAAATGGATTAAAGATCAAAACGGTATCGATTTTGGTGGGGCAGGTATGTTTTTAACTCCCAGAGATATGGCGCGTTTCGGATATTTATACTTAAAAAATGGTATTTTGGATGGAAAACAGATCGTACCAGGTGAATGGATCAAAAATAGTGTTACCACTCATCATCATTATACTGAAGCATGGGATAAAATGGGTGAGTTAGGATATGGATACTTATGGTGGACAGGAGAGCTTAGAGGATACCCTCTGTATTTTGCCTCCGGATTAGGCGGACAATTTATATTGGTCATACCTGACTTGAATATGGTAGTTATATCTACTATGCATGAATCAGCTGAAAATGACTCGAACCAGATGGAATCTTTTATAACTATTGTTAATAACTATATTTTGCCTGCTGTTAATAGTCAATAATAATATTCCAGGAGGATTTTACTTAGATATGCGAAATAATAGTCTGGAATCCTATTCAGATAAATGATGTAAGGATATTTTTTTTAAGTTATTCTTAAAGAGCTGAACCGTCAATATCAAGGATTATTGATTTGATATTATGTTTTTTAAAATGCTTTTTATTTAATTGAGAAGGGAATTCTTGACGTTCATGATCCCTAGTTTTAATATGCATAAAACTATATTTCATTGTGGTGTGCTTTGGGATCGAGTCAATCCTAAACAAATCTGGAAGTACGTTGTCATTTTCGAAATAGTTGATATCGTACAAACGTTCACTACCAACTGTAATGGAGGCCATTATGAATTTGATATTATCAACAGGTTTTAATTTTAACACAGAATGCGATACATTAATGAAGAAAAATTTAATGATAATTATAGTAACTATTGTCATGTTATTAAACTTTTCATGTGCCGTAAATTTATCTCAGGATGTTGATAAATTAGATGTTTATGAAACTTTAATCCCATTTGATTGGAAGACATCTACTCCTGAAGAGCAAGGTTTGGATTCTGAATTGCTATCCCATGCATTTAAAAAAATAGGTAAGAAACCCGGTTATTATAGCTTTTTAATAATCCGAAACGGATATTTAGTAGCGGAAGAGTATTATAATAGAGGGAGTAAATATGTTATGGATCCGGTTTTTTCTGTGACCAAGAGTTATATTTCTGCTGTAATTGGAATTGCTATTGATAAGGGTTATATCGAAAGTATTGATAGTAAATTACTTGATTTTTTTCCTGAATATATAGATGAAGATACAGATCCAAGAAAATTTGAGATTACTATTGGTCATCTTCTTACCATGACAGCTGGATTTGATCATGAAAACAATATAGGTAGTGAATTAAATAAGACAGAAAACATGATTGCCTCTATTATAGCTTCAGATTTACGATTTAATCCAAAAACGGATTTTCTTTACTCCACACATGGTGCTCACCTTTTATCTGGAATAATAAATAAAGTCACAGGGATGAGTACCCGAGAGTTTACCTTAAGGGAACTATTTAATCCTATGGGATGCGAGTCAGTAAAATGGATTAAAGATCAAAACGGTATCGATTTTGGTGGGGCAGGTATGTTTTTAACTCCCAGAGATATGGCGCGTTTCGGATATTTATACTTAAAAAATGGTATTTTGGATGGAAAACAGATCGTACCAATCAATTGGATCAAACAGAGTGTAACCAATCATCGTCATTATCTTAAAAGCTGGAATGAAATGTATGATGTAGGATATGGATATTTATGGTGGACAGGAACATTAAATGAATATCCTCTATATTTTGCCTCTGGATACGGTGGGCAGTGGATTTTAATTATACCTGATTTGGATATGGTTATTGTTTCTACCATGAATGCATTAACTGAACTACATGGAAAGCAGATGGAATTTTTTATAACTATTGTTAATAACTATATTTTGCCTGCTGTTAATAAGCAGTAACATTGTTTAAGGGTGGTGGTAAATAAATTTAACTTATGTTTTATTATTTATGATAAACTTACCATAAATTAAAAGAAATTAGAGGGTAATATATGAAATCATTATTACCAATTTTAATTACTATTTTGGGTGTGATAATTTTAGTTATTTGTCAACAAAAGGTAGATATTGAAAAAGAACAATATAAATTATTGAAAACAGACCGTGAATTTTCTCAGATGTCGGTTGAAAAAGGAGCCGCAGAAGCATTTAGATTCTATCTTGTTCAAAATGCTCTTCAGCTACCCCATGGATCTCACCCAATTCAGGGAGGAGAAGCAATCTATCAAAGAATGATAAAAAATGAGGACACATATGAGTTACAATGGGAACCGAAAAAGGCTGAGGTTTGTAAATCTGGGGAGATGGGTTATACCTGGGGAGTGTATACAACAAAGTATATCAAGAATGGTGAAGAACAAATTAGTTATGGGAAATATTTAAATATTTGGATGAAGCAACCAGATAATACCTGGAAGGTACTTATAGATATGGGGAATAATAGTCCGGAATAAAAAAACATGTGAATGAATCTTAAATAAAAAAATATTTATGTATTAGAATTTTTCATGATGCATAATAAATAATTAATAAACTATTTATCCAATTAGGAAGACAGCTACGAGGTTATATATTTTTAATCAGATTAATATTTTCCTCCGTCCTGGGATAGTCTACACAGTGCAGACTATCCCAGTTTTTTTAAATCTAAAGATAGAAAAAATATTATCTTTTATTGTGTTCAGTTTTCACTATTGTTTTAACATTTCCACGTGGGTTGAAATCCCCAATAACTTGCATCCAACGAGGACTGCATGCGTCTACCAGATCATCAAGTATTTTGTTTACAGCTTCTTCATGAAAAATTTCTACATCCCGAAACTTGTTTATATATAGCTTAAGTGATTTCAGCTCTATTATTTTTTTATCAGGGACATAGTTAACCTTTATTACTGCAAAATCAGGATATCCTGATATGGGACAAAGACAGGTGAATTCTGGTAAAGTAATATTTACATCATAATCTCGGTTGGGATATTTATTATCCACTACTGTAAGATGGGATTCTTTTATTTCTCGCTGTCCTTTTTTCAATTTTTTACTCCCATAATTTTTTAAAAACAGATATTAGATTTTAGAAGTTAGAGGTAAAAGTTAACTTCTATCATCTATCTTTCTCATCTATTGATTTAATGTTTGTTAATTAAGTATTATTTAGTCCCTATAAAGAGTCGGATCCTTTATTCCAGCTTCTTTAAATCCTTTTCTTCTTAAAAGACAGCTGTCGCATGCACCACATGCTTTACCCTCAGCAGAGGGATCGTAGCAGCTTAATGTTTTACTGAAATCAACATTCAATTTAATTCCCTTCTGAATTATTTCTGCTTTGGATAAATTAATTAAGGGAGTATGGATATGAAAGTTTTCTCCAGAGACACCTATTTTGGTTCCGATATTTGCTGTTTTTTCAAAGGCTTTAATAAATGCTGCTCTGCAGTCAGGATAGCCAGAATAATCCTGTACATTAACTCCTATAAAAATATGGTGGGAATGTAAAGTTTCCGCCCAGGATAGAGCCAGGGAAAGAAAGATTATATTCCTTGCTGGTACATAGGTTACAGGTATTTCACGGTTTGTATTGGTTAAGTCAGTTCTGTTTTTGGGAATTTCAATATCATCAGTCAGAGCAGAACCACCAATGGTAGAGAGATCAAGATCAAAAATTAGATGTTTTTCTACACCTATTGAATTTGCAACATTTTTTGCAGCTTTCAGCTCGGGAGAATTTGATTGTCCATATCTGAAACTCAAGGCAAAGCATTGGTATCCTGTAGATTTTGCAACAGCAAGGGTGGTAGCTGAGTCCATTCCGCCACTAAGTAATACTACTGCCTTATTCATAAATATTGTTCTCCTTAAAATCATGTGGCCAGAGGATTTTATGCAGCTGAGGTTGTAGCCTTACCTTCATATTATCTTTAAGCATCCATTCTGCTACTTTTTTACAATCTAGATAACCATTAGCAGGTGAAAGGAGTACACAGCATCTATCTGTTAATTTATATTTTGTAATTATCTTTTTTGTCCACTCATAATCTTTACGATTGGAAAGAACAAACTTAATTTCGTCCTTTTTTCCAACAGTGGTCAGGTTGGAAAAATTATTTTTATTGCACTCATTACTTCCGGGTGTTTTTATATCAATTATACGATGGCACCCTTGGGGTAATATTTTAATATCTAAACTTCCATTTGTTTCCACTAATACGGTTAATCCTTTTTTAAGAAGAACTCTGACTAACTCAGGAGTTTCTTTTTGTAAAAGAGGCTCTCCTCCAGTGATTTCAACTAAAGAAGATTGATAATTTAAGGTTCTTTTTACAATTTTCTGGATAGAGAGCTCTTCCCCCTTATAGTATGCATATCTGGTATCACACCATGTACATCGGAGATTGCATCCAGTTAATCGTATAAAAACACAGGGGAAACCTGCAAAAGAAGATTCACCCTGGATGGAATAGAAGATTTCATTGACTTTTAAAATAGTTCCTCCACTGAGAATTAATCCTTTTTATAGGTAATGGCATAATTATCTGATTCCCACAATGTTACTTCGGATATCTTTACTTGTGGAGGAAGTTTTTTTTCAATTTTTTCGTAGATATATTTTGAGAGATTTTCCGCGGTAGGATTTATTTTATCAAATGGTTCTACCTGATTAATATGTTTATGATCAAAAGTAGCAATAACAGAGTCAGTGATTGATTTTAACTGTTTAAAATCAAAACTGATGCCAATTTCATCTGTTTCATAGGCATTCACTTTAACTTCAACTTTCCAGGTATGTCCGTGCAGTTCACAGCATTCACCTGGATATCCATGAAGTTGGTGTGCTGCATCAAAATGGGTTTGTATGAAAATAGAATACAATTTTTTCTCCTTTTTCTGTAGTTGATTATAATAAGATTTTACCTGTTTGTCAAGAGTATTTTTGAATAATTTGAATGAGTCGTATTTTTTATATTCACTTTCCTAAACTCACCTACTTGGTCTCCCTTTTTTAGAAAAAAGAGGAAGAGATGTTTGGATTGATTGAGAAGTACTTTGATACTGTCGTTCCTGTGAACACAGGAATTGTAATTAGCTGTTTTTATAGATATACCAGATCAAAATTGTACTCAATATGATTTGGTATCTAGAATGACATCAAGTCCGAAATACACTTGTTAAATAAACCTGTTGGTGATAAGTTTTTGACATTTTTAGGGGAAGTAGATTTTTGGTGGTTTATTTATAAATAAATAATATAGATTAAAGATTAATATAAAAGGTTGTTCCTTTGTTTAATTCACTCTCTACTCTGATAGTCCCATTGTGCTCATCAATTATTCGTTTAACAATGGAGAGTCCCAGTCCTGTCCCTCTCTCCTTGGTAGTGTAGTAGGGTTTAAATATTTTTTCTTTTATTTCAGAATTAATACCACAACCATTATCCTGAATTTTTATTTGAATTTTATATTTCGAAGAAGAGGATTTAGTAGAGATGATGGTGATCTCACCTTTATCACCTATAGAATCCATACTATTTTGGATTAGATTGTTTAAGATCTGCCTGAGCTGATATCTATCTGCCTTGATAATTGGTACACCATTATCAAGATTTATTTTAATTTTGATGTTACCTGCATTTGCTTTTTTAAGATCTACTACAGAACGAATAACCTCATTAATATTTATAGAGGATTTATCAGGAGAGGGCAGTTTAGCAAATTCAGAAAATTGTGATGCCATGTTACTCAGAGAATGAATTTCTCTGTCAATATTAATTAGACTCTCATGAATTGTTTTATCAGTGTATTCTTTTTCTGAAGTTTTATTTCTTATTCTCCGCAAGGCTATTGAAATGGGAGTAAGACTGTTTTTTATCTCATGGGAGATCATGCGGGCTACTTCCTGCCAGGCTGCCAGTCTTTCAGCTTGAATCAGATTTTTTCTGGTATGTTTTAAGTCTTTCATCATATTGTTGAAAGTATCAATCATAAAGCGAAATTCATGTTTGGCTTTGGTTGTAACTGGTTGGTTTAGATTGTTGGCAGCCACCCGGTTCATTCCTTCTACTAAATCCTGTACTGGTTCACTGATAGACTGGGAAAGCTTTTTTCCAATGGAAACTGATAGAAAAGCCATACTAATTACTATTATGACAGCTAAGCTCCAGATGAGATTTCTTTGGAGAATTGATCTTTTTATCAGTGAAAGTGTGTTATATATATTATGTGCAAGGATTATTTCTTTTTTAGCAGTGACAACCTCATTATCCACTTTATAAACTATGGCCTTAAATGTGGTATCATTTATGAATTCGTAATAAGTGAGTATTCCATCATCCTCTAGATGGCTGGTATGTTTACTTTGAATATCTTTTAATATTCTATCTTTATCTTTTAGTAAATCATATTTATTTGAATTGATTGTGGATACAGTAAAAATACTATCCTTTGTAAGATAGTATTTTCCTGCAAAATCGATATCATACTGATCTAAAATAGAAGGAGTTACTTGTTCAAGGTCAGGATATTTATTCAAAAAGTACTTTCCCTTTGCTTGGGTTTGATTTTTTAAGGTTTCAATAGAGGTTTCAATGGCATCATTTATTCCTGGAATGGTTAAGTATTTTGCACTTGTAGTGAGAAGATGGGAGGTTAAAAATGTTAAAGGAATAACAGGTATCATAACAAAGAGTAAAAAAAGAACAGTAAGTTTAACTCTGAATCTTGATTTACGGCGATTTTTAAGCCAGAAAATAATGATATATATTAACAATCCAGTGAATGCTAAGAACACCCAGACAAAAAAGAGAACCAAACTATCCTCCAATTTTTTTTCTTTTAACTAAAAAATGGTAAAGTGCTTCATCAAATGTTTTGGTAGTATTTACCCTAAAGTAGTCAATCCTATGTTGAAAACACTCTTTTTTAAATCTTTCTAAAAATTTTTTGATTTGTTGGTGATAGTCCCCTTTGATATGTTTGGGGTATGTATGGATTTTTTCCTGGGTTTCCATATCTATGAAAACAGTATCATTACCAAATGAGAATTGGATTTCCATAGGATCCAGGATTTGGAAAACAATGATTTCATGCTTTCTATGCCTGAAATGTTTTAAGGCAGTAAGAATTTCGTCAGGATTGTCAAAAAGATCGGATAGTATGATTATTAATCCTCTTTTTTTTATTTTTTCAGCAAGGATATGAAAGGTATCTGCAATCTTAGTCCTTCCTTCAGGTTTAAGGGAATCCATTTCAAGCAGAATCTGATTTAGATAACTAAAAACAGACTTGGGAGGCAGGTATGATTTAATTTGATTATTAAAAGTAACAAGACCAGTGGCATCTCTTTGGCAAAGTAATAAATAGGTAAGGGCTGCTCCCAAATATTTTGCATACTGAAGTTTAGTGATATGGGTAGAAGTATATCCCATTGAACCTGAGCTGTCTAATAATAGGTAGGCTCTTAAATTTGTCTCTTCTTCGAATTGTTTTACATAGTAGCGTTCAGTACGGCCCAATACTTTCCAGTCTATATTACGGACAGGATCGCCAGGCATGTATGGTCGATATTCTGAGAATTCAACTGAGAAACCATGATAGGGACTGCGATGAAGTCCGGTGATAAAACCTTCGACTACCAACCGAGCAATAATATCAAGCCCTGAGAGTTTTGAGATAAATTCTGGTTGTAAATATTTTCGATAATCAATCTTTTTATTCATTAACATCTAACCTTTAAACTTTACCTTTAAGATAATGATAATAAAAAATAAATCAAAACTGGATATTATTAACACTTGATTTTATCAAAAAATACTTGCAATTATTACTCATTTGAATTAATATTAAGTGGTTAGAATAGTTCATAAATTATGATTGAGGTCCATAAAAGAATATAAAAAAACACAAGACACAAAAGCAACTCTTTATATTTAATTGAAGCATCAAACACGAATGTGTGAATTTCTCGGTAGATGCATTTTTTATGTTAGTATTATATTTTGCAAAGTTTTGAGTTATAAAAAATGTAGATTAATTAGTAAAAGGTTTGTATGATAAGATTTAAGGATAAGCAGTATAAAAAGCTGATTGATGAGATTTATAATGAAGGTCAACAGCATGTTTTTGACTGGTGGGAGCAACTTGAGTTAAATTCACAGAAAAAGCTTTTAGATCAGCTTAACAGTTTTGATTTTACTTTGACCATGCTGCTAAGTAAAAAAGTAAAAAAATTCTCTGAGACAGAATTACAATCAAAATTTATAATAGAGTCACCGGAAATAATACCTATACCAAAAACTAAAACTCAAAAGAGTAAAGAAAAAGAAGCGAAAAAGGTGGGAGAAGAAGTAATCAAAAAAGGTAAAGTAGGGGCATTTTTGGTAGCAGGAGGTCAGGGAACTCGTTTAGGTTTTGAAGGTCCGAAAGGGACCTTCCCTATAACACCGGTTAAGGGGAAAAGTTTATTTCAACTTCATGCAGAAAAAATACTTGCTGCTGCAGAGTATTATGGAACCACCATACCCTGGTATATCATGACAAGTAAAACCAATGATGGAGACACAAAAAGATTTTTTAAGAATAATAATTATTTTAATTTTAGTAAAAGAGACATCTTTTTTTTAAAGCAGAAAATGATACCTGCTATGGATGAAAAGGGAAAATTTATTCTTGATAGAAAAGATCATATTTTTGAAAGCCCCAATGGACATGGAGGTTCTCTACTTGTTCTTTATGAAAGCAGTGCCTTAAGTGATATGAATAAAAGAGGTGTGGAATATATTTCCTATTTTCAAGTAGACAATATTTTGACTACAATCATTGATCCGGTTTTTATTGGTTATCATATTTTAAAAGAAGCGGAGATGTCTTCCAAAATGGTTCGTAAAAGAACTGCGGAGGAGAAAGTGGGAGTTTTTGGTAGAGTAGATAATAGATTACATGTTATTGAGTATAGTGATCTGAGTCTGGAGGATCAATATGCCAGAAACGAAAATGGTGATTTAAAATATAGTGGAGGTAATATTGCCTTACATATAATCAATACTGATTTTGTAAGACAGGAAGTAGAAGGAGGATTTAAATTACCTTTTCATATAGCGCATAAGAAGATACCCTATCTTGATGATAGCGGTAAGACCAAAGTTCCAGATTCTCCCAATGGATATAAATTTGAATTTTTTGTATTTGATGCACTTCAGGATACTCCCTCTTCAGTTATTATGGAAGTTGCCAGAGATAAGGAATTCAGTCCTGTAAAAAATAAAAAAGGGATATCTTCTCCTGAAACCGCAAAAAAAAATATGTCAAATTATTTTGGTAACTGGTTGGAGAAAGCAGGTATCTATGTTCCCAGGGATAAGAATGGAGATGTAAAGGGTTTTATAGAGATAAGTCCATTTTATGCAAGAAATCTTGATGAGTTTCTTGAAAAGAAAGATGAAGAGATTGAATTCAAAGACAGTTTATATATTGGGTGATTTAAAAACAGACATAAGAAGATATTTAATTTTTTAGATTTGAATATATCCATAAACTAAAAAGATGATTATGATTGTTAAAGGAGGTTTTTATGAACAATATATTTAAAGTTTCAGAAGTAGTTGATATCGGTATTGAAAAAGAAAAAGAACGACGTGATTTTTACGGAGCTGTAGCTGACCACTTTGACAATGAAGATATGAAGTCGCTTTTCCGCCGTCTCTGTGACTGGGAAGAAAATCATATAAAAAAGTTCACGAGTATTCGAGAGGATTTAAAAGAATCCAAACCGGTTGAATCCTATCCAGGTGAACTTGATGAATACATGAAGTCTCTTGTTAAAGATAAACTCTATAAGGAAGTTTCTCCTGATACTTTCTCGGACAATGTAAAAACTCCTCTTCAAGCCATCGATTACGGGATAGAATTTGAGAAAGATGCGATTCTTCTTTTTTCTGAACTGGCAAGTTTTGTCAAAACCACAAAAAAAGAGGTGCTCATGCAGCTCATTGAAGAGGAACGTCAGCATATAATGTATTTAAATAAATTAAGAAAAAAATTTGAGTAGTGTGTGTATTTATAGAGTTTTGGATGTAATAGTGGAACATTGAATTTTTAATTCGTCCCCTTCGGCCTAAGTTGTACTTGGGTCGGCAATAAGGTACAAAGCTTATCTTTGGTTAAATTATCAATAAAGGAATTATATAGGAAGTGATTATAAAATATTTAATAAGTAGGGTATTTATTTACCACTTCCCTATTTTGTCATTCCCGCAATCTTCAGGCGGGAATCCAGGGGTATAGGTTGCAGGGTGGATCCCCAACAGAAACATTCGGGGATGACAGAGTAAAGATAGTAGTATAGAATATGGACATCACTTTGGAAGTGGAGTCTACCTTGAAATACACAGATGATAAATATAAAAAAAGAAATATGTCCGAAGAAAAATATACCAACCGCCTTATAAACGAAACCAGTCCTTATCTTAAACAGCATGCCCATAATCCGGTGGACTGGTATCCCTGGGGAGATGAAGCTTTCAGTCAGGCAAAAAAGGGAAATAAGTTAGTGATTATCAGCATAGGATACAGTGCCTGCCACTGGTGTCATGTCATGGAAAAGGAGACATTTTCACATCCAAAGACAGCTGAACTGATGAACAGTTCCTTTATTTCCATAAAAGTAGACAGGGAGGAACGGCCGGATATTGACAGCATCTATATGAATGCTGCCCAGTTGATTTCAGGGCAGGGAGGATGGCCGCTTAATATTATTGCTTTGTCAGACGGACGTCCTTTTTATGCCGGTACTTATTTTCCCAGACAGACCTGGATTTCACTACTTACTCAAATAACCAATCTCTATAAAACCCAGCCGAAAAAAATTGAAGAACAGGCTCAGGCAGTTCAACAAGGTATTTCCAAATTAGAAGAATTGAATATCAAACCAATAGAGTCCGGTTCTGCTTCCCTAAAAGAAATAGTTTTGTCAGCATCTGAGAACATTTTACAGCAGATGGATTTTTCCCAAGGGGGTACTAAAGGACGCCCCAAATTCCCTATGCCGGATTTACTCTCTTTCCTGCTTCATAGCAGTATCTGTAACCAGATACCAAATACTGAAAAAGCAGCAGAAATTGTGCATCTCACTCTGAAACAAATGGCAGGAGGCGGGATTTATGATCAGGTAGGTGGGGGTTTTGCCCGCTATTCGGTTGATGGTCAATGGAGAGTTCCCCATTTTGAAAAAATGCTCTATGACAATGCCCAGCTGTTAAGCCTTTATTCAGAAGCTTTTCTTCATAGAAATAATCCTTTTTTTAAAAATGTAGTTTACAGGACAGTCAGTTTTTTAAAGGAAGAACTGCTTTCCCCGGAAAATCTTTTTTACAGTTCCCTGGATGCCGACAGTGAGGGCCAGGAAGGCAAATTTTATGTGTGGAAAGAACAGGAAATAGATCAGGTTCTGGAAGACAAATCATTTTTTTTCAAGGAATACTTTTCTATTACCCCAGAAGGAAACTGGGAAAAAGGGTGGAATATTTTATACAAGTCAAAACCGGAAAGTAAGATTTGTAACAATTATCAAATAAGCCTGCAGGAATGCAGACATCGAATTTCTGCGGCTTTGGATATTTTAAAAAAGGCCCGGGGAAAACGGGTCAAACCTGCAGTTGACACCAAAAAAATATTAAGCTGGAATGCTCTTGCTGTAAAAGGGTTGACTGATGCCTATATTGCGTTCAGGAAGGATGAATTTTTATCTTTGGCAACCAAGGTAATGAAACAGCTTCTGCAATATGGTATAAATAAAGAAGGAAGTTTAACCAGACTTCTTACAGGCCAGAATGCCACTTCTGCTTTTCTTGATGATTATGCTTTTACAATTCAGGCTCTTATCGGACTCTATGGGGCTGAATTCAGGGAAGAATGGCTGTTCCGGGCTAGGGAGATTAGCGCTTATGTCCTCCAGCATTTTCATGATCCGGAGTCTTCCCTGTTGTTTTATACTCCGGATACTGATCCACCCCTTATTACCAGACAGAGACAAACTGCTGATTCGGTAATTCCCTCCTCTAATGCAGTCATGGCACATAATTTATTTCTGCTTGGTCATTATTTTCAGAAAGATGAATGGATAGAAAGATCTTCGGACATGCTGAACACCATGAGGGGATCCATGAATTCCAGACTCCTATATTCTTCCCACTGGCTTCAGGTACTGCTTAAGACTGTGTTCCCTTTCTGGCAGGTTACTGTATCCGGGGAAGCGTTTCAGCAGAAACTTTCTTTTATGCAAAAACAGTATCTTCCCTATACCATTTTATCAGGCAGTAAAGGTAAAGGGAGGTTACCGATGAGTCAGGATAAAAAGAGTTCTCACCGCACTCCTATTTATCTTTGTCGGGATAAAACCTGTCTGGAACCGTTTGAAGATGCTGAAGAAGTTTTGGAGATTATTAGAGAAGGGGGCGTATGAGAAATATTAAAAGGTATAAGTTGTAAGGAAAAAGTAAAAAGTAAAAAAACGAACAATGATATACACGGATAAAACACAGAATGACAATATTTATTTCAGTGAAAATCCGTATAAATCTGTGGCTAATTCTTGATTGTAATATGCAAAAAAAATTAGCTTTGACTAAAATGAGTTATATTTTGACTACAATTCCGGCCACTGCATAATGAATCAGAGTAAAATTGTATACTTCATCAACATCAGCGCCACCTTCCAGGATACGGTACCCGAGTTTCAGAGAAATTTTGTCCGATAAATCACCCTTCAAAGCAATCAAAACATCTTCTGCTCTGCCCTGAGGTGAAGCCAGAGCATCTCCCATGAAAATAAATCCAATTTTTTTCTGGAATTGCCAGAAACATCTGAAATTGATCAAAGGAACAAAACCAACATTAGTTTTTTTCGATTGTCTCTCACTGCTTTTTAGTTTAATTTCAGCATCACGGATTTTGCCAGTAATACCCAAACCTAATTTTAATTTTGAGGTTTGTAAGATTCTGTATCTATAAGTAAATCGGTAGGAATTAAAACGGAAGGTTGCTTCGGTTTTTTTCTGAGCAGGAAAGACTGTACCCTCAAAGGTGACATTTTTTGGAATTTGACCTTCTGAAGTAATGGTTAAAGGTGCAATGAGTAGGGAAAGAGTTTGTTTGGGGCTTAAAGAATAGTTGAGTCGTCCTCGAAAAAATACTGTTGAATTGGGATCAAGATCTTCGGACAGAGAAAAACGGGTTCCGGTGTCTCCAGGAATACCTATATCATTATAACCGCTGAAAACCATTCCGGTTTCTATATCCAGGGATAACTGGGAAAAGCCTGTACTATACCCTAATAAGAGTATCATCATATATATTATTTTTTTCATTCTAGTCTCCTTTTTTATAGTAAGAAGTGTTAAATTTTTTAGATATATTTTAATTTATCTTTATCGATCACCTATTTTTTCAGCTCTTTATCGTTATTGCAATCAGGATCTCGGTCGTTTTCGTAATCGGCATCACCATTCACCGAAAAATAGATTTTTTTAGATTCCATGCAAGTTTTAAGTACTCAAGTGTAAGACGATATAAATCAACTCGCTTATGTCCAAATGACATTGTTCTCTCTTCGATTTCGATACCGATCCCGAATCCTGTCGACTTTTCATAAAATTTTTGTTACTATCAATATACCTTTAATAAAAAATAGAAAAAAATGATTAAGAATCAAAGGGAAATAGTGCTGTCATATTTTATTTCATAAAGGAAAGTAAGTTGAAAATAAAGTAAATTATAGTTATATTTTTTATGCAAACCTTTTTATAGTATATATAGTCCAAACAATAGAAAAAAATAAATGAGAAAAATATGAATAAATTAGTAGAGAGGGCACAAAAGGGAGATATACCAGCATTTGATAAACTGGTAAAAAAATATGGCAGACAGATTCTTTCACTTGCTTATCAGATTTCGGGAAATACACAAGATGCTGAGGATATTTTTCAAGAAATCTTCATGCGTGCTTTTAAGAATCTTGCTTCATTTAACTTTAAAAGTAGTTTTTTTACCTGGCTCTACAGAATAGCGATAAATTGTTCTCTTACCTACTGTAATAAAAGAAAACGGAGATATCATATGCAATTAGAAGATGAAAAAAATGATTTTTATTGGGAAGCTATTGATGATATGCCAACTCCTGATAAAACAACTCTTAATCAAGAACTCAAAGAAAAAATTAAAAGAGGTGTAAACGCACTCCCTCCTATGCAAAAGACAACCTTTATTCTCCGTTTTTATCATCAGTTTAAGATTAAAGAAATTGCAGAGATAACTGATAATGCTGAGGGAACCATAAAAAATTATCTTTTTAGAGCCACAAGAAATATGAGAAAAAAACTTTATCCATATTTAGAAAGCGAGGTAATATAAGTATGGAGAAAAAACACATTACAGAAGAAGAGCTCTTTTTTTATGTTACAGGAGATTTGGATTCTGATACTATTACCAAGATAGAGAAACATATACAGGATTGTGAATCATGCATGGATCGTCTCGCCCAAGAAAGAGCTCTTTACAAAACAATAAAAAGCTCGGAATACCCTCTTCCTGGTAAAGGTGAATTAAAAAGAGCCAGAAAGAAGTTAAAGATCAGTCTGGAACAGCTCTCAAGAGAAGAGAACAAGGATACATTTTCTATTATTAAATCAATACAATCATTGTTTTCAGTGAATTTTGCCCTGAAACTTGCCGGAGGAATTGCTCTTTTTCTGGTAGGGCTGGTAACCGGTCTCTCTATTTCAGGATCCAAAGATACATCTATTCAGCGTCTGTTAAACAGCAATACCACTCGTTTTGAAAAGATATCATTCTTATCACAGGATAATGATAAAGTAAAGGTGGTTGTACAGCACAGCAACAGGCAAACTCTGCAATTGTCAGCTGATGACCCTCGGTTAATAGAGGCTGCAATAAACATTTTGAAATATGATGAACGGGATAATATGCGTCTTAAAGCAATGAAAATCCTGCACAATGCAGAGAAGAAAAAAGAGGTTGAATTTGCCCTAGTTGAAAGTCTGCAGTCAGATCCCAATCCAGGTATCAGATTACATGCTATTCAAATTCTTAAAAAGTTTCCCCTTAATAAGAAGATTAAAGATGTTTTAGTATCAGTGTTTTTTAAAGATTCCAATTCCGGGGTACGGTATGAAGCCAAGAAACATCTTGAGGATTTTGGTGACAGCACTCAGATTCCGTTAAAAAAAAATATGAAAATTTAAATTTTAAAACTATACAAAATGAATAGGAGGTATGAAATGATTACAAGAAAAATAACAAACTGGTCCTTGATTTTATTGTTAGGATTCTCCTTTCTTACAGTAGTATCCGGACAAGAATTAAGAAAAGAAGGAAAATACTGGATTGGTGAATTAACAAAACGTTTCCAGGTAGATAAAACCGGGACCCTGGTAATGGATGAAATCAGGGGAAGTGTAACTATTCGGACTTGGGAAAAAAATGAAGTTTTGATTAAAGAAATTAAACGTATGGATATTTTTTCCAAGAGTGAGGCAGAGATAGCTATTGAAAAGTCTGAAGCAGGTTTCAGAAAAGAGGGAGACAGAATCATAGTCAGCGGACCGGGATTCAACCGAAGCTGGATTGATAGTAATTTCGAGATAACTTTGCCGGTTGGTTTCAGCTGTGACATAGATACTAAAGGAGGTAGTATTGATATTGCCGGACTTAAAGGTGATGTAGATGCCTCAACCGGTGGTGGTAGCGTGAAACTTGCTGATATTGAAAGCAATGTAGATATTTCTACCGGGGGGGGAAGTATTTCAGTGGAAAATGTAGGCGGTAATGTTGATGTTTCTACTGGAGGTGGAAGTGTAAAAGTTATGGGAACAGGTAAAAATGTGGATATCAGTACCGGCGGCGGCAGTGTTGTGGTTAAGGGAGCCACTGGTGAGAACGTGGATATTAGTACTGGAGGAGGAAGTATAAGGGTTAGTGATGCCAAAGGAGAATTCGACTTATCAACCGGGGGAGGCAGCATTAGTATTGAGCATGTTACTGCCGAAATAGACGCTTCTACAGGTGGAGGTGATATTGAAATTGATGATATTGAAGGTGAACTGGATGTTTCAACCGGAGGTGGGGAAATTGATCTGGAAGAGATCAAAGGAGCGATTATCGCATCTACCGGTGGGGGTGATATTTCAGCAGAGGTTACCCTGACAGATTTTTCGGTAAACCATACTGTTAAACTGTCTACTGGTGGAGGTGATATTGAGTTGAGTATTCCTGAAAAGCTGCCTGCTACTATTGATGCAAAAATTGAATACGAAATACGTCGTGCAAGAGAGTATAAAATTGATTCTGATTTTCCCTTACAAATAAGTGAGGATGAAAATTTCGGACGAAAAACCATCTGGGGTAAAGGAGAGATCAATGGTGGCGGTGATTTAATTAAATTGAGAACAGGTGGCGGAGATATTATTATTAAGAAAAAATAAGAATCAGTAGAAAACTCTGATTTTATTGTAAGCGGAGACAGGTTCTATGACCTGTCCCCGCTTTTTTATACCAGATTTTTTTATATTTATTAAAAAACACTAAATTTTTCTTGACATTTATAGATGGTGTATTTATTTTTTATTTAATAGGTTACATCTTCACAATACTTTCTATTCATATTTTGTGGTGATTGAATTTAATACATTTTAAAAGATATAAATCTCATATACTAAGTTTAATGTAAAATTTTTTACAACCATGAGATATTTATTTCTATTTTTTTTTCATTCTTAATAGAAAAAGGAGGAAGAAGATGGAAAGAAAGGTATTAATTTTTACAGCAGTTTTTACATTATTACTCTTCACACCAGTGTTTGTACACGCAGATACTTTTGTTGTGATCAATACCAATGATTCAGGAGCTGGTTCGCTCAGGCAGGCTATGGAAGATGCAGAAGCCCATACCGGTGCGGATACCATTGTATTCCACATACCAGAAGGTGTGGAAGGATATGATTCAGAAGCTGGTATCTGGGAGATCGAGTTGGAAAATAAATTACCCTACCTGTATAATGACAGTACTTTTATAGACGGTACCACCCAGGCAGCCTATATTGGAGGGGATCCAAATGACAAAGGCCCGGAGATTGTTATTAATGGCAGCGGTGTAGATGAATTTAGCGGTATACGTTTATCAAGTTCTTTTCATTCCATCAGCCACCTGGTGGTCAACCATTTCAGCGAAAGTCAGGTAACTATTTCTGGGAGTTACAATCGGGTGATGGGATGTTATCTGGGTACTGATCACACTGGAGAAAGGAAATTTCCTGATCAGGAGTATGGAATTTTTCTGGAAGGTGGCTCAACCTTTAATAGCATAGGAGGACTTGCAGAGGATGAGGGTAACCTCATCTCTGGAAACAAACATGAAGGGATTGAAATACGGGATTCTCATTATAATGAAATCCTGGGTAATATTATTGGTCTGAACCGGACAGGAGAAGATACTCTCACCAATGGATCGCATGGTATTGAAATTAAGAGCAGCAGTAAGGGTAATACCATAGGACCCGGAAATGTAATTTCAGGAAACAATAATTTTGGTATATCTATATCTGGTTCAGGTACAGACAGTACCCGTATCATAGGTAATTTTATTGGCACAAATGCAGATGGAACAAGGCGAATAGGCTTTCAAAGAGATGGCATCTATATCAGTAACAAATCGCGGTATAATACTATTGGAGGTAGTGAAAGTGGGGAGAGAAATATCATCAGTGGAAATGAATATTCTGGAGTAGAAATATATGGAGACAGTACGGACGGGAACATTATTGAGGGGAATTTCATTGGTATTAATGCTACCGGTACGGATACCCTCGGTAATGGAAGCAGGGGGATTTGGCTTTGGAGTGGAACTCAGCATAATCAGATCGGACCCGGGAATGTAATTTCCGGTAATTACGGTAGCGGTATTGATATCCAGGATGAAGGTACAGACAGCAATACTATAATCGGGAATATGATTGGTCTTGATCCTGGTGGTACCCTGGAGTTGGGAAATCAGTACAGCGGAGTAAAGCTAATAAGTGGAGCGGCAGGAAACACCATTGGAGGAGATCAGCCGGAACTGCGAAATGTCATTTCAGGTAACGGACAGCATGGAATTTATCTGTCCGGAACAGCCGCTGATTCCAACCGTATTATAGGAAATTACATTGGTACAAATATCACCGGAACTTCAGCCCTACCCAACCTTTCTTCTGGCGTCGCTTTATATTCAGGAGCATCAGGCACTACAATTGGTGGAGAAGAGCAAGGAGAAGGCAATCTCATTTCAGGTAATGAAGATTCCGGAATTTATATTTATGGTGAAGGCACGGATGATAATTTGATCTCTGGTAACTGGATTGGAACGGATGTGACTGGTGAGCACCCTTTGAAAAATGGAGAAAATGGTATTTTGATGTATGGAGGAGCGAAAAATAACCGGGTGGGTCCAAATAATGTGATTGCCTATAATGAGTGGAATGGGGTGGTTGTATCGGATGAGGGAAGCACAGGAAACACCATCACCCAGAACAGCATTCACAGTAATGGTACCTTGGGGATTAATAGTATATCCGGGGGGAATTCTGAACTGGAGCCTCCTGTAATTACCTCTGTTAGCTCTGTATCAGGTACGGCTCTTCCTCATACTTTGATCGAAATTTTTTCCGGTCCGGATGATGAGGGTAAGATATACGAGGATTCCATCCGAACCGATGCTTCGGGTAATTTTTTCTGGCCGGAGTTTCCGCAAGGGCCCTGGGTAACAGCAACTGCCACGGATGCAGCTGGGAACACCTCGGAATTCTCCAAACCGGTGTTGATTGGAAATATTATAGTAACCACCACTGCTGATACTGGGAAGGGATCGCTGCGAAGGGCTATTGAAATGGCCAATCAGAGCAGTGGTTTGGATTCCATTCATTTTAATATTCAGACAGAAGATAATGGTTTTGATGGTACAGTATGGACAATCCGTCCTCAATCAAAGCTTCCCGATATAACTGGAAGTACTGTCATTGATGGTAATACCCAGGCAAAAAATCAGGAAGATACTAATGAACAAGGACCGGAGATTGTTCTGAATGGAAGGGATGTAGAAGGATATAGAAACGGCCTCCGGATTACCAGCGCGGAGAATGTAATTACCGGATTGGTTATTGGCGGCTTCAAGTCCTCTGGAATTTCCATAAACGGAAGTTCTGCTCATTATAATACTATAAGGGGAAATTACATCGGGACCACAGCCACCGGAGATGATACCCTGGGTAATATGCAAGGTATTTTTCTGGATGATGAAGTAACCCATACGCTTATTGGAGGATATGAACCAGGAAGCAGGAATCTGATTTCCGGTAATCATTATTATGGTATCGTAGTCACTGGAGACAGTAATACCATTGTGAATAATTTTATTGGGGTGGATGCTTCAGGCAGCAGGAGACTCCCTAATGAGAATGATGGTATTTATCTTTATTCCGGGGCCCTGGGTAACCAGATTGGAGGAGCAGGAGAATTTGAGAGAAATGTCATTTCCGGAAATGAAGGATATGGGATAAATATTAGAGGTGAGGGAACTGATAACAACTGGATACAGGGTAATTATATCGGACTCAATGCTGCTGCTGATGACACCATATCTAATTCCACGGGAATATATATCTCATCCAATCACAATAGAATAGGCGGCATAGCTGATACAGAAGGAAATATCATATCAGGGAATGAAGGAGCGGGAATTTACCTGAGTCTAGCAGACAGTAATGAAGTTTTAGGTAATATAATAGGAACAAATATGGAATTGGATACTTTGTTGGGTAATGGTTACGCTGGTATGAGTTTATACGATGCCTCCGGAAATAGTATTGGAGGAGAGATTCCGGAATATAGAAATATCATTGTAAACAATAAAGGAAAAGGAATTATGATTTCTGGTTCTGCGGCTGTGAACAATACAATTGCAGGAAACTATATCGGTATTGATCCTGAGGAGGAAAAACGACTGCCTAATGGAGCAGAAGGTATTTATATTGAATACGGAGCCAGTTATAATCAAATCGGACCGGCTAATATTATTGCTTACAATCAAGAAGCGGGGATTATAGTCAGGGACAGTGACAGTAAGGGCAATACTATAACTATGAATTCAATTTATAGTAATAAGGAAGAAGGTATTAATCTTGAATATGAGGCTAATCAGAATATTCAGAAACCGGTGATTCAGGTTGGGAAAAATGTATCCGGAACCGCACCAGCATTGTCAACCGTAGAGATTTTTTCCGGTACTGATGATGAGGGTAAGATTTTTGAGGGTTCTGTAGTGGCTGATGAAACCGGAAGTTTTATCTGGGAAGATATACCTTCCGGTCCTTGGGTAACAGCAACCGCAACTGATACAGCTGGTAATACCTCTGAATTTTCTCAGGTCTGGATGATGGAGGATATTGTGATTACTACCACGGCTGATACCGGACAAGGATCCCTGCGCTGGGCAATCACTCAAAGTAACTCCACAATTCAGGCTGATACAATTTGGTTTAATATTCCTGAAGGTGACGAAAATTTCAATGGAACCGTATGGAGAATAGCTCCTCAGATAGAGCTGCCTGAATTATCCGGCGGAGGAACGGTTATCTATGGATTATCCCAAAAGGATAATCAGGATGATACCAATCCTGACGGACCGGAAATTCTTCTGGATGGCAGCGAAATTTTGGAAAACAGTAATGGTCTGCGACTGAGTTCTTCTCATAATACCATTTGCGGAATGGTAATTTCCGGGTTCAAGGCAGGCGGCCTCATACTGGAAGGTGAGGAAGTTCATCATAATCATGTGTATGCTAATTTTATTGGTACTACCCCGGCTGGAGATGACACTCTCAGGAATAATATAGGAATTTATATTCTATATGGAGCGAACAGAAACAGGATCGGAGGAATGGGACCGGATAGTATGAATGTAATATCCGGAAACAGTTCAAATGGTATTAATATAATTTATGCTGATAGTAATGTAGTAATGGGAAATATTATAGGGCTTACTGCTTCCGGAGATAGAATTTTGGAGAATGGAAGAAGTGGTATAGAAATTTCTTATCAATCTTCCTATAACAGAATTGGTGGTAGTTCTGTCCGGGAACGAAATATCATTTCCGGAAACCACTATCAGGGAGTAAATATCATAGACGAAGGTACGGAATATAATAAGGTAACGGGTAATTTTATCGGACTGGGCAGAGACGGTCTTACCGATCTGGGAAATGGATACCAGGGAATAGCAATTAAATCAGGAGCGCAGTATAACACTATTGGAGGGGATACCTATTTAGAAAGAAACTGTATATCCGGTAATACAAGAGAAGGCATTCGCATGTATTCAGAGAACACTACTCATAATCATATTCTGGGTAATTATATTGGTGTGGATTCCAGTGGCACGGTGGCAGTGGGAAATGGGTATAGTGGAATTTATATGTATTATAACGCCAGTCACAATATAATTGGCAAAGGTAATATTATTAGCGGTAATAATTCAAATGGTATCCAAATATCCGGTGCTTATACAGATTCAAACACGGTCCAGGGCAATTGGATTGGCTTGGATTATACGGGTCAAGATACTATTCCCAATCAGCTTAGTGGGATGGAAATTTCAGATTTTGCCAGCTATAATCTTATTGGAGGTCCTGATTATACAGATCGAAATATAGTTTCTGGAAATGGATATACCGGAATACGCATATTCAATGATTCAGCTGCTTATAATATTATTCAGAATAATTTTGTGGGAACCGATACCAGTGGCACCCTTGCCCTGGGAAATAGTGGAGCAGGTATATATATTTCCGGTAGGAATAATGTAATTAAGGATAATACAATTTCTGCTAATTCTCAAGGAATATATGTGTATAATTCAAGGGGTGGAAATAGTATGCATAATAATTCTATTGGTGTTAGTGCGGATGGTATAACACCCCTTCCCAATAGGAGTTATGGTTTCTTGGTTGCCGGTAAAGCGGTTTCAGATACCATCGGACCTGGAAACAAAATTTGGTATAATCAGGCTTGGGGTATATATATGAACGGATCTGATTCCCAAAAAGTCACCATTACCCAGAATTCCATATCGGGCAATACTCAGGGGGGTATTTGTCTTATTGACAGTGCCAATGCAGGCATTGCAGCCCCGATAATAACCGGTGAAAATCCCCTGACCGGAACTGCTCCTCCTGATTGCCGCATCGAAGTATTCTCCGATACTTCTGATCAGGGTGGGATCTATGAGGGCGATACTGTTGCTGACGGCTCAGGAGATTGGACTTATACAGGAAGTGTAACCGGCCCTCAGGTCACAGCTACAGCAACCGATACAGAGGGGAATACTTCCGAATTCTCTAACAGTATCACAACTTCAGTTAAAAAGATAGAGGATGCCCAAATTCCGGTTAATTTCTTTTTGACTCAGAACTATCCCAATCCCTTTAATCCAGAGACCTATATAAAATTCGGAGTAAAAAAATCCTGTCAGGTAGTACTTAAAATCTATAATGTAAGGGGACGGGAAATAACCACAGTAACAGATAAATTTTATCAGGCAGGTGAGTATGAGGTAAAAGTTGATGCTTCCAAGTTCTCCTCCGGAATTTATATTTATAAAATTAAGATGTTGGATTTCATTGATATTAAGAAGATGGTGTTGTTGGAATGATGGTAGAGATAAGGATAAAAGATAATTGATAAATGGAATAGGGAGAAAAGGAGAATGGAGAAAGGAACAAGAAAGCAGAGCTTTAGAATATAAGAACTTTAGAACTATATGGATAGAGGCAGTCCTTGACTACCTAGGATTGGTGGTGTTTTTGAAGGATAAATCTTAGAAGTCAGAAGACAATAATCAGAGACCAGAAGACTCTAAGACCCTAAGAATCAAAAATTAAAGACTGAGATATTAAAAAGTTACAAGGTATAAGGGCGATGTCCTGAAAAAAGTTCACAGTTTTGTTGAAAGTTTTGATGTTTTTGTATATATCCTATCCGGTATGTCATTCTGAGCGACTGAAGGGAGCGAAGAATCTCATACCTCAATGTAATTAGATTTTATTATTCATTTCCTCTTAAACTCATCTTTTTTTGAGTAGAATAAGAATATTTGTTCCCTTACTATAAAATATTTGTTTCTGATTGTCCTGTTTATTATGTTAATATTTGAGTTGTCTGAGAGGACAAGTGTCTTTATATGAATAATTAGGAAGTTAAGATGAAGATGATCAAAAAAATATTTTTCTTTTTATCCTTGTTTTTGCTCTATTTTATGGTTAAAGAGTTTTTGATTCTCTATCACTATGCCCGCTCCTTTCATCCCTTTGCAGGGTATGGAGTGCTGATCATAATTGTGTTTGGTATAGGATACTTTGTTATTCTACCTCTTTTCAAAATTATTAGTATGCCTGTCAGACTCCACCCTACTCGTGATCCGGATAAAGTAGACGGGCTGGTCCAGGCCCGTATAAAGTATTTTCTCAGGAATTCCTATCTTAAAAAAACACATTTTGATTTTGATTCTATCCTGGAGGATGAGCAAGGATACAAAACCATCATCAATCACCTCAAGCCTGAGATGAAGCGGATACGTAAAAGCTATGTAACCAAGGTTTTTTACAGCACCGCTATTGCCCAAAATGGATTTTTAGATGCCATTCTTATCATCTCTTCCAGTGTGCATATGATCAAAGAATATTTTCTGCTCTATCACGGCCGGATTTCAAACCGGGATTTATGGAGAATAGCAAGAATGGTGTACTGGTCCATGATCATTGGAGGATCTGAAGGAATCGAGTATGCAGTGGACGAAATTCTTTCCAAGTTATTCGGGGAAAGTATTAAGGGAATTACCTTTAGTTCCCGCATATTAGGCTCGGTTGCGGATGGATTGGTCAATGCAGCCTTGTTGACTCGTATTGCTCTTATTACTGAGAACTATTGTATCAGGTTATGCATAAAATCCAATAAAGAACTTTATCCAAATTATAAAACCGTAGTATCCTTAACCCAGATCATTACTGAAGATTTATTAGAGCGAATTTCCAGGGAAGTGAAAAAGTTAACCAGGGATAAATCCAAGCAGCTGGTGGCCATGGCGGTTAATCCGGTAAAGTATGTTATTGAAAAAGCATTCAAGCGGGAATCTGATGATCTATCATCAGAAGATGATGAATTTAAGAGTAGTTCTGCAGCTCATCCTTTTTCTCATTTGTCATTCAGGTTAGGACGGATGTTCAGGAAATAGGGGGAGATAATTTTTATCATAATGTTTTATAGACTCGAGTGCAGAGGAGTAAAGCGACGCTGGGCTCGAGTCAAGACTCCTGAACTCCACCATGAAAAAATTCATCGTGAAGTCCAGTCTTCATTAAAATTGCAAATTAAAAGAAGGATAGAGCAAAAAGGATCGAGGAAAAAGTTTGATTGACCAGTATATTAATGTTGGGCAGATAGTAAGAATTATATCCGCTGGTGATCTAAGAATGGAAAGTTGGAATAATGGAGTGATGGAACATTGGAATAATGGTTCAATACTCATTACAACATTCCAAAATTCTATTCTTCCAATATTCCATGGGGGTAATGGAATGATGGAGCAGTGTACTTCTCAGTATTCCAAAAATCCAATATTCCATTATTCCAGAAGGTTGTGGGATAGTGGGAAGAGGATGCTGTTTAACTACCATCCCAAAATCTGCAGTACTCTGTGAGTATCACCTAAATCAGTAAAAATGTAATCAGGATTATTTGATTTTAATTCTTTAAAGGTATGGACACCGGTTGAAACTCCCACAGATTGCACCTTATTTTCCCGGGCACAATTAATATCGTTGGGAGTATCACCGATAATAAAGATATCTTTATTATAAAGTTTTATTTTTCTTTTTTTTTCAATTTTCTTTTTTATTATTGGTACCAGTTCTTTTCTTTTTTCGGAATCATCACTAAAGGCTCCGTTTTGAAAAAAATGGTCAATATTAAAATGACGAAGTTTGATAAATGCAGATTTTTTAAAATTACCAGTTAACAAAGAAGTAATGTAATCTTTTTTATTATGTAATGAATGT
>CAYUAG010000027.1:32924-36814 GCA_964442615.1 uncultured bacterium
AAGTGGTGTAATTCCTGGACCGAGTCTTTTTTCGGGGCGGTTTTTTTGGATTTCTTTCTTTAAAATTCGAAAATAATTTTTCCGGAATTTATTAAACCTTGATTCATCCCAGGTCAAGTTATGATTTTCCAGAGCCTCCCGTAAAATAGTAGGGTCAGTTTTGCCCATCATAAAGATATTATTAAATCCATCCGGAATACCCCAAACCTGTTCAAAAGCAATCTGCATGGACTCTGAACCTGCACCACCTGTATTAATTAAAGTGCCATCAATATCAAATAAAATTAGTTTCAATAGGTTCTTCCTTTCCATTAATAATTTTTTTATAAAAGTATAAACTTTTTTTTATTAATCCAAGAGGTTTTGTCTCTTACCTTGATTTTTACTTGATTTTAGTTTTTATTTATTATACTTTCAAATAATTAAATAGAAGGTAAAGAAAGTAAATCAAGGTATAATTTCTTAAGGAGTATGCATGAAAAAGTTGTTTACAGAAGATGGTAAAAGTTTTGAAATAAAATTAAATAAAAACCTTTACAGTAAAAATTCTGAGTTAGCTGAAAAGAATTTAGAAATATTAAATAAACATGGGATACAGGCCATAGATATTTTAGGTTCTATTGGTTCCGGTAAAACCTCCATCATCCAGCAGCTGGTTGCTCAACTGCACAGTAAGTACCGAACTGCTGTCATTGCGGGGGACTTAACCACAACCATTGATGCAGATAGAATTAAAAATAGAGGTGCTCAAGTACTACAAATCAATACAGAGGGAGGATGTCATCTGGATGCCAATCTGGTTCGTAACGGACTGGATGCTTTGGATCTCAAATCCCTGGATCTTATTTTAATAGAGAATGTTGGTAATCTTATCTGTCCGAGTGGATTTCCTGTTGGTACTCATCAGCGAATAGTTGTTGTTTCCACTACTGAAGGTCCGTATATGATTGTCAAACATCCTTATATTTTTAAAGATGCTTCCGTGGTTGTTATTAATAAGAAAGATATGGCAGAAGCAATGGAAGTTGATTTAGACCAGTTCCGGGAAGATGCTTTGAAAATAAAACCAGGTATCAAAGTGGTTTTTACCAATGCCAGAACAGGTGAGGGTGTACCAGAACTAATTAAAGCACTAACTATTACAGAGGAATAAATGCACGAAGCAGCAATAGGACAGTCAATTGTTAAAACAGTCTTGGCAGAAGCTGAAAACCAGAAGGCAATAAAGGTAGAGTTAGTAGAAATTGAGATAGGAGAATTATCCTTTCTTGGTCAGGAACAGGTTGAGTTTTGGATTAAAACAGGTTTTGAATCTACCATAGCAGAAGGATCTGATATAACATTCAAAAAAATTAAGGGCAGGATCAAGTGCAAGAAGTGCGGATATGAAGGAGATATTAAAGTTCAAGAGGATCCCCAATATCATATGATGCTACCCTCATTCTCCTGCCCGGAATGTAAGAGTGCTGAAGTTACCATCATAAGCGGTAAAGACGCCTATATTCGAAAAATTATCATAACTAAAGAGTAAAAATAAAGTGAATACATAAATAAAAGAACAGGAAAAGGATTTGAATATAGAGAATGCTTTGATTGGAATTTTTGATTCAGGTGTGGGAGGATTAAGTGTTTGTGCAGAAATACTGCGATTGCTTCCTCATGAAGTTCAGTACTATCTTGCAGATCAAGTACATGTTCCTTATGGACCCCGTTCCCTTAAGCAGATACGTACATTTGCCCGTGAGATTACCCATTTTTTTGTAAATCAGGGGAAAAAAATTATTGTCATAGCATGTAATACCATTTCTGCTGCTGCATTGTACAATTTACGAAAACAATTTCCTGAAATTCTGTTTGTGGGTATGGAACCTGCCATTAAACCCTCTATTGAACAAACAAGTTCTGGTATCATTGGAGTGTTAGCAACCCAGGCAACCTTTCAGGGCAAACCATATGAAAATTTAATAGAAAAATATGCTAAGCAGGTTAAAGTTGTTCATCAATCCTGTCCTGGTCTGGTGGAACAAGTTGAGGCTGGTAATGTAGACACTACTGAGATACGATTCCTTCTCAAACAATATTTGATCCCCATGATTGAAAAGAAAGTTGATCAACTGGTTCTTGGGTGTACCCACTATCACTTTTTAAAACCTGTTATTCAAGAAATAGTAGGGGAGGATATTTCAATAATTGATCCTGTTCTTCCTGTAGCTAAGCAGACTGTTTCTGTATTAAATTCTTACAGAGATGAAAGAGGATTCCCTGAACAGGCAGAAGGGAATAAACATTTTTTTTATACCAGTGGCAATATCCAAGATTTTACCAGTCAAATTACCAGGTTTTTACCCAACATACAAGATAAGAATTTTGAGGTAAGGGCTTTTAGCTGGGATGGAGGATCTATTGTTAAATGATTTTAGTGTTGCTTGGATTACTACAGCAGTATTACGGATGCTGCGTTCCACAAAAAAATTTTTTTAAATCCTATCAGGATTATTATTATCTGGTGGGATGATTTTTATATTTTTTTATTGATTATATATTATCATACATTATAATCGATAATTCACCCCTAAATATATAATCCCTAAAGTACCACCAAAAAGGCTATCTTTGAATTTGGTATTTATCATTTGACCATCAATTAATAAACTAAATTTCCCCAAAGAAGGTAATCTGAAGTTTATGCGGCCACCATAAGAAAAAAATATTTTATCATTTATACTTTTACCAAAAAATAATGTATAGCCTATATAAGGTTGAAATTTTATAGGGCAGTTATAAAGTTTACCCCATGAAACTAAGAATAATATTTGAAGATCCAGAAAGGTTAGTTTTGATATGAAATAATTGTCATCAAATTTTAATAGACTAAGGCCAGTTTTAAAACCGAATCCCAGCGAATCAGAAGACCAGGGAATACTATATATGACTTCTGCATCAATGTTAAGACCTGGAAATAGGTAGTCATTTTTGATATTTGAAGAAGCAGAATATATAAGAGATGAGGAAAAACTTACGAGGGGATTTTTTAAAGTATTTTTTTGGGATTTATTTATTTTTGATTGTCCGGGCGCAGTCATTTCAGATGCATTTTGCTTTATGGAATTAATTGATGGATTATTTGAATTTGATAAGTCAATTTTTACCTGATTGGTATTTGTTAAATTTTTTAATTCATACATGTATTCAATACTGTCTTTGAAAAGTAAACAGGAACCTTTTAAAATTCTAAAATCTGTCAAAAATTTACATTCATTTAATTGATTATCATTGAATATTAATGTTTTTACATTCTTTTTTATTGATGAGGCATCCTCTAATGTGACAACTACACTATCATAAGAGCTTGTTGAATAAAATTTTATGGTTAGAGAATCTTTGTAAATAGTCTGCGAAAAAGAAAAATTACTACAAGAAATAATAATCAATATTGTTTTTATTAAATATTTTTTTCTTATCATTTATTAGATCCTTATTTTTAAAATCCTATACTCTACACTCACAACTCTACCTTTTCAATCACATTAATATATTTTAAAGATATATAACCAATAATCAAGAGTACCACAATTGAAAAATTATCATAATTAACTGTTTGTAAACAATCTAATTTGTAAAGAATTCAGTATACTAGGTATAAAATTCATGACAATAAGTTAATCAATAAATAGAGTTTAATATTTATATCGTAATAATTTAATTTTAAAATGTCAAGAAAAAAATATTTTTTTGATGGAAAACGGAAGCAACATGGTACCCCCTACCGGTTTTACAAGTATGTAGAGGAAGGGGCGTGGAAGAAATCAAGGAATGGTTGAAAAACTGTAATATCTCAGAAGAGAAAGAAACAACAGAATATTCTTTTGAGCGGTTAAAGATTCTTTGGA
>CAYUAG010000028.1:0-35175 GCA_964442615.1 uncultured bacterium
GTTTGCAGCGTGCAGCCGAGGCAACTCGTTTAATTGAGGAGAAATCAGCCAGTAATGTTAAAATGGATTTAATTAATAAGGATGGAAACTCAATTCCATTTGAATATATTGGTTCAAGCATAACCGATGAAGAAGGAAATTTAAAGTATATTGTATCTGTTGGACGAGACATTACTGATCGGAAAAAAGCTGAACAAATATTAAAAGAATCGGAAGAAAAATATCGCTCTCTATTTGAAAATTCTCCAGTTGCTTTGATAGACCAAGACTATTCAGAGATGAAAAAATATATCGACCATTTAAAAGCAGCAGGAATAAAATAACTTTGTTGAGAATGCTTAAATCTAAGTTCAATCTCTCCTCTTTGAGAAGCTAAAGTATAATTAATAAAAAAAAGGATTATAATTAAACAAATGACAGGTAAAAAAAAATTTTTTGATTTCAAGGTAACATTCATATTAAAAATGTCTTACAAAAACTGTATAATTACTTTAATTCAATAAGATACTGAACCTGTAAAAAAAATTCAAATTATCTAGGTAAAAAAACGAATTTCAAAATGTATTAAAAAATTAAATACTTATCCATCCTTCTTCAAAATTTTACTTGCTTTTTTTAAAAAAATTTTTTCCTCTTTAGTAAGATTCTCCATTCCCACTCTATTTGATTTATCAAGTATCTGATCTACCAACCTTCTTAACTTCTCCCTCTCCTCCTGTTTCTGTCTATCGACATTGATTCTCCTGCCTCTTTTCCAAACCTTGTATTTATCAACTAACCAGTCAAAATTCAATCCTTTCTTCATATAGATATATCCTATTAACATACCTCCAAGATGAGCAAAATGTGCTATTCCATCCGCACTCCCTGAAATACCTCCTAATAGTGACATAGCAGCAAAAAGAAGAGCGAGAGTTCTTGCCCGCATCCTTATCGGCAGGATAAAAAACAGCAGAAGGGTAATTATGCGATTGGGAAACATAACAGCATACGCAGTTAAAACTCCCATAACCGCTCCTGAAGCTCCAATTGTAGGGATTGTTGACATAGGTGTAAGAATAGTATGAATAACTCCTGCTCCAACTCCGGTAATAAAATAGTATTTATAAAATTCTCTTTTTCCCCACATTCTCTCAATCTCTATTCCAAAAACCCAGAGAGCATACATATTTAACAAAATATGGAAAAAATTCCCATGCAGGAACATATAGGTAAAAAACTGCCAAATGAAAAATTTTGACCAGGCAAATCTTGGAACTAAACCAAGTGCCAGAAACATCTGAGGGCCAATAAGCATCTGAATAAGATATACCACACCATTGGCAATAAGGAGCGTCTTTACTGCTTGCGTCATGCCTCCTCCACCAATACTCCATCGCATCTGATTGGTTGTATACATTTTTATATCACCTTAAATAAACTTTTAATGAACTGAATAATTCATTACCATCAGGACACAGAGTTAAATGATAGTAATTTAGAAGATAGATGTTAAAGGCTAGATATTAGAAGTTAAAGGTTTGAGAATATATGCTAATCCTCTTCCCTAATCCATTCTCCATGCTCTATCATCTATCCACTATATACTAATATAACATCAATTTAATACCGCCTCTTATCCCAATCCCTGAAACATTTACTTCTGCTGTTGTTCTTCCGAGATCCTCTACTTTTATCTTTCCTTGTGGTTTACAACTGTTATAAAATCCCTCAATAATGAAAGAAGAACGGCTACCAATCTCATATTCAACACCCAAAAATAGATTCCATCCGAAGCCGGAAAAAGTGGCATCTTTTAGAAATAAGAATTCATAGGTTAAACCTCCACCTGCAATCCAGGAAAAAGAGGGCTGCATAGGGAAAGAGGCAGTAAGATCAACTGACAAAGGTAAAAGGGTATTAGAATACTCTGTTGTTTCATCAATAACTTGATATTCAACTTCATCTTTAGTCCCCTCGAATTTTACATCCTTGGATTTACTTGTCTTGTTAAAGTAGGAGATCCCAAAACTTAAATCAACTCTTTCATCTATAGCAATCCCATAACTTCCACTAAGAATCAAGCTGCTCTCCATACCTTTAGGATTAAAAAATCCTCCTTTAAATTTTAATACTTTTGTACTCTGAGAATAAACAGTTGAAACTAAAACCATAGCAATAATTATTATGGTCGATATTTTACTTTTAAACTTCATATCCTGCTCCTTTTATTAATGATTTCTTCATTCTACTATTGTTATCTTCTCTTTAACCTCTTTTGCATCTACATAGTTTCATATTAATTAATATAATCACCAAATTAATCCTTAAATATAATTCACTTTACTGCTATACTCAAAAGTTTATTCTTTACATATACCATCTTAGCAATCTCTTTATCCCGGGTATATTTCTGAACCTTGGGATTATTCAATGCATTCTTTTTAACTTGCTCTTCAAGAGAATTTACTTCCATAACAAGATTAGCACGAACTTTACCATTAACCTGTACAACTATGGTCGCTGTTTCAGAGGTTAATTTATTTTCATCCCACTTCGGCCAGGTGGCATTAAAAACACTCTCTGCATTACCAATAAGATGCCATAATTCCTCTCCTAAATGAGGAGCAAAAGGAGCAAATAGCTGTATTATTGTTTTCATAGTATGATTGAGAACCTGCTTATTTTGATCCTGAGCTGGAACATCTTGAATATAATGGTTCATTTCATTAACAAGTTCCATGATTCTACTTATGGAAGTATTGAACTGAAACCGCTCGAGATCCTGGGTTACCATCTTAACAGCATAATGACATTGCCGTTCAAGGGTTTTAATCTTTCTTTCTTCTCTACCTTGGGGTGGATTCATTACTATTGAATTAACCAGACGCCACACTCTGTAATAAAATCTGTCAATACCATGAATTCCATCCTCTGACCAATCCCCTCCTTCAGTGTAAGAACCCATAAACATCATGTACATTCTGAAAACATCAGAACCATACTTATCAATATAATCATCAGGATTGATAACATTACCCCGTGATTTTGACATTTTTGCACCTTTATTGGTTATAACTCCCTGATGGATGAGCTTCTGAAAAGGTTCATCAAAATCAATCATATTTAAATCATACAATACCTTAGTAAAGAAGCGGGCGTACATTAGATGCATAACAGCATGTTCTGCTCCCCCCACATATTGAGCTACTGGAAGCCATTTATTGGTAAGTTCTCTATCAAAAGGAGCAGAATTCAAGTGGGGAGACAGAAATCTCAAGAAATACCAAGAAGAACATACAAAAGTATCCATGGTATCAATCTCCCTTTCAGCCTTGCCCCCGCATTTGGGACATTCTTTCTTAACCCATTCAGGATTTGTTACCAGAGGAGATACTCCACTACCGGTAAATTCTACTTCCCTGGGAAGTTCTACAGGTAATTCTTCTTCAGGTACAGGGACATACCCACATTTCTCACATTTGATAATGGGAATGGGTGCACCCCAATACCGTTGACGTGATATTAGCCAGTCACGGAGTTTATAAGATATCTTACTCTCTCCCCAGTTATTGCCATCTAAATAGGAAATAACCTTTTTTATCCCTGAGGTAGAATACTCACCAGAAAATGAGCCTGAATTTATCATTATACCAGGTTCAATAAAAGCCTGTTTGAGCTGCCCATGTTCCTCTCCATCCGGGCTGATAACTTCACGTAGAGGAAGATTAAATTTTGCCGCAAATTCAAAATCCCTCTGGTCGTGGGCAGGAACAGCCATAACTGCTCCAGTTCCATAGCTCATAAGCACATAATCTGCAATCCAGATGGGAATTTTTTCCTTATTTACAGGATTAACACAGTAACTTCCAGTAAAAACACCTGTCTTTTCTTTATCTAACGAAGTTCTGATTATCTCTGTCTCTTTTTGAGAAGATTTAATATATGCATCAACTTTTTGTTTGTTGTCATCAGTTGTTAACTTTTCAACCAAGGGGTATTCAGGTGCAAAAACCATATAGGTTACTCCCCAGAGTGTATCGGGACGGGTTGTAAAAACCTCAATAGTATCATCATATCCATAAACCTGAAACTTAATTGAAGCACCTTTACTTTTTCCAATCCAGTTTTTTTGCATGGTAACTGTTTTTTCCGGCCACTCAATCTTTTCCAGACCATCTAATAAGCTATCTGCATATTTTGTGATTTTGAAAAACCATTGTTCAAGATCCTTTTGGATTACTTCTGTACTGCACCTCTCACATAAACCTTCCACAACTTGTTCATTAGCCAACACTGTTTTACAGGAAGGGCACCAGTTTACCGGTGCTTTTTTACGATAAGCCAGCCCATTTTTATATAACAGCAAAAAAAACCATTGAGTCCATTTATAATACTCAGGTTTACTGGTATTTATTTCTTTTGACCAATCATACATAGCTCCAATTTCTTTAAGCTGCTTTCTGATCGCTTTTATATTCTCCTCAGTTGATTTAGCAGGATGAATCCCTTTTTTAATAGCAGCATTCTCTGCCGGAAGACCAAAAGCATCATACCCCATGGGTTCGAATACCTTATAACCCTGCAGGCGCTTAAAGCGAGCCCAGGTATCAGTTGGAGCATAATTATACCAATGTCCGATGTGCACTTTATCACTGGAAGGATAAATAAACATCACCAGGCAATAAAAATTCTCCTTTTCTTCATCTTTTAAATCAATTTTATAAAAATCATTATCTTGCCAGTATTTTCTCCACTTTTTTTCAATTTTTCTAAAATCATACTCACTCATTATTCTATCCTTGTTCTAATTGCTGTAATCAAAAGACTAAAAATAAATATAACAAATCATTAAAAAAAAACAAAATAAATTTCTTATTTAATCTGAAAAATTTTATTGATCCGAACAATGCCTACCTCCCCATAAAACAAAGCTTAGAGACAATATTCTATAAATAATATAAATTAACATATTAAATAAAAGAAAAAATAAATTACTAACAAATCATTTTGATTTATTCTATTCTTTGTTAAATTTCCATTATGGAGAAAATTATAATAAACCTGCTGAGGTTCTAAAATGAGAAAACAAGAAAGAATAATACGATTATCTTACCTGCTATTAATTATAGTCTGTTTTCACTATTGTTTTTCCGATACTTTCTATGTGGATGTTAAAGACCAAAATAGTAATGATACTAATAATGGCACTCTTAATAGCCCCTGGAAAACCATACAACATGCTTCTGAAAATCTCATGCCTGGAGACACTGTTTTCATAAGGAATGGAACCTATTACGAAAACATTATCACCCAAAGGAGTGGAAATACCTCTGATAGTTGTATTACCTTTTCAGCCTATCCCAATGAAACACCGGTTATAGACGGTACTGGTGTATCTGCTAGTAATACAGGATTTGCCATTACTCATTCTTATATAAAATTATACGGACTTGAAATAACAAATTGGATTAACGGAATCTGGATGGATGAAGCGGATAATATTATTATCTCAAAATGTGAAGTCCACCAGGTAGTGTTTGGAATAGGAGCTGCTAATGGAACCCATGATTTTATGCTTGATAATGTAGTAATGCATCATTTTGATCTATATGGATTTGATGCCTCTCCCTCAGGAGGAAAAGATTGTTATAATGGGATACTATATAATTGTGTGTCACATACCGGAAGAGATAACACCCAAAATGTGGATGGATTTGCCTTAGGCCATGGATCGCAACATAATTTTATCTTTGATAAATGCAAAACCTATAATGTATACGATGGTTTCGACATTAGCAGTAGAAACACTTCTCTAACAAAATGTAAGGCTAGCAAGTGTTGGAACACTGGATTTAAAATTTGGCAGGATAGTGTTAAACTAATAAACTGCTTAAGTTATAACAATACCATAGCAAATGTAGAATTAGACTGGAATGGTGAAGCTAGTGAAGTTTCACTGATTAACTGTACCTTTCACAATGCAGGTACTTACAACATCTGGATTGAAAACAGTTCGGATATTCTGCATATGACTAACTGTATACTATCAGGAGGTGATAACATTGGTCTTGCATTTGAACAATATTCTACCTCTAACTACCAGGGAGACTTTAACCTCTTTCATAATGATAATAAATATCGAGCTATAGCTGTTGGATATAGTGATGAATTCTTTTTGGAGCAGATCGCAGCAGGTCAGTGGACAGCATATAGCAGTCAGGACTCACACTCCTTAACCGCTGATTCTTCTACCCAAATATATATCCATCCAGAAGAAAATGATTTTCATTTAATAAATACAAGTCCGGCAATTGATAATGGTACCAGTTGCAATGCTCCAAGTTCTGATTATGATGGAGAGTCAAGACCAATAGGAAATAATTATGACATTGGTGCCTATGAATTTCACCCCTATACAGATATTCAAATACAGGATCATAACCTTTCTATACCTAAGAATCTTACTCTTTTCCAAAATCATCCCAATCCATTTAACTCTAGAACAACTATTACATTTTATTTAAAATCTGAAGGATATGTCTCCCTTGAGATTCTCGATGTTACGGGTTGTTCTATTAGAACTCTTATTCATTCACTTCAAAGCTCAGGTTTTCACCACGTCATTTGGGACGGAAAAGGCAAACAGAATAGAGCTGCTTCTACGGGTATTTATTTCATAAAAATTAAGAATAATACTTGTGTAATAATTAAAAAAATGTTATTTTTAAAATAAGATATTACTTTCCATAATAAAAGGAGAAGAAAGATGATTTGCCCAGCTTGTGGAAATGAGTTAAGCAAATTAACCATTGAAAACATTGAATTTGATGTGTGCAAAGGAGGATGTGGAGGAATCTGGTTTGACTGGTTTGAACTCCAAAAAGTTGACGAACAGCAGGAAGCAGCAGGAGAAGCACTTCTTGATATTGAGCAGGATCCTGAGGTGAAAGTTGATTATTCTAAAAAAAGAAACTGCCCAAAATGCAATAATGTGGTTTTAATGCAACATTTTTTCAGTGTAAAGAGAAAAGTAACGGTTGATGAATGTCCCAAATGTGGGGGATTCTGGCTTGATTGCGGAGAACTCAGAGATATCCGTAACCAATTCAAAACAGAAGAGGATAGAGAACAAGCAGCTAAAAAATTTGTGAAAGAAATTGCGGGTTCCAAATTAGCTGAGATGGAAAAAGAGGATAAAGAGAAACTAAAAAAAGCCCGCAAAGTAGCTAAAATGTTCAAATTCATATGTCCAAGTAACTATATTCCTGGTGATCAGAAATGGGGAGCTTTTTAGTGTTTTACATTAACTGGAAGTTTATTCTGTTCTTTTCCACATTTTGTTGAAATTTCAATAGTTACATTGAAGAAAAACATGAAACTGAAAATAAACGAAATCAAAATCGGACCGAGGATACGCCAGGAAAGTGGCGACCTATCATCCCTGAAAAAATCTATCCATAAAATCGGATTACTTCAGCCCATTATTGTAAATACAAAAAAAGAACTAATCAGTGGATTCCGCCGTCTGCAAGCCTGCCGCCAGCTTGGATGGGATGAGATTGATGTTAAAATGATTGAAACCGAAGGTGATAAATTAAAAAAGCTGGATATCGAATATCATGAAAATCTGGGAAGATTGAATTTAAAACCTGAGGAGGAACAGAAATACGGTAAAACTAGAGAAAAACTTCTTTATCCTCCTAAACCTCTGAATACATTCATTCTCTGGCTGAAAAATTTATGGAAGAAGATAAAGTCAATATTCATTTCAAAATAATATTGCAAGTTAAGTATTTATAGGAAGACCAAGGATTTTTAAAATGAAAACATATTCTAATTTCAAGAATTGAGTACCAATTATAAATTTAATATTTTTATCAGATACATTACAAACTTGCCTGTAATTATTGCTATTAATGTACTTGAGAGTGTTCCAATTAAATAGTATTCCGAAAAATTCTTTTTCTTCATTTCTTCAAATCTTGCTATCGATTTTGTAGTTATTACAAAACCTATTGCAACCAGATTATTAAATAAGATCAATATAAATAATAATAATCTTTCAATATTTCCAATCAATTTCCCTGTGTTATCTTTTTCAATTTTTTCCTCAATTTCTTTTTCATTTTTCACCTTTTGTAGTATTGCTCGTACTAAATAAGTACCTCCATTTAATAAAAATATAATTGATGATACATAAATACATAATTTACAATAAATAGATATCGATACTGAAATATTTAAATTAAACGGAAATTCTAAATACATATAACCTGGTCGAAAAATAATTATTGTTAACCATATCACTATGAAATGTAAGAAAATATCAAGTACATCTATTTCAAACTTATACACAGGATTCTTTAATTCTACATCTATTTTAAAATAATCAATTATCCCATGTAATATTGTTTGTATACTAACTGCAACTACAAGTTGCCATGAAAACCAGTTAATCGATAAAAATAATGCTGTAATAAAATAGACCAATACATGTTTTATATAACTCCAAACTTTTTTATTCATCTTATTCCTAACCATATTCGGTGTCTGTATTGCATAGTCTGTGATAATATGTGCAGTTACTAAAATAATAATTAATTTAAATATCATATGATCCCCATAAAAAAATAATTATTTATTAGATCTCTTAAAAAACAGAGATTTAAATACCTAAGAAAGTAAATTCGATTTACTTTCTTAATTAACACGTGATGGCTCATAAGTGAAAAAATGCCACAGGTCACTGCTGATCCATATATTGTAAATTAGTATTCTTGCTTATCAATAGGATACAATCACAGCTTTTTCGGATAATTTAATGTATTAAGTAAAAATCCAATACAGTATTTTTTAATATAAGATTCATAAGCATACGTAAATAATTTAAAAGTGAAGCTTAAGTGCTTTATCATAATAATTTAATATAAAAATGTCAAGGGAAAAATATTTTTTCTAAATGGCCCCTGTTTTTTTAAATACATTACCAATCATACTTTAAATTATAGTAATCATAAATAATGATTACAATAATTTGTTATCAAAAAAGTTTGTAAACAGTTGGAAAACCAGGGAAAAAATAAGTTAAGTAAGTTTTTTAAGTATATTTATTATATCTTAGCACTAGGATTAAAGATGATTTTATTTAGCTCTCGGTTGTAATGAGAACTCCTTAAACCACCTCATGCAGATAAATTTATCCAGAATATAAATGAAGCTTAAAAATGGGGGACATAGCATAATTTATAAAGAGTAGTTGAAAATTAACCAATATTTATTTACATTAGTTAATACTATACTGGATATTTCCAAAATATTATTTTTTTTTTTGAAATTTTTAAATAAAATTATTAAAATAGAGAAGATTATATTTCATTTTTATTAATTCATTTACTATTATGGATTCTGTAATAAGAATATAAAATCTTACCTTTGGCAGCAGAAAGAATAAAAAAGCTCTTGCATAGTTTAAATAACTTGGGGGTTTTAATTATGTCAAAAGAAAATAAAGAATTTTTGCACGCCTTGATTGATCAGTCGCCCATTGCTATCCAGATTATGACCCCAGATGGCAGGATTGTAGGGATCAATGAGGCCTATGAGAAACTCTGGAAAATAAGCCTAAAGGATTTAAGCGAATACAACATTCTCAAGGATGAACAGGCTAAAAGTTTAGGACTTATGCCCTACATCAAAAGAGGATTTGCGGGTGAAGCCCTCACTTTGCCACAGTTTGAATATGATCCCGTTAAGATAAAGTCTGTAAAGAAAGGAAGAAAGCGCTGGATTCAATCTAATATATACTCAATCAAGGATGAAACCGGCAACCTTCGAAATGTAGTCATGATGTATGAGGACATCACCAAACGCAAGCAGGTGGAAGGAAAAATAGAACATCTTAATCTTGTTCTGCGCGCAATTCGTAAAGTCAACCAGCTTATTACAAAAGAAAAAGACCGTGATAAACTTTTAAAGGGCGCTTGCGATAACCTTATAGAAACCCGTGGTTATTATAATGCTTGGATTGCTTTATTGGGTGAATCAAGTAAATTTATAACAACTGTTGAAGCTGGTTTGGGTAAAGATTTTTTACCTATGATTGAGATTTTAAAAAGTGGTAAGATAACTGCTTGCGGAAAAGATGCTTTAAAACAAACAGATGTAGTTGTAACTGAAACGCCGTTTGACACATGCAAGGATTGTCCGCTTTCAGAAAGATATGAAGGCAGAGGTGCTATGACAGCGAGGCTTGAATGTCATGGAAAAATTTATGGCATCATGTCGGTTTCAATCCCCACCGAGTTTTTAAAAAATAAGCAAGAAAACAATTTGTTCAAAGAAGTGACCAATGATATTGCTCTTGCTTTGCACGGCATAGAAGCAGAAGAAGAACCCAAGCAGACAGAGAAGTCGCTGAAGGAAAGTGAAGCGAGTTACAGGAGCATATTTGAAACGGCACTTACATCAATAATCGTGATTAATAAGGATGGTCTAATCATTGATATCAATCCTTATCATCTAACTCATATTGCCAAGGGTAAAACACCCAAAGAAAATTTCATTGGGAAAAATATTATAACACATCCAACTGTTGTAAAAGCTGGTCTTTCTGAGGTGTATATAAAGGTACTTAAGGGTGAGTCTTTTGATCTAAAGGACGTGTATTTTCCCCTGTTAACCACTGGAACAGATGGCTATTTTAATGTGAAGGGAAAATCCTTGTTAAAAAACGGAAAAGTAGTTGGTGCTGTCATAATGCATGAAGACATTACCAAGCGTAAGATTGCAGAGAGTGCCCTACAGCAAAGCAAGGAGAAATATCACTTGCTTGTTGAAAATGCTCCGTCTGTTTTATGGAAAACTAGTGAGAAAGGCATTACTGTTTTTATAAGCTCAAACATAAAGAAAGTTTATGGCTATACTCCTGAAGAAATTTATGCGGATGGCTATAATAGTTGGCTTGGAAGAATACACCATGACGATTTACAAGAAGTGGAAAAAAGTTTCCAAGCATTATTTGGCAAGGGAAAGAAGTTTGAGGTTGAATACAGAATCAAAAGAAAAGATGGTGAGTGGATTTGGGTACATGATGTAGCAAGTGTTGTGAGTGATGAAAACGGGGAAAGGTATGCTTATGGTGTTTTTACAGATATCACCGAGCGCAAGGTGGCAGATGCACAGATCCTCATGGAGAAGGAGTTCACCGATACGGCCCTGGACGCTCAGTTGGACACTTTTTTCCTCTTCGAGCCGGCCACCGGCAAGGCCCTGCGTTGGAATCGAACCTTCAGGAAAATCTCTGGTTATACTGACGAGGAGATAGCCAGGATACCGGTTCCGGCATCCTATTACAGTCCCGAAGATTTGGAACGGGCTGAGGCCTTTACTCAGAAGGTATTTAAGGAGGGGACCGGGACCATAGAACTGGAGCTTATCTGCAAGGACGGCCGCAAGGTCCCTACCGAATACCGGGTCTCGGCCATCAACGATGACCAGGGTAAGCCAAAGTATATCATCTCCATCGGCCGAGACATTACCGAGCGCAAACTGGCGGAAGAGGCGCTGCGGCAGAGTGAAAAGAAATTCCGTACCCTATTCGAGGAAGCCCCAGCAGCAGTAACAGTCTTAGATAATTCAGGTGTAGTAGTCTCCTGTAACCAGGCTACTGAAAAGCTAACCGGATATAATAGGAAGGAGATAATTGGAAAACCCTTTGAAAAGCTTATGACATTAAGTCCCGAAGACCTGCCTAGATTAGTTGAATACTATAAAAAGCTTGTAAGGAGTATTAAAGTTGAACCTTATACGCTCCAGATAATCAGGAAAAATGGGAAGAAATGCTGGATCAGGGTACGAAATTCCTTGGTGAGAAAGGGCGAGGAGGTTATAGGTATTCAGGTATATGCTGTTGATATAACCGCGCGCAAGCAGGCGGAAGAAGCACTTAAAAAGAGAAATAAAGAACTTGAACATTTTTATGATGTTACTGTAGGCAGAGAATTAAAAATGCTCGAATTGAAAAAAGAAATTAATGAACTTCTTGAGAAATCCGGTGAAGAACCGAAGTATGAGATTCCAGAGTAAAAACTCGAGTTCACAAGAGCAAAGCGAAAGTGGACTTGAGTTGGAAGAGCCGGCATTCTGAACTCCACCCGCCTTCGGCGTGTGAAGTCCAGGATGCTGGGAAAGCAAGGAGAAATACCATGAAAAAACTAAGTTGGAGATTAAAACTAGTGTCCCTTTTCATGGGAATATTGAGTCTATCACTAATTGTTCAAATATTTTATGTTATCCCATACATTCGCAATCAGGAAATTGAAAAAACAAAGATTCATCAGGAAGAAATTGCCAATAGTATTAGCCGGGAACTGGATGTTGGTGTGAATAGAATAAAAAGCAGACTGCTGAGAATGGGTCAAATTCCTGAATTCCGCAATATGAATGTTGATGCAATGCAGAGAATTATCCTCGATCAGGAAAAAATTTCTGAGCGAATCTCTACTATTGCAGTAATGAACTCCGAAGGCTGGTTTGTTTGTGGTTCTATGAAAGATATTTCCAAATATACTTCAAAAAGCTATGAAGATAGGTCCTATTTCACCATCCCTTTCAATGAGGGTAAAACTTATTTCATTCCCCCACGCTATTACGCTAAGGAAGATTTAGTTTCCACGTCAATATGTATTCCAATCGAATCTGAATCGGGAGATATAGTTGGTGTATTAATTGGAGGAATGGATCTTAAGGATTTAATCGAAAGGATTGCGGAGTATCCGCTTGAAGAAAAACAGATCGCATGTATTGTTGATAAAGAAGGTACTGTGATAGCTCATTCCAATATTGATCTTTTTACTCTTGAAGGTGGACCTTTGTCTTTGAATTACAGTCAATGGCCCATGGTGCAAGCCATTATGAATGGCGAAAAGGGAGACTCTCAAGAATACAAACATGATAGAATGAATTACTTCGGAACATTCTCTGTTCTTGAATCCAATAGCTGGGGAGTTGTTGTCGGAGCATCAATGAAATCCATTCTATCTGAAGCGAACTTAATATCCCAAAAGTTTTTGCTCATTAATCTATTACTTTTTGCAATTGCATTAATTATCACAATCATCTTTGCAAGACAGATAACAGCATCGCAGAGGAAAGCGGAGAAAATGCATATGGACTCAGAAGAACGATTCAGGACTATCGTTGAGTCAACACCTGGACTGTTAATGATTACGGATACAAAAGGTAAATTCACATATATCAGTCCTAATTGCGAGAAGCTTACAGGTTATACCCGGGAAGAACTACTAAATACAAGGAAATGGTGGGTACACGAAGATGACCAATCCAAAACGATGGAACTCTTTGCTCGTGTTATTAACAAAGGCTTTAGTAATAGGAACTTCGAGTTTAAAGCAGTTAAGAAAAATGGGGAATTATGGCATGCTTCAAGTTTCTGGGAACCACTTAAGGATAATACCGGGAAGGTTTACAGTGTTGTTTCCCAAACATTTGACATTACCGAACGCAAGCAGGTAGAGGAAGCACTTAAGGAGAGCGAGCGTAAATATAGATACTTATTCAATATTTTGATTGAAGGTATATTCATAATTGATGCAGAAACAATGAAAGTAGTACTTGCTAATAAAGCTGTTGCAGAAATTTATGGATTTGATTCTGAAGATGATGCCATAGGATTAAATCCATTTGAATTAATTCCCCAAGATGAGAAAGAAAGGGCTTATAGAATTATTGTAGAGGATATGTTTGAAAAAGATCTTCAAGAAATCAATGAATTTCGTACAATTACTAAAGATGGTAAAGAAATATGGATAAGTGCTGTTGGTTTAAGAACTGAATATCAAGGGAGATTAGCAGGCTTGATTTCAATAAGAGACATCACCGAATGCAAGCGGACGGAGGAAAAGATTATAGAAAAATCTATAGAATTAGAGAAGCAATTTAAAAAAAGTGAACAGCAAAGAATAACAACTTTATCAATTTTATCTGATCTTAATGTAACTACCAAGGATTTACAAGTTGAAATTAATGAACGTAAAAAAGCTGAAAAGCGAATCAAGAAAAGCCTGAAAGAGAAAGAAATCCTTCTGCAAGAGTTGTATCATCGAACAAAAAATAATATGCAGGTTATTTGTTCTATCCTTAGACTGCAGGCCTCAAGGCTGGAAGATCAAGGTATAAAAAATCTTTTTAAAGAGATAGAAGTTAAAATTAATTCCATGGCCCTTGTTCATCAGAAATTGCTTGGATCAAAGGACCTGTCTCATCTTGATTTGAAGGATTATTTTAACAGTCTTATTATGCTTTTCAAACAAAGTTATATTGAATCAAATAAAGATATTTCTCTTCATACAGATATGGTAAATATAAACATACTCATAGACACAGCAGTTCCATTGGGCCTTGTTTTTAATGAGTTGATTTCCAATGCAATCAAACATGCATTCCCTGGCAAAAAAAGTGGTGAGATTAAGGTGAATCTTTATTTGACTCCGCAAAATGAAATCGTTCTTGAGGTGTCGGATAACGGGATCGGTTTGCCAAAAAAATTCGACATTAAAAAAGACATCAATTTGGGATTAGTAACGGTGATTGATTTGGTAGAAAGTCAATTAAATGGGAAAATTAATTTTAAAAGCCGAAACGGTCTGTATTGTAAAATTGTACTTAAAAAAAAATTTTATAAACCAAGGATCTAATCATGATAGACGAATTCAAAGTGTTAATCGTTGAAGATGAAATTTTAGCAGCAAGAAGCCTAAAGATTGACTTGGAAGAATTAGGTATTGAAGTGCTCAAACCAATTGCTAAAGGCGAGGATGCTGTTAATGTAGCCTTTCAGGAAAATCCGTCTTTGATCCTGATGAATATTCGGCTTGCAGGTAGACTGGATGGTATTGAAGCTTCGGAAAGGATTATTTTTGAAAAAGATATTCCTATTGTATTTATAACTGGCTATACTATAGAGGAAATAAATGAACGTACATTAAAAGTGGATCCTATTGATTATCTTGAGAAACCGGTTGATATAAATAAGATAAAAAAAATAATAGATATGATTAAAAATGAGTGATATGTTTCCGCTTGGCGGGTAGTTCTTCACTTCGCTGAAGATACTTCCAAAAGTGAAGATCACCAAGATTGCACCAAGGCCCTCATGCATTCTGATAATAATATCTCTGAAACAAATTTCAAGCATTATCCGTAAATCCTAATGTTATTCTTTTTATCTGGAATTACCAGAGAATATAATTTTGAAAGGAAATTTACTATGAAATCCTTCCAAAGATTTATAATCAACTTATCAGTTTGCATGGTATCTGTTTTTTTACCAATATCATTATTAGGGCAGGCAGGGAACGAAAATCATGGATCAGGAACAGCCAACCATCCTTATATTGTACCTAAAACCGAGGGTGAGATCAAAGTTGATGCTGTCCTGGACGAAGCAGCATGGCAAAAGGCGCTGGTGCTGGAATTAAAATATGAAGTCCGGCCTGGAGAGAATGTTACACCACCTGTACAAACAGAGGTTCTTCTTACCTATGATGTAAAAAGTTTTTATGCTGCCTTTCGCTGCTATGATCCCTATCCCTCAGCTATTAGAGCTCACCTGAGAGATCGAGATACATTAGGTGGGGATGACTGGATTGCTTTGATCCTCGACACTTTTAATGATCAGCGGCGTAGCTTTGATTTTATCGTAACTGCTCAAGGAGTGCAGTTTGATCAAATCGAATCCCAAAGTGGCGAGGATACAGGATGGGATACGATCTGGGATTGTGCCAGTAAAATCACAGACTGGGGCTATGCTGTGGAAATTGCCATCCCCTTTTCATCATTCCGTTTCCAGCGTAAACAGGGGCCACAGGTTTGGGGATTTGATGCTGTGCGCCGTTATCCTCGCGAACACCCTTACCACATTGGGCTTTTCCCTAGAGACCGCAGCAACAACTGCTATCTCTGCCAGGCTGTGAAAATAAAAGGTTTCGAGGGTGCCAATCCCGGCCGCAATATCGAGATTGATCCCACAATCATCGCTTTCCGCTCAGATGATCGGCCAGATTTTCCTCATGGAAACCTTAAAAAGCAAGACCAGGATGCTGAATTCGGGCTTACAGCACGCTGGGGAATAACGCCAAACCTGACATCCAATTTTACATATAATCCTGATTTCAGTCAGATTGAGGCTGATGCCCAACAGCTCGACATCAACGAACCCTTTGCCCTGTTTTATCCAGAAAGGCGACCTTTTTTTACAGAAGGAGCTGATTTTTTCGCTGCCTTAGAAAATATCGTCTATACCCGAACCATGCGCAACCCATCCTGGGGCCTTAAACTGACTGGCAAGGAAGGGGCCAACACCATCGGCACCTATATGGTTCGTGATGACATAACTAACCTCATCTTCCCCAGGAGTCAGAGTTCCAATTCGACTTCACTTGATATAACGAATACATCCTCTGTATTCCGCTACAAACGAGACTTCGGCAGCAGATATACTGTCGGGCTTTTAGGTACTGATCGGGAAGCAAAAAATTATTTCAACAGGGTATTCGGATTCGACCTGGATTTTCGATTCACGCCAACCAATCAAATACAGCTACTGGTGCTGGGTTCAAGTACAAAATATCCCCAGGAAGTAACCAATGACTTCGATCAACCTTCTGGAACATTCAGCGATCGGCTTATCTCATTTGAATACGATCACTATACCAGGACCTGGGGTTGGTGGGCGGACTACGAAGAAGCTGGTTCAGCATTCCGCGCTGACCTTGGTTATTACCCCAGGGTGGGATATCGCAATGTTGAAGGAGGATTGCTTTACACCTGGAATGCAAAACCTGGTTCCTGGTGGGCACAATTCAGAGTTGGCGGTGATTTACACTATTTTGAAGAATCTAATGGAAAGCTGCTGAATAAGCAGGCTTCGCTCTGGTTTAACTACAACGGAATCATGCAATCCTATTTATACATAGAAGGATGGAAAACCAGGGAGGCATACGCTAATCTAGAATTTGACCAAACCGCTTCTCTGGTTCGAGGTGGTTTTTGGCCAACCAGCAACCTCCAATTAGGTGCGTTCACCATATTCGGAGATCAAATTGATTATGCTAATATCCGGTTAGGAAAAAGATTCAGGATTAATCCCTGGTTGTCTTACAACTTTGGAAAACATCTTCGTCTTTCCTTTGACCATAATTACGAACGGATGAATGTTCAAAATGTACGTTTATACAGGGCAAATATCAGCCAGTTAACTGCTGTTTATCAGTTAACTGTCCGCACTTTTTTCCGGTCGATCATTCAATATGTGAATTACGATTACAATCCCAGCAATTATACATTTGAAATAGATTCAAAAGACAAACGACTCTTTACTCAGGTTTTATTCTCGTACAAGATCAATCCTCGTACGGTACTCTTTTTAGGATACACTGATAACTATCTCGGTGACCAGGATATCAAGCTCACCCGGTCCAACAGGGCGATATTTATGAAATTGGGGTATGCCTGGGTACTTTAAAGGAAAAGAAGGTTTCTAAAAAAAATTGTATTTAGTTCTGTGATTAATAGTCAGACATGTTTTCATTAAAAAGTAAATCGATTGGCAATAGAAGAAGGGGTCCCGGGTATGGAAGCACAGGGCGTATCATATTAAATAGTGATAGATTACCATGAAAATAGTTACATCCGATCGAAAATATTCATTTCAATTTATTTCACAAAGAACATGACAAGGCAATGAACATTTTTAAAAAAAACACAAATTCATCCGTATCAAATAAAAAGTATTATTTTTTTATCTTTCAAATCTTCTTTATTTTAGCCCTGCTCGTTATCTGGATAAGCAGTGAATCGATTCGACAGAATAAGAGTTTATGGATTCTTTTTTTGTATAGTTTACCTTCCCAATTCTTAATTGCTTTAGTACCGCATGAACCGGTTGTTTTTTATTTTGGTGAATTTTATCATCCCTTAACTGTATCGATGGTGGCAATTGCTGGTACTGTACTTACAGAAATTTTAAATTATTCATTATTTAAATATATTACAGAAATAAAATCAATAGAGAGAATTCAAAAAAACAAATTTACAACTAAGCTAGTAAATTTATTTAATAAAGCACCTTTTTTAGCCCTCATAGTTGCAGGATTGACACCCATACCTTTCTATCCATTCCGTTTTCTGGTTGTATTGGCTCGTTATCCAATAGTTAAATATATATTGGCTGTTTTTCTTTCAAGAATGCCTCGATTTTATATTTTGGCTGCACTTGGGAGCGAAATACATATCTCAACACATATGTTTATAATAATATTTATTATATTCATTATACTATCATATCTATCCATATTAAGACATCAGTTCAAAAATAAAAAATGATTATAACAAGATAATATTAAAAAAGTAAAAAAATTAATTTTATCATTTCACTCCGTTTTTTTCAATTATGATAGAATCGTGTCATTTTATTTCTGATAAGGTAAAACATATTGTTCACAATCCGGTATTCTTTAACAGATAAGGCTGTATGGTTATCTAAATTCCTTAAAATACAGATTTGAAGTAAAGGGCAAAGCATATGCTGTCCGTTGTAAGTATACCTAAATTACTGGATTCGATACTTGATAAAATTATTATATTCAAAGCTGAGAATTTTTCAGGAAACAAAACCTGAAAGTAAAAGTTTAATATTCGGATAAAAAATTGTGTTAAATCTAAAATATCAAATAAAATTTTTGGTATTATTAAAACATGGAGGATATCACCATGGCGTCAAATAATATGAACAGGCGTGATTTTTTAGGCAAAGCATCAATGGGATTGGCTTTATCTGGTGTTGGTTTCTCCACCTTCAAGGCTGATGAGATCAAAAAAGCAGAAAAACAGAAAATTATCTACAGAACCCTGGGGAGTACCCAATTGAAATTACCGGTTGTAAGTATGGGAGTCATGAATGCAGATAATCCTCATCTGGTTAAGAAAGCCCTGAAATCGGGAATAAAGCATCTGGATACAGCTCATGGATATCAACGGGGAAATAATGAGAAAATGATCGGACAGGTTTTGAAAGAAATGGGGATGAGGAAAGAGGTGATCATCGGTACCAAGATGAGTTTTGCTCAGGATCGGGAAAAGCATGTATTCCGGCTTGAAGATGATGAAAGGCGGCCTGGAGCAAGTGAGAAAAATCTGATACAGCAGCTGGAGATCAGTCTGAAACGCTTACAGACGGATTATGTTGATATCCTTCATCTGCACGCTTGTTCCAGCTCTGAAATGGTTAACACCGAACCTCTTTTGAATGCACTTGTTAATGCAAAAAAAATGGGGAAGGCCAGGTTTATTGGTGTATCCACTCACAGTGATGAGCCAAATGTTATTCGCGCTGCTGTGGATACGGGTGTGTATGATGTAGTGCTGACTGCCTATAATTTTACCCAGGATCACAGGAATGAGATTAAAAAAGCCATTGAATATGCTGCGGACAAAGGTGTGGGTGTGGTTGCCATGAAAACCCAGGGAGGCAGAAGGCTGAATCAGGATGGATCCATTGAAGTGAATCATCAGGCAGCTCTGAAATGGGTGCTGAATGATGAAAATGTATGTACTGCTATTCCGGGGATGACTACTTTTGACCAGCTGGATATTGATATGGCAGTGATGAATGACTTATCTCTGTCAGATCAGGAAAAGCGCGATCTGCAGCTTTCTTCTATGCTGCCCGGTAAGCTATACTGTCAGCAGTGCCGTCAGTGTTTGTCATCATGTAGTAAAAGAGTCGAGATTCCGATCCTTATGCGATCCTATATGTATTTCAAGGGATATGAAAATACCGCCCAGGCTAGAGATACTTTAGCTGAATTACCAGAAGGTCAGGGATTACAAGCATGTCGAAATTGCTCCACCTGTACGGCACAATGTGTCAGGGGCATTCAGATCGGAGAGCGGATTCAGTCTCTCATGAAAATGGTGTGATTTGATTGAAATTATCTGTTTATTTATATTTATTAACTTTCATTTTTGATTAGTTTTATAATTTATTAAATTGTTATAGGTTTTTAGAAATTATCTTGATTTCACAAAATTTTTTGTGTAGATTTTCAAAAGGGTATAAGTGTTAAAAAAGTAATAAATTTAGCAATAGACAATTTTTAATGTGGTAGTAAAAAAGTAGACTATCATAAAACAAATAAATCTTTATTACCGAAGTCCTAAAAGAATTTATTCAATCTAAAGTCAATTAATTATAATAAAATAACGAGATCTGTCATCCAGTTTTCATCAAAATGTTCTGGATGGGATTTTGGGGGATTTGATAATGAATTCTGTCATATTAAAACCATTGATATAAAATAAAGACTTTATTAACTGTTGAGCTTCCTTCCATTCAGCCTAATCCATAGATTTGTATAATTTTATGTAATTATTCGATTCTGTTCGTAATATTTATAGAAATATCAAAAATCTAATTTAACTTTTTTAAGGGGGGTGTGTATCATGTTTTACAATAAAAAAATTTACATGGTTATTTTTTTATTAATTTTTCTGATTGGGTTTATTGAGTTTGGAATTGGAGAAAATAACGAATCTGTTTTGTTTGAGGATGATTTTGAGGATGGTAATGCAGAGGGTTGGATTTTAGGACCAGGTTGGGAGGTCGTTTCTGATGACTCCTATGTGTTAAAGGGTCAGGGACATGATCTGGCTCAACCAATTGTAAGAGGGTGGAGTGATCATTCCATTGAGTTCCGATTCAAACTTCTTACTGAAAAATTTCACTTTCATTTTCGGGTATCAGAACAACGGTTGTCTCCAACAGAAAACATCATTTCAAAGTATTTTCTTGAGATCCAGGAGAATCTGCTCTATTTAAAGAAACAATATGGTTCAAATACAGATTCACTTGATATGACAGCTGTTTCTCTTGCAACAAATTTTTGGCATACACTGAAGGTGGAGATGGAAGGAACATCCATCGAGATTTATTTGAATGATATATTAGCTATGGACCTAACCGATCAGGAGGGTTTGATTTTATTTGGATCTTTCTATTTTGAGACCTTTGAAAATACCCAGGTCTATATCGATGACATCTCGGTTACCGGTGATTTTGGAGAGATTGTTGAACAAGATCTGACCTGGATCAGAACAGGCGGACCCAGTGGGGGTTTGGGTTACGATGTCAGGATTCATCCTCTGGATAAAAATATAATGTTTGTCACAGATAATCCGAGCGGTGTAAACAAAAGTTATGACGGGGGGGATACCTGGGTGCAGAGGAATGAAGGTATGACTGTTGTAACTGGTGCATCTGGGGGCATCTATCCCATTTTTTCCTTGACCATTGATCTCAACAATCCGAATATTATTTGGTCCGGTATGCAGGAAGCCAGAGGTGTTTTTAAATCCACGGATAAAGGGGAATCATGGAGTCTCAAGGTTAATGGAATTAAGGAGACCTATGATATTGCCTTTCGAAATTTTGCCATCGATCCCAGGAATTCAGATATTGTTTATGCGGGTACAGAAATTTTGACCGGTATTTTAGGAAAAAATCTTGAAAAAGTCAAAGGAAAAATTTACAAGACCGAAGATAGGGGTGAAAATTGGACGAGTATTTGGGAAGGTAACAGTCTGGTCCGTTTTATTCTCTTCGATTGGGAACATCCAGATACTATGTATGCCTCCACTGGTATTTTCGACAGGGAAGCATGGAACGATTCAAGTCATGGAGTTCTTAAAAGTACTGATGGGGGAGTTACCTGGAATCCAAGCAATAATGGACTGGAAAATTTATATGTGGGTTTCTTAGATATGCATCCGACCGATACACAGATATTATGTGCGGGTGTGGGAACCAATTCATATCCTGAAGGAGGGGGTGTCTATAAGACAACAGACGGAGGAAAAAATTGGATCAAACTGCTGAGCGACGATGTTGTCCCCATTACAGCTGTGGTCTTCAGCCCTTCGGATCCGGAAGTCATTTATGCGGGTAGTGTGAATGCTTTCTATAGAAGCGATGATGGCGGTGAAACATGGACAACCTATGCTAAAGAGGGGGGCGGCTATGGGCCTGTAGGAATCAGGGCGGGGACGCCGATCAGTATGGTGGTTGATCCCGACAATTCTATGATAGTTTTTGTGAATAACTACAACGGAGGTAATTATAAATCCACTGATGGCGGCGAAACATGGGAGGAAGCAAGCGACGGCTACACCGGTGCGGCACTGACTGTTGTTGATATGGACCGTGATCATCCGGCTACCGTGTATACAATTGGGCGTAACGGTCCTTTCCGGAGCACCAACGGCGGGAATGACTGGACCGGGATTGCGTACTATCCGGCAAACGAGATTCAATGGTGCGGTTTAGCGCTTAATCCACAAAATCCCCAGGAAGTCCTTATTGGCTATGGAATCATATTCAAGAGTACGGATGGAGGTAATACCTGGAAAGAGGTTTATAATGCCTATACTGATGAAGGTCAAGAAGGTCAATTCCAATCCATTGTTTATGCACCATCCGATTCTACCATTATATATGCGGGTTCCCATATGGGATTTGGTGTTTTGTCCGGTTCTATTCCTGCTCAACCCAGCGTGGGCATTTTAAAATCAACGGATAGTGGTGAGAGCTGGGAGGTTATCAACAATGGATTAGAAACCTCTATGTTAAATATTCTCTGTATTGCAGTTCATCCCACAGATCCTGATATTGTATATGCGGGAACACTCAAGGATGGACTGTATAAAACCACAGACGGCGGTCAGAACTGGGTGGCAAAAAATACCGGATTGACCTCCATGGCTATTTATGCGGCGGCTATTGATCCTGTTAATCCTGATATTGTTTATGTTGGTCTGGGAGAGGGAGGCGGTGTTTTCAAGTCCACCGATGGCGGGACAAATTGGAAGGAAACCAATAATGGTGTTGAACTCCATTGTCCCCAATATCTTTTGCCTGTTGGTAAGGTGGAATTGGGTGGTTCCTATGTTGATCCGGCAAGGCTTAGAAATCCAATTGGTCATAATTATGCTGCCACGCCCTGGACAAACATCAGAAGTATTGTGATTGATCCCACAAATTCGTCAAATATCTTTGCATCCGATTTTTATACTGGTGTTTACTTCTCTTCGAACGCAGGAGAGACCTGGAAAACCATGAATGAAGGATTAACAACAATTAATGTTGAGGATATGGCCATTTCAAATGATGGTCATGTATTATACGGTGCAACCGGGGGAGGCGGCATATTTCGACTTGTTTTAGGAGAGAACCAGATCCCGCAAATTTCATCAATTTCTCCTTCAGATACAGGCCTTGTAGAAATAGTGAAAGGGGATAGTCTGGACTTCAAAGTCAATGGTTATGATCTGGATGGAGATACCTTACTCTATTCCTGGTTACTCGATGAAGTCCTGATTAAAGAAAGTATCAATTCTAAGTATACATTGAAGACAGACATGCTCAATCTGGGACAACATAACTTACTGGTTGATGTAAGTGATGGGGATACAACAATATCTGCAAGTTGGGAAGTAAAGATACTAAGTCCTACTGAAGTGCTTCAGGAAGATTTTGCTTCATTGCCTCAATCATTCACACTTATGCAAAACTACCCTAATCCCTTCAATCCAGAAACTATGATTAAATTTGGTGTTAAAGAATCTTGTCATGTCATCCTCAAGGTATACGATATCTTAGGACGGGAAGTATCGGTTCTGACTGATAAAAAATATAAACGTGGTTATCATCGGGTAAGATTTCAGGCAGATGATTTGCCTTCTGGTCTTTATTTGTATGCTATAGAAATGGGAGATTTTAAAGCAGTACTGAAAATGCTGCTTTTAGAGTAAGGCTGTGGAATAATTTATTCCATCTTTCAAGTTGTAGTTGAAATAAAAAGAATCAATAAAGTTATATTTTTTAAGATGTAAAATGATTCAAATAAACTAAATAAAATTAATATTTTTCAAGGTAATATTTTTACTTTTGTAGGGTGGGTGCAAGGCCCACCCTGTTTTGTTTTTTGAGAAAATATTATTTTTTTTGGCAATTTTTGAATAAAATTATTATACTATAGCAGTTAATGTTTCATTATTAATTTTCTTATTACCATGGATTAGGTATTAAAAATATTGAATTTTTCAGTTGTTATCCTGATTAGATTGTATGGACTTCACCTAAACTCTATCACCAAATCACAAGAATGCTAATCTTTTTGTTAGAATCATTAGTTAAAATATTATGAGAGGAAAATTCATTTATGATTGATCCCGGACTCAAGAATAAAGTCGCAATCGTTACTGGCGCCAATCACGGTATTGGAGCTGCGATTGCCATTAGTTTTGCCCGGCAAGGTGCAAAAGTAATGATTACTTATCTGCGTCAGTCCCTGGAGTTATATGGAGTGACAAAAGAAGAGGCTGAAGGAGCAACTGTGCCCGGCCGTGCTTATTATTGCAAAATGATATCTCAATCTGCAGAGAAGGTTATAAGTAAAATAAAGGAGTTAGGCGGAGAATGTTATGCCTGGAAAGCGGATTTGTCCGAACCGAATACTATACCTGAACTGTTTGATGTAGCAGAGAAGAAATTAGGTGAAGTAGATATTGTGGTTAATAACGCTGCTTTTGATAATCCTGATACCTTTATTCCTGAAGAAGAATTAACAAAAAATCCATTATTTGCAGATGAATATAGAATGCATTCCATAACCTCAGATTCTCATGACCAGCATTTTACAGTCAACAGTCGAGCTGTTTCTTTAATGATGGCAGAATTTGCCAAAAGACATATAAAGTGCAAATCGAAGTGGGGATGAATTATCAATATTACTACGGATGGAGCCCGAGGTCATGCCAGTAATGTTTCCTACGGAGCTAGTAAATATGCAATTGAAAGCTATACTCGAGCAGCTGCTTTTGAATTGGGACCTTATGGGATTACTGTTAATGTAATTTTACCTGGAGCAGTTCAGACAGGCTGGATGACTGAAAAGTTGAAGAAGGAACTGGCTCGGAGTTATCCCTTGAGGAGAATAGGTCAACCTGAAGATATCGCCAAGGTAGTTATATTTTTTGCCTCTAAACAGGCAGATTGGATAACCGGACAGGATTTATATGTAGGTGGTGGTAATAGGATGTGATTTTTAATTATAATATACTTGGGAAAAAGGATCATTATTAATGGCAAAACTCATTTGTAGTCACTGTAAAATTGTGTTTGATCAAAAAGTACATGAATCCTGTCCTTACTGTGGTAGGAAAACTACCTTTTATAATTTTCAAAACAGTGATGAACGCTTGAAACAGGAAGCAGGAGAGATTCAGGAGTTACGCAAAAAAATTGGTCTGGAGGGATTGACAGGAGGACTGGAAGCTCTGATAATCAATACAGAGCCGGATAAACAAAAGGCTGCAGTCAGAGAATTGCTTCAGTACACAGAACTGGAAGTTGTAGATGTGTTTGAAGATACAGATTTTAAAACCTGTGTACTCAAAACCGCCAATTCAGCCGATTTTTTAGTACGTTCTAGGAAAAACAGCAGTAATCCTTTTAGGGCTTTTAATGATTATCCCAAATCCCGTGGTTTTCCCCACACCCGGCTTGAAACCTTTGTATTCAATACTTCTGACCTGAAGGAATATGTAAAGCTGCAGAAATCGCAGGGAGTTAAATTTCTCTGTGATTCGATTATTGAGACAAATCACTATTATTTTATTCAGACTGTTCCTTCCCCTTTCACAGGTCTTTCCTATGGAGTGATCCAATGGAAGGGAAAGAAGGGAAATTATCGGACAGCTGAGAGTCACTCCCTGGATTGGATTTTTCAGAAACCTGATAAAGCATATCTGAAAAATATTAAATGGATTGACCACGCAGCTACCCGGGTTAGGGCAGAAGATCGTGATGATGCAATTCTGGAATTTATGAGACTGACCAATTATAATTTTGAATTTGCAATTTATGTAAAATTTTTAAATTCGATAACTAATGTTGCCCGGATTACTGATAAAGATTTTGCTATGGTATTTACCTCAGGTATTAAAAAATACGAAAATGAAAAGAACTCTGGTCCAACTGAAAAGTTTATTTATAATTATGGCACACGTGTTCATCACCTGGCATTTCATACCGAAAATATCGATGAAACCTATAAAAATCTTAAACAGGATGGGATGGGATTTCTGATAGAACTGGTAGGATCACCGGAACAGGGATTGAAACAGACCTTTACCCAGGCATCGGAAAATACTCTGCTGGTAAATGAATACATCCATCGCTTTGGTGATTTTGATGGATTCTTTACTAAGAATAATGTAACTGAACTGACCAGGGCTACGGAAAAACAATAATTCAAATTTTTAGATTGGTTTATTTATACATTTTTATTTAAATAAGGAGGTGTTTTACCATGCAAGTACAATCAAGAAGAAATTTCATTAAATCTTTTTTTTATGCTGTCATTGCAGGTTTTACACCTTTATTCAGTGGCTCTATGGCTGGGTGTAAAGAAAAATTACATCAAAGTTTTGAGCCCGGATATTTAAAATTACATAGAAGTGGAGAATTGAAAAAAAGAGGAGAAAAATTGTGGAAGACAATGGAGAGGTGTGAACTATGTCCTCGGATGTGCGGAGTAAACAAGCTTAAGGGTGAAAAAGGTTTTTGCGGGGCAAATGCACAATTAGAAATTTCATCCTTTAATCCTCATTTTGGAGAGGAGAGACCGCTGGTTGGTACTGGAGGTTCGGGTACTATTTTTTTAACTAACTGTGGTTTACGATGTGTTTTCTGTATTAACTGGGAAATCAGTCAAGGAGGAGAGGGATATCCCAGAAGTATCGAAGATTTTGCCAGCATGATGCTGACCCTGCAAAAGAGAGGCTGTCATAATATAAATGTTGTTACTCCCACCCATTACTCGCCCCACATTATTCTGGCAGTAGATTTGGCAGCTTCAAAAGGATTAAAACTTCCCTTAGTATACAATACCTGCGGGTGGGAACGGGTAGAAATACTAAAAATATTTGATGGTATAATTGATATATATTTACCTGATTTCAAATATTCAGACGGTAAAAACGCGGCAAAATATTCCTCCGGTGCCTCTACCTATCCTGAGATTACTCAAAGGGCATTGCTTGAAATGCATAAACAGGTAGGAGTGGCAAAACCGGCAGAAGACGGACTTATGTACAGGGGATTGATGATCCGTCATCTGGTTATGCCCAATCAGGTGAGCGGAACCAAGAAGGTGATAGAATGGATTGCTCATAATCTTCCCAAAGATACCTACTTGAATCTTATGTCTCAGTACAGACCTGTATTTAAGGCAAATGAATATCCGGAAATATCTCGAACCATAATCCGCAAAGAATATACAGAAGCTATTAACTGGGCTGAGGCAGCCGGACTTACAAATTTGGATATTCAGGGATATTATTTTTAAAATAAAAAAATATTAGAATATTTTAAAGGTGAGCATATGAAAGAAAAAGTGACTAGAAGAGAGTTTATCAAGCGTTCTTTTAAGGGGAGTATTTTTATGGGATTGGGAGGAGGGAGTCTTCTAATAAAAGGATGTTCTACTGGTAAGGAGTACGATCTGCTCATTTCAGGGGGTATGGTTTTTGACGGGACCCAAGCTTCCGGAAGAAAAGTAGACCTGGGAATAAAGCAAGATAAGATTGTTGCCATTGAAAAGAATATTAAGACAGAAAAAGCCAGAAAGGTTATTGATGCTCGAAATTATGCTGTTTCTCCTGGCTTTATTGATGCTCATTCCCATACAGATGTCGGTCTTCTGGTTAATCCAAAAGCAGAGAGTAAAATTCGTCAGGGAGTTACTACTGAAATTAATGGAAACTGCGGTTATTCTCCCTTTCCTATTGCTTCTTCCATCTGGGATGAAACACGGGATCGAATGAAAGATGAGTATGATCTTGAGTTGGACTGGAATGATATTCAGGGATTTTTTCAGCGGTTGGAAAAGAGAAAAATGGCGCTCAACTATGCCACTCTCCTGGGACAGGGTTCATTACGTGGTGCAGTGGTAGGATTTGATGATAAGCTGCCTACCAAGGAGGAACTTCAGCACATGAAGAGCCTTGTGGCTGCGAATATGAGAGCAGGTGCAGTAGGATTATCAACTGGTCTGGAATATGCTCCTGGAAGTTATGCTGATACTGGTGAAATTACAGAGCTTTGTAGACAAGTAGCGAAACTGGGAGGAGTGTATGCGACCCACATCAGGGATGAAGGTGATGATTTACTGTTAGCCTTGGATGAGGCTGTAGTTATTGCCCAGGATTCAGGAGTGAGTTTGCAGGTTTCACATCTTAAGGTTGCCTACCCTCGAAATTGGTCGAAAATCACAGCAGCCTTACAAAAGATCGAAAAAGCTCAGGAGCAGGGAGTAAGCATTTTAGCTGACCGTTATCCCTATATTGCTGGATCCACTGGCCTGAGTTTTTATTTTCCCCTCTGGGCTAAACAGGGAACCACGTCTGAATTTATCAGTAGATTACAGAATCCTGATTATGATGATAGACTGCGCGGTCATATCAGAAAGCAGGAAAAGAAACTGGGATCATGGGACAAGGTTTTGATTTGCTCTGTTTTTACTCCCAAAAATAAATTTCTGGAAGGGAAAACAGTATTGCAAGGGGCAGGAGAATTACAGGAAGAGCCTTATGAATTTATGCGGGATCTTTTAATTGAAGAGCAGAACCGGGTTTCCATGATCATTTTTATGATGAAAGAAGAGAATTTAAAGCAGATTTTGGCCCATCCTCTGGTCGTTATTGGTTCAGACGGAACTGCAGTTGCTCCCTACGGTGTCCTTCATAAGGGGAAGCCCCATCCCCGATTCTACGGCACCTTTCCCCGGGTTCTGGGAAAATATGTACGGGAAGACAAGCTTTTCAGTCTGGAAAAAGCAATTCAGAAAATGACTTCTTTGACAGCTCGAAAATTCGGTTTAAGTGCAAGAGAACAGATAAAGTCCGGGTATTATGCTGATCTGGTTATTTTTGATCCTGATCAAGTAGCAGACAAAGCAACCTGGGCCCAGCCGCATATCTATCCCTCAGGGATAAAGACCGTTATTGTAAACGGACAGATTGTAGTGGAGGAGGGTAATCATACTGGAAGACTACCGGGAAAGATTCTAAAAAGAAATGGGGCATGATCATTCCTATGTCTATTGAGAAGATTTTTAATTATTTTAAAAAACAGCAGCATGAGTTTGTTTCTCTGCTGGAGGATCTGGTATCATTTCAAACCTACTCTGGGGAGGTAGAATCAATCAACAGTTTTTTAGACCATCTTCAGAAACTATTCAGCCTCTATGATCCCGAGATTTTAAGAAAAGAAACTCCTATGGGTGATATTCTTACTCTTACCTTTTTTCCAAATCAGAAAAAGAAAATTATTTTCCTGGCCCATGTAGATACTATTAAGGTTTCAGAAAATCCTGTTCCTGTAAGTATTAAAAATGGCAGATTATACGGAAATGGAAGTTTTGATATGAAGAATGGAATTTGTTTATTTTACTTTACCATTAAAGCCTTACAAGAACTAACCATTAATGTGAATAGAAAAATCCACATCATATTAACCCCTGATGAGGAGATCGGGAGCAGAGAGTCAATGCCCTATCTTTTAAGGATGTGCAGGGGAGCCGAGGCAGTTCTACTTCCTGAGCCTTGCTGTCCTGATGGAGGACTGAAAGTACAGCGCAAAGGTGTTGCCCCGATTAAGGCAGAACTAACCGGAAAGGCGGCTCACAGCGGAATTGATCCAGAGCAGGGAAAGGATGCAAATCGAGCCCTGGTACATTTGATATTAAAGATTGACAGATACCTGGATAAGTATCCCAAAGTAACCTTTAATCCCGGTATTATAGTCGGTGGTACCAGGACCAATATGGTGAGTCCCCATAGTTATCTGGAAGGAGAGCTGCGGAGCTATTCCAATGATTCCCTGAAAAAAGCGGTTCAGGAGTTAGGAAAGATAGATCGAATCAAGGGAGTTCAGATAAAGATCAGGGGCCGAATCAATCATCCAGCTATGGAGTTTGATAAAAAAAACCAAAGGCTTTACCTGATAGCCAAACAGGGTGCTGAGAAACTTAATTATGCTCTTCCCTATGGTTCCACAGGAGGTGCTTCTGACGGCTCCAGTTTGTCTGCTGCCGGCATTCCTGTGCTGGATGGATTGGGAATGAAAGGCGGAGGAGCACATGCTAAGGGTGAATTCGTTGATCTTTCAGATTTTCCTTTCAGGGCATCTATAATCACAAATTTCTGTATGGAGAACCAAAATGGTTGAAATACGGAAACTTAAAAATATGGATGAGTTTTTCCAACTCCCTACGATAGAAAAAAATGCCTGGGAATTTTCTGACCATGATACTGAACCTCATCACCTGATGACTAGAGTTAATAAGTATGGTGGATTGATTCAAGGTCTGTTTTTTGGTGATAAAATGATGGGATTTTCTTATGCCCTGATCGGGAAATGGGAAGGAGATTATTTTATCTACTCCCATATGGTGGCAGTTGTCAAAGAGCATCAGGGTAAGGGATATGGATTTCTCCTGAAAAAGGCTCAGAGAGAGGAGATTATGAATATGGGATATAACGTGATCCGATGGAATTATGATCCTCTGGAATCTTTAAACTGCTATTTTAATATTCACCGGCTGGGAGTTGTGAGCAGTGAATACGAACGGAATATTTACGGAGTAGGAGAGAGCGGCCTTCACCAGGGGCTGACAACTGACCGGCTCATTGCTACCTGGTATTTACATTCACAAAGAGTGGCTGAAAAGATGAAGAAAAAGGATCCTCCTATAATTGAAAAAATTCCCCGGGAAAAACTGGAAAAATTCACTCAGAATACTGCTTATATTGAGATCCCCAAGGACATTCGTAATATCAGGCAATTCCATTTTCATGAGGCAGAGGAGTGGCGAATACGTACCAGAGAATTTTTTGAATGTGCCTTTAGAAAAAGTTATGTGACTGAAGATATTGTGTTTTCAGAGAATAAAGAAAGGATTTTCATTAAATTAAAAAGGAGTTCTCAGGGAATTGAGCAAGATAGATAGTATTAAGTCGATCGAATTATTTTTGGTAAAGCTTCCATTAGTGAGACCCTTTGAAACCAGCTTTTCAGTACAGAAGTACCGTGAAGCACTACTGGTCAGAATTGCATCAGACAGCGTCTTTGGTTGGGGAGAATGTGTAGCAGGAACAGATCCCTATTATAGCTATGAGACCAACTGTACTGCCTGTCATATTATTACTGATTATTTGATTCCAATTATGTTGAGCATGAGAGATTTTTCTGTTAATGATGTACTGCATAAATTTAACCGGATACGAGGTCATCAGATGGCAAAAGCGACAGTTGAGAATGCACTTTTGGATTTGACAGCTCGAAGTCAGGATCTTCCTCTGTATAAACTTATCGGTGGTAAGCATAAGAGGATTAGGTCAGGGATCAGCTTGGGGATCAAACAGGATTTAGATGATCTCCTCAGACTCGTTGAAGAGGCAACCCAGAAAAAATACCATCGGATCAAGATAAAAGTGAAAAAGGGGAAAGATTTTTCGATATTAAAAACTCTACGGGAACATTTTCCTGAAATTAAGCTCATGGTAGATGCCAACGGTGATTATGAGGAAACAGACCTGCATCTCTTGAAGCGGTTTGATGATTTCAATTTGATGATGCTGGAACAGCCCCTAAGTTATGATGACATTTATTTACACTCTCTAATTCAAAAAGAACTGAAAACTCCCATCTGCTTGGATGAATCGATTAAGTCGCTCAGTGATGTAAGGACAGCAGCAGCAGTGGGGAGCTGTAGAATTATTAATATCAAACAGGGAAGGGTGGGTGGAATGGTGAAAGCCGGGATGATTCAGTCATTTTGTCAGAAACATAAAATGGGAGTATGGTCTGGAGGAATGCTGGAGACTGGGATCGGCCGCAGCTTTAACCTTCATCTTCAAACGCTTCCCGGATTTACTCTCCCCGGGGATACATCAGAAACCTCCCGTTATTTTAATGAAGATATTGTAGATACACCGGTTATTCTACAGCCGGATGGATTTATTGAGATTCCTCAGGGAGCAGGGATTGGAGTGCAGGTTATTCCCGAACTGCTGGATAAGTATAAAACCATGTATATGAGATTCAAAGATTAGAGAAACTCAGGATAAAAACAAATACACACCTATTATTTATTTTGAAATGTAAAAAAGATTTTTCAGAAAAAAATTACCAGTCATACTTAATGGGATAAATATTGAACAGGTAAAAGTTTCTGACATTGACTGTTTGTGGGGATTATTTTTAGAAGGATAGTAATATGTTGGATTCTGAAACAGAAGAAAGATGTGGGCAATGAATAAAAAAATCAAACAGGTTTAATGTCCAAGAGTATGACTGAGAAGCAGAGGCCAGCGGATGGTTGACACCGGAAGTGGTTTTTTGTTAGGCATACACATACATAGAACTGGGTCAGTCCATCCTGAATATGGGTATTGGTACTGGTTTGAGTTCTGTGTTGTCCTACAGAGGGATTTGAAAGTATAGGGCATGGACGTTTCTTCAGAGATGCTGGCTGCTTTGCCGGACGGATAAAAGGATTTGCATATGACCTGCTACAACATGGCCTGAGCGACATACCCTATCACTACAAACCACAGTCACCGAACCATGCTGTGTGCTTAGATGTACTCAATTTTTTTGATGATTTGTCATTGATATTCAGAGCGAACGATCGGATTCTGAGTAAGGGGGGATTGTTCGGTTTTGTGGTGGGGAACTACAGTACGGATCAAGAATCCCGAGTACTGATAAGTGCTGAGCACACCAAATAAGGTGCACCAATTACCATATGCCGTCACATAGAGGAACAAGTCAATAGATGGATTGTTAAGGGAGGATTCACTCCAATTCGAAGTCTTGTGTTCACAGTATACATGGATTTCAAAAGAAGTCGAACCTTTCTGGCCAAAGTTTACCTGGTGAGGAAAATTAGTTGAATCCATTCATATTTTCATAGTTGATAAGTTCAGGGTATGTGTAAATTGCTCTATTATTCATCTATCATAATATATATTTAATCTAATTAAGTAATATCTATCAATTGTTTTACTTTTTTAAGCAGTATATCTCTGGTAATAGGCTTTTTTATATATCCTACTGCACCGAGTTCCTTACTTTTTAATTCATACTCAAGATTGTGAAAGCCGGTGATGAACATGACAGGGATTCGTATTTCTTTTTTATTCATTTGTTCCAAAAGCTGAATTCCGTTGAGGTTGGGCATGCGGATATCTGAGATGATCAGGTCAAAATTTTGTTTGGCAATCCACATCAGAGCATCAATGCCGTCTGAAGCAAGCTTAATCTCATGTCCTTTCTCAGTGAGGATTCTATGGATTAGTTTCTGGACTGTGGGGTCATCTTCTACCACTAGTATAGAAGCCCGGCTTATGGAAGCGGGTGTTTTTTTTATCTCTGATTGAGGTAACAAGGCACTTAATAGTTCATTGAGAGACACAATGGCAAAAGAAGAGGCATAATCAGACATTCCATAAGCAATGATGAGTTGATCATTATGGATGATTGAACCACAGGAGTAGATAACGTTGGGAACATAGCCAATCCGCTCTTCGCTGTTGGCAACTAAAAGAGGTTCATTGAGCCGACCGATAAGTTTTGAGGGATCCTTGAGGTCCAGCAGGATGGCTCCCAAACTGTAGGTACGCATGGGACCTACACTATGAGTGATAACCAGCCAGCCGTGTTCGGTTTCAATAGGAGAACCAGCATTCCCGATTTTTACCAGTTCCCAGGGGTAAAGGGGTTCCTGTATTATCTGGGCATTTTGCCAGAGATGGATATCATGGGAGACCATTATATAGTTATTAACACCGTCAGTGCGGGAAAGCATGGTGTACTTGCCATTGATTTTACGAGGGAATAGAGCCATGCCTTTATTCTGAGCATATTCACCATGGAGGGGTTCAACCTGGAAATGGTAGAAGTCCTTGGTTACGATGAGTTTCGGGAGGATAGTAAATCCGTTGTAAGCTGTATAGGTTGCATAGTAGGTGATGCTTTCATCATCATTAATGAATCGGACGAATCGGGCATCTTCAATTCCGTTGCTTTCAGTATAGGAAACAGGATAGAGAATGCGTTCAGAAATGGCTGTGTCCAGGGAGAAGCTAACCTCGTAATGGGATGTGGCCAGCCAGTTTATGGATTCTATAACTTTTTGCCTGGTATAGGAAAGATCCTTTTTTTTGATATTAGAGATCGCAGCCTGGAGTTCACCGTAGGTGAATTCATCCCTCAGTTGATCCATGACTATGTCAATGATATCTTTTTTGATGTTCATCTCGTCAAGTTTACGGAGAAAGATTTTTTTATTGTAGACGTAGCGTGTAATAATCTCGGGTAAATCAACCAGGTCACCAGGCGGTTCGAAGGTTAGTTTATTGTTTTCGTTGATAATACCGCTGCGAAAAGCGATAGAGGAGATGTGACTTTCACCTGTAGCTCGGAAACTGACGATAATTCTTTTTTGGCCGATTTTCAGATCACTTTGGTAGGGGTCTTCCACAATGGACGGATTAAAAAAAGCGGCTGATTCAAAGGAGTATTCCCGGGTGAAATATGCACCTATAATGATTTTTTTTTCAGTGGACAGAGTATCTTCATTTATGTTTAATTCAGCTAAAATAGGTTTGATATTGTTAAAATTATTTTCGAATATACGGGTGATGTTTCGATAGCGGTGGGAGAAATTTCTTAAGATATAATCAAATACGGTTTTAACCTCTTGATCGGACATTTTGAGAATTTTCTTAATAATATTCCGGGCCTGATCCTTATTACATGGTATGTAATGGCGTGCAATAATCCTCTCAGGATTGGGATAAAATTTTTTCTTTTGGCGTATTATGTTAATAGACATGTCTCTCCTCTTTCTTTGATTTCGGTAAACTAATAATCTTTGAAAAGATTGCTGAATTAGTTTAAAAATATTATTTTTAGTATATAAATGTAAATTATTTTTTTTCGAATTGCAAGAAAAATTTTTTTTATTCAATTTTCTTTATATTTTATTTATA